>NZ_QGKS01000096.1 GCF_003172935.1 Micromonospora sicca | reverse complement strand
CGTAAGACCTGCACCCGCAGGCGGGGCAGCGGGCCGTGAAGCGTCTAGACCGGTTCATCCGGTCAACGTCGCCCGGCAACGGACGACTGCCAATCATGAGTCACGTTTGCTCACTGAAAGGTAACGGTGGGTTAGGCGGTGCCGTTCAGTTCGGCGTAGCCGCGGTGGGCGGCGATGAGGCCGGGGCGGGCGCCGAAGGGGGAATCGGCGGCCACCCGCTCGGGCGGGGCGTTGCCGGTGTGACCGGCGCGGATCAGCCAGGCCTGCCGGACGAGTTGGGCGTGCTGGGCGCGGACGAACTCGACGTCGACCGGGTCGCCGTGCCCGGGCACCACCACCGTCGCGGGGGTGGTGAGCCGGAGCAGGTCGGCGACGGCGTCCGGCCACTGCAGCGGGTACGACTCCTCGAAGGCCGGCGGCCCGCCCTGCTCGACCAGGTCACCGGCGACCAGCACGTCCGCGTCGGGCACGTGCACCACCAGGTCGGCGTCGGTGTGCCCGTGCCCCGGGTGGCGCAGCACCACGCGCCGGCCGCCGACGTCCAGCACCGTCTCGGTGTGCACGGTGTGCGTCGGGGCCAGCAACTCCGTGTCGGCCAGCTCGGCGGCGAGCTCCGGCCGCTCCTCCCGGATCTCCTCGTACGCGGCCCGGCGCAGCTCGTCGGGGCGCTCGCGCAGCGCCACGGCGGCCAGCGCGTGCGCGTACACCGGGCGGGGCGGGTCGGCGGCCAGGGTGGCGTTGCCGAAGCAGTGGTCGAAGTGGTGGTGGGTGTTGACCACGATCCACGGGTGCGGGGTGACCGCCCGGGCCGCGGCGGCCAGGTCGCGCGCCTGGACCGCCGTGGAGAGGGTGTCCACCAGCAGCGCCGCGCCGTCGCCCACCACCAGCGTCACGTTCACCTGGAGCAGCGGCTCCCGCAGCACGTGGACGCGGTCGGCGACCTCGACGAAGCGGCCGGTCATGACGCCCGCGAGGCGCGCTCGACGAAGCGTTGCCGGTCGACCAGCACCCGCTCGACCCGTCCCTCGGCGACGGTCTCCCCGCCGTCGGCGACGGTCACCTCGAACAGCAGCCGCCGACCGTCGACCGAGGTGAGGCGGGCCTGCGCGACCACCGTCCGGCCTACCGGCGTGGGGGCCCGGTGGTCCAGCTCGACCCGCAGCCCGACGGTGGTCTGCCCGGCCGGCATCCGGGTGGCGGTCGCGGCGACGGTCGCCGCCTCGGCCAGGGCCAGCACCCGGGGGGTGCTGAGCACCGGCACGTCCCCGGAGCCCACCGCCTGCGCGGTGTCGGCGTCGGTGACGGTCAGCTCGACCCGGGCGGTCAGGCCCGGCGTGAAGGAGGGCTCGGGCGGCGCGTGCATGGTCTCAGCGTAGGTGTTCGCCCGCCGCCGGGGCGACGCCGGGCGGCAACCGGTGGGTCCCGACACGCCCCGTCGACGGGGTCGGTCCCGTGGGGTCCCGCACACGCGGCGATCGGGCCGGTCGGCGGCCGTCCCGCGCGGCGGGCGGTGGTCGGCGTCGGTGGCTGCGTCGCCCGCCGTTAACCTTGACCGCGATGGCCGTCGTGACAGATCCCCAGCCCCCCGCCCGGACCGGCCCGGCCGCGTCGCCCGACGGCGGGCGGCGCCGTGCCGTAGCCATGGCGATCTGGGCGGTGGCGTTCCTGGCCGGCTGGTTCGCCATCGGCCTGCCGACCGACCCGGCGTACGCCTTCGTCTGGATCTGGGCGGCCACCATCGCCTGGAACTCCTCCCGGCCGTGGCGCAGCCACCTCCGGTTCGCCCGGGACTGGATTCCGGTGGTGCTGCTGCTCGCCGGGTACAACCTCTCCCGCGGGTTCGCTGACAACGGCGCGACGCCGCACGCCATGGAGCTGATCGTCGCCGACCGCTTCCTGTTCGGCTGGGCCACCGGCGGTGAGGTGCCCACCGTCTGGTTGCAGCAGCACCTCTACCGGCCGGACGTGCACTGGTGGGACGTGCTGGCGAGCTGGGTCTACTTCTCCCACTTCGTGATGACCCTGGCCGCCGCCGCGGTGCTCTGGCTGCGGGACCGCGGGCGCTGGGCCGCGTACATGCGGCGCTGGGGCTTCCTCTGCGCCGCCGGGCTGGTCACCTACTTCCTCTACCCGGCCGCGCCGCCCTGGTGGGCCGCGCAGAACGGCCTGCTCACCGAGGTGGCCCGGATCTCCACCCGGGGCTGGAAGGCGTTCGGCATGCACGGCGCGGGCAATCTGCTCAACGCCGGCCAGATCGCCGCCAACCCGGTGGCCGCGATGCCCTCCCTGCACACCGCGTTCGCCCTCTTCGTGGTGCTGTTCTTCCTGGGCGCCACCCGGCGGCGCTGGTGGCCGCTGCTGCTGGCGTACCCGCTGGCGATGACGTTCACCCTGGTCTACAGCGGCGAGCACTACATGATCGACGTGCTGGTCGGCTGGGCGTACGTCGGGATCACCTTCCTCGTCGTCGGCCTGGCCGAACGCTGGTGGGCGGCCCGGCGCGCGCGGAGCGGGCCCTCGTCGCCGGAGCCGGCGGCGCTCAGCGACGGCCCGGCGGCCGGCCGGGCGACGCCCGGCACCGCCCCGACCGTGGAACGGGACGTCGCCGCCGACCCCTCGCCGGTGCCCGCCGATCGCTGACGGGTCGGTGGCCGGTCCGGCCCTCGGCCGCCCGTGACGTGCCCGGCCTTCGACCGAACGCCGGGCGCGCGGGTGCCGCTGCGACCCGACTAGGCGTGTGGATCTTCGTCGGCGCGGCGGGCGGCGTGCGCCCGGGCGGTCAGCTCCGCCGCCAGCTCCCACGCCTCGGCCAGGTCCCGGTCGTGCGCGGACACGCCGGCCCCGCCGGCTGTGTCCGCGTGCACGGTGGCCAGTCGCAGCCGCCGCTGCGCCGGCCCCTGCGTCACCCGGACGCTCTGGATCCGGGCGTACGGGACGATCGCCAACTGCCGGGTGAGCACCCCGGAGCGGGCGGCGAAGACCCGGTCGTCGAGGCCCGCGCCGATCGCCGACCGGCTGAGCGGGCGCAGCCAGCGGGCCCGCCGCGGCGGCGGGGTCAGCGGCAGCGCGGTGAGGCGTACGCCGGGCAGGACCGCCGCCACCACCAGCTCACCGGTGCGCAGGTCGCCGACGGGAAGGAGGCGGTCCGGGCGGTTCCGGTCGTCCGGCTCGGCGGCCGAGTAGCCGGCCACCTCCAGCCGCAGTCGCAGCCAGCTCCGCATCCGCCACAGCAGCGGCCAGGTGATCCCGACGGTCTGCACCCGGTGCAGCGGCACCGTCTGCACCCGGGTCTCCAGCAGGCCGTTGCGGACGCGCAGCGTGTCGCCGTCCCGGTCCAGCCGGAAGCCCCAGTCGTCGAGGACCCGGCGGACGGGTTGCAGCAGGACGCCCGCCATCGCGGTCAGGGTGCTGGCGACCGCGATGAACGACCAGGAACCCTGGGAGAGAAACTGCGTCACCACGAAGGCCACGCCGAACGGGAGCAGGAACGCCTGCGGGGTGAGCAGTTGGCTGACCAGCAGGTCCGCGTTGCGTACCGTGTGCAGCCGGCGTCCGGCGGGCGCCGGCGCGGCGGCCTGGCCGGCGGTGGGCGCGACGGCCTCCGGCGGGCGGCCGGCGACGGCGAGCAGGCGCTTGCGCAGCGCGGCCGCCTCGGCCACCCCCAGGTACGCCAGCGGCGCCTCGGTCTTGCCCCCGCCCACCACCTCCAGGCGCAGCTCCGCGAGCCCGGTGAGCTGGGCCAGCAGCGGCCGGACCACCTCGACGGCCTGCAAGCGTTCCAGCGGGATGGCTCGGGTCCGCCGCCAGATCAACCCCTCGTGCACCCGTAGCTCCCGGCCCACGATGTGGTAGCCGGTGTTGTACCAGCTGATCACGGCCAGCACGGTGGCGCCGAGGGCGAGCACCGCGGCCATCGCGGCGAACCAGCCGAAGCCCACCCGGGACAGCGTGGACCAGGACAGCCCGGCGATCACCACGACCAGGGACTTGGCGCCGTGCAGGGCGGGGCTCAACGGATGCAGCCGCTGCCGGGGCTCCGCACGGGGCGGGGGAGCGACGCCGGGTGGCCCCGGCCAGCCGTGCCCGGGCCAGCCCTGCCCGGCCGTCCCCGGCGCCCCGGGCTGCGGCGCGGTCGGCCAGTGGGCCGGGGGCCGGGGGTCGGCCGGACCGTCGCTCACAGGCCCTCCGCCCGGTCCTCGCCGAGCGCGGTCAGCCGGTCGCGCAGCCGGGCGGCCTCCGCCGGCCGCAGCCCGGGCACCCGCGCGTCGCTCGCCGCCGCGGCCGTGTGCAACTGCACGGTGGCCAGGTCGAACGCCCGCTCCAGCGGCCCGGCGCTGACGTCGACGAACTGCATCCGCGAGTACGGGACGATGGAGAGCCGCCGGACCAGCAGCCCGTGCCGGACCAGCAGGTCGTGCTCCCGCTCGGCGTACCCCCAGGCGTGCACCGCGCGGACGATGGTGGCCGCCCGCCAGCCGGCCAGCAGGACGACCACGCCGAGGGCGGCGCCGAAGAGCCACTGCCCGCTGAACGCCCAGCCGAGGCCGAGGCCGATCAGCAGGACGGCCAGCAGCACGCCGAGTCGGATCAGCTCCACCCAGATCAGGTCGGGGGAGATCGGCTGCCAGCGGACGGTGTCCGGCCACGGTTCCAGCGGGCCGGCCGGGGCCGACGGCGGCCCGGCGAGGTCGTCACCGTTCACCGGGGTGATCCGCTGCGCTCACTCACCCTTCGAGCGTAGGCGATCCGGCCACCGCCGCCACCTCGCGCAGGAAGCCACGCGCGTCGAGAAACGCGCCGAGCGATTCCCGGTGTTCGGGACAGGCCAGCCAGGTCTTGCGCCGGTCGGGGTCGTGCAGGCGGGGATTGTTCCAGCGCAGCGCCCAGGCGGCGGGCGCGCGGCAACCGCGTGCCGAGCAGATCGGCGCCTCGTCGGCAGGGCGGGAAGTGGTCATCCGGGCGAGTCTAGGCCGCGCTCCGGGAAGTTTTAGCGCCGGGCGGCCACGGGGGGAGCCGCCCGGCGACGGGGTGAATCGTACACACGCCGTACCCCTTCCTGTCCACCCGTGTTCAGCGTTTTCCGGGGCGCGGGACGGCGCGGCGAAAATCGGTCTCTCCCACCCTCCGCTCTCAGCCGGGCATGACAGTCTTGATACGCACCACGCCGCGACGACCGATCATGCTGTGGAGGACCGGTGGCCCAGCCGACCACGCCCGACGCCCCGACCCCGACCGAGGCCCTGCCGGAGGCGCCGCCGGTCGGCACGACCCCGGCCGAGGACGCCACCCTGCTGGAACGCGCCCTGTTCGAGATCAAGCGGGTGATCGTCGGTCAGGACCGGATGGTCGAGCGGATGTTCGTCGCCCTGCTGGCCCGCGGGCACTGCCTGCTGGAGGGGGTGCCCGGGGTGGCGAAGACCCTCGCGGTGGAGACCCTCGCCCAGGTGGTGGGCGGCTCGTTCGCCCGGGTCCAGTTCACCCCCGACCTGGTCCCCGCCGACATCGTGGGCACCCGGATCTACCGCCAGTCCAGCGAGAAGTTCGATGTCGAGCTCGGCCCGGTCTTCGTGAACTTCCTGCTGGCCGACGAGATCAACCGGGCGCCGGCCAAGGTGCAGTCGGCGCTGCTGGAGGTGATGAGCGAGCGCCAGGTGTCGATCGGCGGTGAGACCCACCGGGTGCCCGACCCGTTCCTGGTGATGGCGACGCAGAACCCGATCGAGCAGGAGGGCGTCTATCCCCTGCCGGAGGCGCAACGCGACCGCTTCCTGATGAAGATCCTGGTGGGCTACCCGACCGACGCCGAGGAGCGGGAGATCGTCTACCGGATGGGCGTCTCCCCGCCCGAGCCCACGCCGGTGTTCAGCACCCCCGACCTGATCGCCCTGCAGCGCAAGGCCGACCAGGTCTTCGTGCACAACGCGCTGGTCGACTACGCGGTCCGGCTGGTGCTGGCCACCCGTGCCCCGGCCGAGCACGGCATGCCGGACGTCGCGCAGCTCATCCAGTACGGTGCGAGCCCGCGCGCCTCGCTCGGGCTGGTCCGGGCCACCCGGGCGCTGGCGTTGCTGCGCGGCCGGGACTACGCGCTGCCGCAGGACGTGCAGGACATCGCCCCGGACATCCTGCGCCACCGGCTGGTGCTCAGCTACGACGCGCTCGCCGACGACGTGCCCGCCGACCACGTCGTGCACCGGGTGATGTCGACCATTCCGCTGCCCGCCGTCGCGCCCCGGCAGCAGGCCAGCCCGCCGGCACCGGGCGCGCCGGCCGGCGCGGGCTGGCCCGGGCAGCGGCCGTGACCCCACCCATGCCGGCCCGGGACGACGCGGAGCGAAGTGGGGCGGTGCTGTCCCGGTTGCAACTGCTGGTCACCCGCAAGCTCGACGGCCTGCTCCAAGGGGACTACGCCGGACTGCTGCCCGGGCCGGGCAGCGAGGCGGGGGAGTCCCGCGAGTACCGCCCCGGCGACGACGTACGCCGGATGGACTGGCCGGTCACCGCCCGGACCACGATGCCGCACGTCCGGCGTACGGTGGCCGACCGGGAACTGGAGACCTGGCTGGCGGTGGACCTCTCGGCGAGCCTGGACTTCGGCACCGGCCGGTGGCTCAAGCGCGACGTGGTGGTCGCCGCGGCGGCCGCCCTGACCCACCTGACGGTACGCGGCGGCAACCGGATCGGAGCGGTGGTCGGCACCGGCGCCCCGGCGCCCGCGCGGGCCGGCCGGTGGCGCGGCGCACCCCCGGCGACCGGGCCGGGGACCCTGCTCCGGCTGCCCGCCCGGGCCGGTCGCAAGGAGGCGCAGGGCCTGCTCCGGGCGATCGCCGAGGTCGAGACCCAGCCCGGGCGCAGCGACCTCGGCGCGCTGGTCGACATGCTCAACCGGCCGCCGCGCCGCCGCGGGGTGGCGGTGGTCATCTCCGACTTCCTGGCACCGCCGCAGCAGTGGGGCCGCCCGATCCGTAAGCTGCGGGTCCGGCACGACGTGCTGGCGATCGAGGTGGTGGACCCGCGCGAGCTGGAGCTGCCCGACGTGGGGGTGCTGCCCGTGGTCGACCCGGAGACGGGGGAGCTGCACGAGGTGCAGACCGCCGACCCGCGGCTGCGCCGCCGGTACGCCGACGCGGCCGCCGCCCAGCGGGCGGCGATCGCCGCGGAACTGCGCGCCGCGGGCGCGGCCCACCTGCGGCTGCGTACGGACCGAGACTGGCTGCTGGACATGGTGCGATTCGTGGCCGCGCAGCGGCACGCCCGCACCCGAGGGACGACACGATGATCCGTTTTCTGCAACCGTGGTGGCTGCTGGCCGTGCTGCCGGTGCTCGCCCTGGCCGCCGCGTACGTCTGGCGGCAGCTGCACCGCCGGGCGTACGCCATGCGGTTCACCAACGTGGACCTGCTGCGGACCCTCGCGCCCAAGGGACTGGGCTGGCGGCGGCACGCGGCGGCCACCGCGTTCCTGCTCTGCCTGCTCGTCCTCGCCACCGCGCTGGCCCGGCCGGCGATGGACACCAAGGAGCCCCTCGAACGGGCCACCGTCATGCTCGCCATCGACGTGTCGCTGTCCATGCAGGCCGACGACGTGGCGCCGAACCGGCTGGAGGCCGCCCAGGAGGCGGCCAAGCAGTTCGTCGGGGAGCTGCCGGAGAACTACAACCTCGGGTTGGTCTCGTTCGCCAAGTCGGCGAACGTGCTGGTCTCGCCGACCAAGGACCGGGAGGCGGTGACCACGGCCATCGACGGGCTGGTGCTGGCCGAGTCGACGGCCACCGGGGAGGCGGTCTTCACCTGCCTGGAGGCCATCCGTTCGGTGCCGGCCGACGGCGCGGCGGGCATCCCGCCGGCCCGGATCGTGCTGCTCTCCGACGGGTACCGCACGTCGGGGCGGTCGGTGGAGGAGGCCGCCGCGGCGGCCCAGGCGGCGAACGTCCCGGTCTCCACGATCGCGTTCGGCACCGACTCGGGGCAGGTGGAGATCGGCGGCCAGCCGCAGCGGGTGCCGGTGGACCGGATGGCCCTCGCGCAGCTCGCCGAAACCACCGAGGGGTACTTCTACGAGGCCGCCTCGGTCAGCGAGCTGAAGCAGGTCTACCAGGACATGGGCAGCTCTATCGGGTTCCGGACCGAGCCGCGGGAGATCACCCAGTGGTACGCGGGGATCGCGCTGCTGCTGGCCCTCTGCGCCGGCGGGCTGAGCCTGCTCTGGTCGTCGCGCCTGCTCTGAGCGGGCACGGCGGCCGCCGCGCGGCGGCGGCCGGCGACGACGGTGGGGCGATGGCCGATCGGGGCGGCCGACGGCCGGCGGTGGTCAGTGACCGCCGCCGGCCAGGACGAAGAGGACGGCCACCCAGACGGCGGCGAGGGTGAAGCCCAGCGGGGCGACGTAACGGCTCATGGACAGGCTCCGGTGGCGGCTGGACGGTCCGCGACGGGACCGCAGGGGCAGGCAGGACGCGCACACGAAGTCGTGACCGGGGGGCTCCTCCGCGGCCGGGCCCGGATCGGGGCGGCGCAGCACGCTCACCCCGGCCGGGGCCGAGGGTCACGCGGGGGAGCGGGAGCTGGGTCAGCTCACCTGACTGAGTCGTGGCTCAGCGGGGCTGACGTTCGGCCCGGCCACGACTGGGAGGATCGCTATCTCGCACAGCGATCACCTCCTGCGGTCGGCGGGGCCCGGAAAGCGGGCGATCGACCGCCCGCAAACGTGGATGATCGTACACCCGGGGCGCCCGCCCGCCGCACTCGGCCGACCGGCCCCCACCCGCCCCACCGGAGGGGTCAGCGCGCTCCGGTCCGGCGGTACGGCGGGCGGCCGGTCAGCCGTCCTGCGGGCTACTCCCCGGCGGCGACCACACCCGTCTCGTACGCCATGACCACGGCCTGGGCGCGGTCGCGCAACTGGAGCTTGGCCAGGATCCGCCCGACGTGGGTCTTCACAGTCTGCTCGGCGACCACCAGGTCGGCGGCGATCTCCGCGTTGGAGCGGCCCCGGGCGATCAGGCGCAGCACCTCGGTCTCCCGGGGGGTCAGCCCGGCCAGCTCGGTCGGCCGGGGCCGGTGATGCCCGGGACGGGCGGCGAACTCGGCGATCAGCCGGCGGGTCACCGTCGGGGCGAGCAGCGCGTCCCCGGCCGCCACCACCCGGACCGCGTGCACCAGGTCGGCGGCCGGGGCGTCCTTCAGCAGGAAGCCGCTGGCCCCGGCGCGCAGCGCCTCGTAGACGTAGTCGTCCAGGTCGAAGGTGGTCAGGATGAGCACCCGGGGACGGTCGGCCCGGCGGTCGCCGAGCAGTTGACGGGTCGCCGCGAGCCCGTCCAGCACCGGCATCCGGACATCCATCAGCACCACGTCCGGGTCCAGCCGGCGGGCCGCCTCCACCGCTGCCGCGCCGTCGGCGGCGTCCCCCACCACGAGCAAATCCGGCTGGGCGGCCAGCAGCGCGCCGAAGCCCTGCCGGACCATCGCCTGGTCGTCGGCGATCAGCACCCGGATCATCCGTTCCCGTCCTCCCCGTCGTACGGCAGCACCGCGTCGACGACGTACCCGCCGCCGTCGGCCGGCCCGGCGGCGAACGTACCGCCCAGCGCGAGGGCCCGCTCGCGCATCCCGGTCAGCCCGTGCCCGGCGCCCCGCTCGGCCGCCGTCGGATCGCCGCCGCCGGCGGAGTTCTCGACCCGTACCGCCAGGGCGTGCGGCCCGGGCCGGACGGTGACCCGCACCGCGGCCCCCGCCGCGTGCCGGGCCGCGTTCGCCAGCCCCTCCTGGACGATCCGGTACGCGGCCAGCCCGACCGGCGCGGGCGTGTCGCCGGTCGGCGCGGGGGCGTCCAGGGTGACCGCCAGGCCGGCCCGGCGGGCCGCGTCCACCATCGCCGCGACGTCCGCCAGCCCGGGCAGCGGCGCGGTCTCCGGACCGGCGGACTCGCTGCGCAGCACGCCCAGCAGGCGGCGCATGTCGGTCAGCGCCTCCCGGGCCGAGCCGGCGATCGCGGCGAACTCGGCGCGGGCGGCATCCGGCACTTCGGCGAGGCGGTACGGCGCGGTCTCCGCCTGCACGGCGATCATCGACATGTGGTGGGCGACCACGTCGTGCAGCTCCCGGGCGATCCGGGTGCGCTCCTCCAGCACCGCCCGGCGCTCCCGCTCCCGCTCGCTGAGCGCGGTCTGCGCGGCCAGCGCCCGGCGGGAGCGCCGGTTGCCGCGCACCAGGTCGCCGAGCACCAGCACCGTCAGGACCAGCACCAGGACGCTGACCCGATGGTCGGGGTCGACCAACGCGAGCCCCGGCACCAGCGTGAGCAGGCCCACCCAGACCAGCACCGGCCGGTCCGCCCGGGTCGCCACCACCGCCAGCACCAGCAGCGACCCGAGCGCCAGCACCGGGGTCCACGGCCAGCCCGCGCCGGCCGGCGCATTGAAGGTGCAGGTCGCCAGGGCCACCACGGCCAGCCGCCAGGCCAGCAGGGGACGCCGGGGCAGGGCGAGCAGCGGCGCGACCGTCAGGCCGGCGAACAGGATCGGCACGATCCCGGGCAGGCGCCGGTCGGTCTGCTGGGCCAGGGTGACGGCGAAGAGTCCGATCACGACGAGCAGGCCGACGGGCCGCGCGAACGGGGCCAGCCGGGGCCAGCGGTCCAGCGGCAGCCGGACCGGCGCGACGTCCGCCCCGGCGACGGTACGCCGCAGCGCCCGCCACCAGGTCCCGACCGGTTGCTCCGCCATCAGCGGCAGCGTACGGACCGGCGGGCGCATCGTCGTCCCACCCTGGGCTGAGGCCGGGCGTCGTACCCCGGTGTGACCTGGTCGGGTTAGCGCTTACCTACCGGTAACCCCTAGGCTCCGACCGACGCAGAGATCAGCGGAGCAGAGGGGGACCCGTGGCCCGTACCGTGCTGGTGACCGGCGGCAACCGGGGAATCGGCCTGGCCATCGCGCAGGCCTTCGCCAAGCAGGGCGACCGGGTGGCGGTCACCCACCGCAGCGGCGAGGCGCCGGCGGGCCTGTTCGGCGTGCGGTGCGACGTCACCGACTCCGCCTCCGTCGACGCGACGTTCGCCACCGTCGAGGCCGAGCTGGGTCCCGTCGAGGTGCTGGTCGCCAACGCCGGCATCACCGCCGACACGCTGCTGATGCGGATGTCCGAGGAGCAGTTCACCGGGGTGCTGGACACCAACCTGACCGGCGCGTTCCGCTGCGCCAAGCGGGCCTCGGCGAAGATGCTCCGGGCGAAGTGGGGCCGGATGATCTTCATCTCGTCGGTGGTCGGCCTGTACGGGGGCGCCGGCCAGGTCAACTACGCGGCCAGCAAGGCCGGCCTGGTGGGGGTGGCCCGCTCGATCACCCGCGAGCTGGGCAGCCGCAACATCACCGCGAACGTGGTCGCGCCCGGCTTCATCGCCACCGACATGACCGCCGCGCTGCCCGAGGAGCGCCGCACCGAGTACCGCAAGGCCATCCCGGCCGGCCGGTTCGCCGAGCCGGACGAGGTCGCCGGCGTGGTCACCTGGCTGGCCTCGGACGCGGCCGGCTACATCTCCGGCGCCGTCATCCCGGTCGACGGCGGCCTGGGCATGGGCCACTGAGCCACCCGTCCCGAGAAGAACGCACGGAGGAATCTCTCGATGTCTGGACTGCTCGCCGGTAAGCGGCTGCTCGTCACCGGCGTCATCACCGACGCCTCGATCGCCTTCTCGGTGGCGAAGCTCGCCCAGGAGAACGGCGCCCAGGTCGTGCTCACCGGCTACGGCCGGCTCTCCCTGGTCGAGCGGATCGCCAAGCGGCTGCCCGAGGCGGCCCCGGTGATCGAGCTCGACGTGACCAACCCGGAGCACCTCGCCGGCCTCGCCGACAAGGTCCGGGAGCACGTCGACGGCCTGGACGGGGTGGTGCACTCGATCGGCTTCGCCCCGCAGAGCTGTCTCGGCGGCGGCTTCCTCGACGCCCCCTGGGAGGACGTGGCGACCGCCCTGCAGGTCTCCACTTTCTCCTACAAGTCCCTGGCCATGGCGGCGCTGCCGCTGATGTCCGCGGGCAGCGCGGTGGTCGGCCTCACCTTCGACGCCACCAAGGCCTGGCCGGTCTACGACTGGATGGGCGTGGCCAAGGCCGGGCTGGAGTCCGCCTCCCGCTACCTGGCGCTGCACCTGGGCAAGCAGGGCATCCGCAGCAACCTGGTCGCGGCCGGCCCGCTGCGGACCATCGCCGCCAAGTCCATCCCCGGCTTCGACCAGTTCGAGGACGCCTGGACCGCGCGCGCCCCGCTGGGCTGGAGCCTCACCGACCAGGAGCCCGCCGCGCGGGCCTGCCTGGCGCTGCTGTCGGACTGGTTCCCGGCCACCACCGGCGAGATCGTCCACGTCGACGGCGGCTACCACGCGATCGGCGCCTGAGCCGGCCGACGAAACCCGACCGTCCCGGGGTGGTCGTCGGGCCGTCACGGCCGTCGGGGGAGAATGGCGCCATGGCGTACGACGCGTTGGTGCTGGTGTCCTTCGGCGGCCCGGAGCGGCCTGAGGACGTGGTGCCCTTCCTCCAGAACGTGACCCGGGGGCGCGGCGTACCGCCCGAGCGGCTGGCGGAGGTCGCCGAGCACTACCTGCACTTCGGCGGGGTCTCCCCGATCAACCAGCAGTGCCGGGAACTGCTCGCCGCGATCCGGGCGGACTTCGCGGCGAACGACGTCGACCTGCCGGTCTACTGGGGCAACCGGAACTGGAACCCGATGCTCGCCGACACCGTGGCGCAGATGCGCGACGACGGGGTGCAGCGGGCGCTCGCCTTCGTCACCAGCGCGTACGGCGGCTACTCCTCCTGCCGGCAGTACCAGGAGGACATCGCCGCCGCCCGGGCCGCCGTCGGCCCGGACGCCCCGATGATCGACAAGCTGCGGCAGTTCTGGGACCACCCCGGCTTCGTGGAGCCGCACGCCGACGCGGTGCGTACCGCACTGGCCCAGCTCGACCCGGCGAAGCGGGACACCACCCGGCTGGTCTTCACCGCGCACTCCGTTCCGACGTCGATGGCCGCCACCGCCGGCCCGAACGGCGGCCGGTACACCGCGCAGCTGGCGGAGACCGCCCGGCTGGTGCACGCCGCCGCCGCACCGGACCTGCCGTACGACCTGGTCTGGCAGAGCCGGTCCGGCCCGCCGCAGGTGCCGTGGCTGGAGCCGGACATCAACGACCACCTGGCCAGCCTCGCCGAGTCCGGCGTGACCGGCGTGGTGGTCAGCCCGATCGGCTTCGTCTCCGACCACCTGGAGGTGGTCTGGGACCTCGACACCGAGGCGCTGGACACGGCCAAGCAGCTCGGCCTGGACTTCGTCCGCGCCGGCACCCCGGGCACCGACCCGCGCTTCGTGGCGATGGTCCGCGAACTGGTCACCGAGCGGACCGCGCCGGACGGCGAGCGGCTGCGCCGCCGTCTCGGCGAGCTGCCGATGTGGGACACCTGCCCGACGCCGTGCTGCATGCCCGCCGCCCGCCGTCCCTGAGCCCGACCGACCCCTAGACCCGTTGGGACGACACATGCATGACCGCAAGCCGGTGCAGAGCTGGCTCACCGACATGGACGGCGTGCTGGTGCACGAGGGCCAGCCGGTGCCCGGCGCACCCGAGTTCGTCAAGCGGCTCCGGGCCTCCGGCAAGCCGTTCCTGGTCCTCACCAACAACTCGATCTACACCCCGCGCGACCTCCAGGCCCGGCTGGTCCGGATGGGGCTGGACGTGCCGGAGGAGGCGATCTGGTCGTCGGCGCTGGCCACCGCCAAGTTCCTGGACGACCAGCGGCCGGGTGGCACCGCGTACGTGATCGGGGAGGCCGGGCTGACCACGGCCCTGCACGCGGTGGGGTACGTGCTCAGCGACTTCGCCCCGGACTACGTGGTGCTGGGGGAGACCCGCACCTACAGCTTCGAGGCGATCACCAAGGCGGTCCGGCTGATCAACGACGGGGCGCGGTTCATCTGCACCAACCCGGACGTGACCGGCCCGTCGGTGGAAGGCGCCCTTCCCGCCGCCGGCTCGGTCGCCGCGATGATCTCCAAGGCGACCGGGGTGGAGCCGTACTTCGTCGGCAAGCCCAACCCGATGATGATGCGCTCGGCGCTCAACACCATCAACGCGCACTCGGAGACCACCGCGATGATCGGTGACCGGATGGACACCGACATCCTCTGCGGGCTGGAGGCGGGGCTGGAGACGATCCTGGTGCTGACCGGGATCAGCAGCCGCGCCGAGGCGGAGCGCTACCCGTACCGGCCGTCCCGGATCATCGACTCGGTAGCCGACCTGATCGACGAGATCTGACCCCGCGGCCCGGCTCCGCCGTCAGGGGCGCAGCGGGGCGTTGCAGGCGGCGACCAGGGCCTGCCGGCAGGCGGTGGTGAGCGGGCGCAGCGCGGCGTCGCGCTGCTGGGCCTCGTAGTTGTTGATCGCCCCGCCCGGCGCGCTGTGCCCGGCGAGGGCGAGCACCCGGTCCAGCACCGCCGCCCGGGCGAAGAGTCGCCGGGCCCGTGGGTCGAAGCCCGGCGGCAGATCAGTGGCGCCGTCCGGGCGGCGCAGCGCGGCGAGCGCCCCGGCCAGCTCCGGCCGCCACTGGGCCACGTCGAGGCGGGTCAGCGCGGCGGTGGTCTCCGCGAGCGCGGCGGCCAGCTCGGCCTCCGCCTCCGCCGCGCCGGGGGCGGTGAGCGACGCCGCCGGCGCGTTCGAGGGCAGCGGGTAGACCCGCCAGAGCACCGTCTCCCAGGTCATCCCGGAGCCCGAGGTGTGGCTGCGCACCTGCGGAATCAGCCCGAGGCCGCCGGCGACCACCGCCTCCCCGGCGAGCAGCGCCGCACCGGCGAAGTCGCCGGGGCCGGGCAGGCCGCGCGGGTCGCCCGGCGCGGGCAGCACCAGCCGGATCTCGTCGGGGGAGAGCTTGGCCAGGGTGGGCAGCGCGTCCCGCAGCGGGACGTCGGTCCAGGTGCCGGGGGCGTCCGCGACCAGGTGCTCCTCGTCGCCGGCGATCGAGTCGGCGACCTCGTCGAAGGGCACCAGGCCGGCGCGCCAGGCGCGGACCCAGGCAACGAACCGGCTGGACCGGCGCGGAGCCAGCGTGGCCGCGCCCGTTGCGGGGAGGGACATGCGGAAAGGGTACGTGCTCCCCGCCGCCCCTGTCTCGACTGCCGCTCCGGCCGCGTAGCCTGCCCCGAACTGCCTTCTTCGCCCCTTTTCGCGGGCCCGCCGCATCGCCGTCGGCGGTCGTGACCGTCCGTCCCCGCGGCGGCCGGGGTGCCGGCGGCGCGTCGCCGGGCGACGCGCCGGACCGCCGGTTAGCGTGATCCACATGGCGGGGCGATACGGCGAGGACGTGCTGGCGGGGGACTGGCGACGGCGGAAGGTCACCCCCGAGGTGGACGCCGAGCCGGACCTGGTGGTCGAGGACGCCGACTCCGGGTTCTGCGGCGCGGTGGTCGGTTTCGAGGCCGGCGCGGTGGTGCTGGAGGACCGGCACGGCCGGCGGCGCAACTTCCCGCTGCTGCCCGCGGCCTTCCTGCTCGACGGCCGGCCGGTGACGCTGCGCCGGCCGACCCGCGCCCCGGCGCCGGCGGCCCGGCGGCGCACCGCCTCCGGCTCGATCGCCGTCGACAACGTCCGCGCCCAGGTCGCCAAGGCCAGCCGGATCTGGGTCGAGGGCGTGCACGACGCCGCGCTGGTGGAGCGGATCTGGGGCGACGACCTGCGGATCGAGGGCGTGGTGGTGGAGCCGCTCGACGGCATCGACGCCCTCGACGCCGAGGTCCGGAACTTCGCCCCCGGCCCGGGCCGGCGGCTCGGCGTGCTCGTCGACCACCTGGTGCCCGGTTCGAAGGAGAGCCGGATCGTGGCTCGGGTGTCCTCCCCGCACGTGCTGGTCACCGGGCACCCGTACGTCGACGTGTGGCAGGCGGTCAAGCCGGCCGCGCTCGGCATCCCGGCCTGGCCCGTGGTGCCGCCCGGACGGCCCTGGAAGGAGGGCGTCTGCGCGGCCCTCGGAGTGGGCGAGCCGGCGGACATGTGGCGACGCATCCTGTCCCGGGTTGACAGCTTCGCCGACGTGGAGACGCCGCTGATCAACGCGATGGAACGGTTGATCGACTTCGTGACCGAGCCTCGGTAGGCGTCGGTCGGCTCCTTGCCGCTTGCCGCTTGCCGCTTGTTGCTTGTTGCGGTTCAGGCCGGGGGCCGCCGTGACCGGCTCCGGGCGGTCAGGCTTGATCCCTCCGCCGGTCACGGCGGCCCCCGGCCCCGTCGTGGGTGGGCTGCGCGGTCCGGTGGCGGAGGTGGGGTGCCTGTTCGGGCGCTACGAAGCTGATGACGTGAACGGATCAGGGTGATGCATCCACGTCATCAGGTTCGTAGTGGCGATGCACTGACTGGGCCCTGCCCCCTCGACCAGCCCCAGTCATGCACTGCCCCGCCGTGCTCGTCCCGCGTCGGCCCTGACGGCCGCGGTGCCGCCGTGGCCCACGTACACGCGGTCGGCGACCCGGTAGAGCTCAAC
>NZ_QGKS01000099.1 GCF_003172935.1 Micromonospora sicca | reverse complement strand
ACCCAGCTCGTGCTGGGCGCCGCCGAGCTGGCCGGGCGCGCCGCGCTGGCCCACGAGCTGCTCGGCGACCGGGTGGCCGCCACCGGGCCGGCGCCCTTCGCCTGGGTGCGCCTGGGCCACGACGCCGACGCGGTGACCGCGCTCGCCCGCCGCCGGGGCGTCGCGGTCGCCGGCACCGACGAGTTCGCCGCCCGGCGCGGGACCGCGCCCGGCCTACGGGTCAGTCTCAGCGCCGACGACGCGGCGTTACGCGCGGCGCTGCGCGCCCTGGCCCGGCTGTTGCCGGGCTGACCGTCAGCGGAGCGTGCCCTCGGCCCGAAGCCGGTCGAAGATGAGCTGGTCCACCGGGGAGACCCGGTGCCGGTCGGCGTAACCGAGCCAGGCCAACTCCTCGATCTCGCTCTCCGGGCGCAGCTCGCCCCGGTAGTCGGCGGCGTAACAGGTCATCCGGACCACGGTGCCGGCCGCGTGCCCGTGCGCCTGCGCGGAGAAGGTCCCGACGTGGACGGCCGACTCCCGCACCACCACGACGCCCAACTCCTCGGCGATCTCCCGGCCCAGAGTGTCCAGGTCGGTCTCGCCGGCCTCCCGCTTGCCGCCCGGCAGGTACCAGACGTCCTTGCCCCGGGAGCGGGTGCTGAGGACGCAGCCGTCCTCGATGCGAATCCAGGCCACCTTGTCGATCTCGGGCACGGCACTCCTTGTCTGCTGGGGAACCGCGGCCAACTGTAGAACGGCGCGACGCCGGGCGGATCGGTAGCATCCGTGCCATGTCCCGCGCCACCCATTCCGGCGCCTGCCCACTGTCACCGATCTGGGTGGCGGCCCGACGTTCCACGACACCCGCGTCGAGGTCGAGCCGGTCCGGCAAACCGCCGGTCCCACGCGGATGAGCATGCCGACGGCGGCGATCGCACAACAGCCGGCGACCACGCCGAGCAGGAGCCGGTAGCCGCCGGCCGAGAACAGTACGGCAGCCGCGCCGAGGGGCGCGGTCGCCTTGGCGACCGTGACGGACGCCGCCATCCGGCCGGCGATGCTCGCGTACGCGGTGGTGCCGTAGCGATCGGCGAGCAGGGCCGGCGTGGCGAGGCTGGCGACGCCGAAGCCCAGTCCGAAGCCGACGATCCCGATGACGGCCCCGGCGCGGGTGCCGGCGAGCAGGGGCATCGCGAGGACGGCGGTGGCCTGAGTGGCGAAGACGGCGGCCACGATGGTGGTGACACGGAGGCGTCGGCGGGCGCCGGTGAGGACGAGTCTGCCGGTGACCGACAGGACGCCGAGCAGGCCGGCGGCGGTGGCGGCGAAGGTGGCGGGGTGGCCGCGGCTGACCAGGTAGCCGACGAGGTGGACGGTCATGGTGCTGGTGGCCGCGCCGTGGGCGACGAAGGTTCCGGCCAGGATCCAGAACCGGGCGTCCCGCATCGCGGCCCTGACGACCGCGGGCCGCTGGGCGTGGTCCGGCGGTGCCGGGCCGCCGGGCGCCGTCGTCGCTGCCGACCGGGGCCGGCGGATGGTGAGCGCGTGCAGGGGCACGGTGACCAGGCCGTGGATGACGGCGAGGACGAGTAGCGCGCCGCGCCAGCCGAGGTGTTCGATCAGGAGGCCGGTCAGCGGCATGAAGATGGTGCTGGCGAACCCGGCCACGATCGTGACCACCAGCAGGGCCGTGGCGCGTCGGTCCGGGGTGAACCAGGAGACGATGACGGCGAAGGCCGGCTCGTAGAGCACCATCGCGCCGGTGATCCCGATGCCGATCATGACGGCGTAGAGCTGACCGATGGTGTGAACCTGGGACCAGGCCACGAGCAGGGCGGTGGCGGTGAGCGAACCGACGGTCATCAGCGCGCGACCGCCGTGGTGGTCGAGCCACCGGCCCACCGGGATGGCCATCAGGGCTCCGGAGAGGACCGACGCGGTGAGCGCGCCGGTGACGGCGGTGGTGGACGCGCCGATGCTGGCGGCCATCGGGTTCAGCAGAATCGCGTAGGCGTAGTAAAGGGTGCCGTAGCCGACGGTGGAGGTGACGGCGAGGGCGGCGACGATGTGCCAGCCGTGGGCGTGGTGCCCGCCGACCGTGGGGCCGGCGGGCACCGTCGTGGTGGCAAGCATCAGCCGCCGCAGCAGCCGCCGGTCTGGCCGCCGGCGGGGGCGGCGTCGAGGGTGATCGGGCCGAGCGGCGCGGACAGCAGGCCACCGGAGATGCCGGTGGCGAGCCCGCGCGCTGCCGGGTCCGCGGTCGGGGCCGGCCCGCAGCAGCTCTCGCCGGTCGCGGAGTCGGCGCGGTTGCTGTTGCACACCCCGGTCTCGGGCAGGTCGAGCTGCACGTCGCGGGCGGCGTCCCAGTCGCCAGCGAGGGCCGCGACGACGGAGCGGACCTGCTCGTAGCCGGTGGTCATGAGGAACGTCGGTGCCCGGCCGTAGCTCTTCATGCCGACGGCGTAGTAGCCCGGCTCGGGGTGGGCGAGCTCGTCCACGCCGTGCGGGGGCACGGTGCCGCAGGAGTGCTCGTTCGGGTCGATCAGCGGCGCGAGGGCGCGGGTGGCGCCCATGACCGGGTCGAGGTCCAGCCGCAGCTCAGCGGCGATGGAGTGGTCCGGCCGGAAGCCGGTGGCCGCGACGATCCGGTCCACGGTGATGGACTCTTCGCTGCCATCGGCGTGCCGCACGACCACCGCGACGCGACCGTCGGTGGGGGTGAGAGCGTGCACGGAGAAGCCGGTGAGCAGCCGGATCCGGCCGGCGTCGACGTGCTCGCGCAGCCGGGAGCCGAGCGCACCCCGCGCCGGGAGGGCGTCAGCGTCGCCGCCTCCGTAGGTGCGCACCGGTGAGGTGGTCCGGATCGCCCAGGTCACCTCGGTGCCCGGCTCGTCGGCTGCCAGCTCCGCCAGGGAGAGCAGGGTATTCGCCGCCGAGTGGCCGGCGCCGACGACCAGGGTGTGCCGGCCGGCGAACGCGTCCCGGTCCGCGCCGAGGACGTCCGGAAGCGCGTGCTCCAGGTACGCCGCCACGTCGCCCTCGCCCCGAGCGGGCAGGCCGGACGCGCCGAGGACGTTCGGGGTGCCCCACGTGCCGGAGGCGTCGATGACGGCCTGGGCGAGCACCTCGTCGCCGTCGGCGAGTCGGATCAGGAACGGCGTGGCGTCGCGGCCGGCGGTGCGCAGGCGGTCCATGCCCAGGCGGCTGATCGCCTCGACCCGAGCGCCGTAGCGCAGGTGCGGCTTGAGCTGCGGCAGCTCCGCGAGAGGCTGGAGGTAGTCGGCAACCAGCTCCGCGCCGGTGGGCAGGGCCTCCAGGTCGGGGGCGATCCAGCCGGCCTCGTCCAGGATCCGGCGGGCGGCCGGGTCGATGTTGTACCGCCACGGGGAGAACACCCGCACGTGCCCCCACTGCCGCACCGCCGCGCCGGCGGTGTCGCCGGCTTCGAGGACGGTGAAGGGGAGGCCGCGCTCGTGCAGGTGCGCGGCGGCGGCCAGGCCTACCGGGCCGGCGCCGATCACCACGACGGGCAGCTCGTTCAGAGTGCTCATCAGACAACTCCTCTGTGTTGAAAACTGTCGAATCAAGTAGGTGGACGACGGCCCGGCTGCTGGGGCCAGGGCTGGTCAGGTGATGACGGGGCTGCGCCGCTCGAGGAGGACGACGTCGCGCCACCGGCCGTGGTGGCGGCCGACCCGTTCGCGGACGCCGATGACCCGGAAGCCGGCCCGCTCGTGGAGGCTGAGGCTGGCGGTGTTCTCGGGGAAGATGCCGGACTGGATGGTCCAGATGCCGGCCGCCTCGGTGGAGGCGATGAGCGTGTCCAGCAGCAGCCGGGCCGCGCCGCGCCCCTGGACGGCGGGGTCGACGTAGACCGAGTGCTCCACCACGCCGGCGTAGACCGCGCGGGCCGAGGTCGGCGAGACAGCGATCCAGCCGACCACGATGTCGTCCCTGTCGACCGCCACGAAGCGGTGCGCGGGCAGCTTCCCGGCGTCGAACGCCGCCCAGGTGGGTGCGGTCGTCTCGAAGCTGGCGTGTCCGCCGTCGAGGCCGGCCTGGTAGATCGCCAGGACCCGCTCGGCGTCGTCGGCCGTCATGGGACGGACGGTGAGGTCGGCCATCAGCAGGCTCCGTTCGGGTTGGGGGCGGGTCGGCCCATGACGACGTCGGCGGCGGAGGGGAAGCAGCCGACGCAGGCGTCGTTGATGCGGTAGTGGCGGGCCGTTCCGACCGGCTCGACGAGGACGAACCGCACCTCGGTGAGGATCTTCAGGTGCTGGGAGACGGTGGACTGCGCCAGGCCGACCGCGGCGACGATCTCCCCGACGCTCATCGGTCGGGCGTGGCGGGCGAGGTACTCGACGATCTGCACCCGGGTCGGGTCCGCGAGGGCCCGGAACCATGACGCGTACGTCTGTGCGGTCGCCCGGTCGAGCAGCTCGTCCACACCGGCCTCCTTCTATCGTTTATCGCCGATCGACGATGGAAGTGTAGCGGGTGCGGGTGCCGCGAGGCAGACGGTAACTCCCGCCTGGGCTGCCGCTGACCGCCGAGCCTTGCCGAACATGACGACCCCCTTCCCACGGCGCCTGTCTTGACGTCCGTCGAATCAGAGAGTTGCACGTTGCTTAGACACCTGTCAACCTAAAGGCATGTCAAAGCAGGCGGCGTCGCTTCCCGTCATCGACCTCACCGCCGACACGCCGTGCTGCCCGCCGCTGGCGCAGCGCCGGGTGCCGGCCGAGACCGCCGCCGTCCTCGCGCCCGCGTTCAAGGCGCTCGGCGACCCGGTGCGGCTGCAATTGATGTCGATGATCGCGTCCGCCGAGGGCGGGGAGGCATGCGTCTGCGACCTGACCCCCGCGTTCGACCTGACCGGGCCGACCATCTCCCATCACCTGAAGACGCTGCGCGAGGCAGGCCTCGTCGACGCCGAGCGGCGGGGTACCTGGGTGTACTACCGGGCCCGGCCGGCCATCCTGCGCCAGCTCGCCGCACTGCTCACCGTCGAACCGGCAGCTGCTGCGTGAGCCGCGGCCGGCGCACCGCGCCGTGCAGCCATACCTGGCCGCCTGCTGCTGACCGCGCCGCTCAGTGCCACCGACTCAGTTCCGCTTGACAGTTTCACAATCACTCAGTGATAGTTGAGTCAATGGTCATTGAGCTTGCCTCCCTGCAGGAGCGCGCCCGGATCCACGCCGCGCTCGGCGACCCGGCGCGGCTGGCGATCGTGGACGCGCTCACCCTCGGCGACGCCTCGCCCGGCGAGATCGCCCACGACCTGGGCATGCCCACCAACCTGGTCGCCCACCACGTCAAGGTCCTCACCGAAGCCGGCCTGGTCGTCCGCGCCCGGTCCGAGGGCGACCGCCGCCGCACCTACCTCCGCCTGCGACCCGAGGCGCTGGCCACGCTGACTCCGCCCCCGCTGACCGACGTCGGCCGGGTGGTGTTCGTCTGCACCCGCAACTCCGCCCGCTCCCAGCTCGCCGCCGCGCTGTGGACGAGCCGGGCCGGCACGCCAGCCGCCTCCGCGGGCACGAAGCCGGCGTCCCGGGTCCACCCCCGCGCCGTCGCCGTGGCCCACCGCCACGGACTCCAGCTCGACCCCACCGGCACCGCCCACATCACCCAGGTCGCGCACGACGGGGACCTGGTGATCGCGGTCTGCGACAACGCCCACGAGGAACTCACCCGCCCGGTCCGGCCCCGGCTGCACTGGTCGGTGCCCGACCCGGTCCGTGTCGACACCGACGCCGCGTTCGAGGCCGCCTTCACCGACCTCGCCGCCCGCGTCGACCGGCTCGCCCCCGTCATCAATTCGGGAGACCGTCATGACTGACACCAGCCGGCACCTGCGTGAAGACCTCTCCGTCGACCAGCAGCTCGCCCTGCGCACCGCCGCCACCCGCCTCGCCGCCACGCACAACGCCGGGCGGTCCCAGTTGGCGCTCGGCTTCTTCACCTACCTCGCCGGCGATCAGGCGGTGGCCTGGGCCGTCCGCCGGCTCCTCGACGAACTGCACGTTCCCGCCACCCGTTGGACCACCCGCCGGGCCGACACGCGGCCCGCAACCTCGCTGCAAGGGGAGAGAACAGACTGATGACCATCGCACTTTGGCGGCGCCTGCTGGCCGAGTTCACCGGCACCGCCCTGCTGGTCACCGCCGTGGTCGGCTCCGGCATCATGGCCACCACGCTCTCCCCCGGCGACGTCGGGCTCCAACTGCTGGAGAACTCGATCGCCACCGCGCTCGCGCTGGGCGCCCTGATCCTGATCTTCGGCCCGGTCTCCGGCGCCCACTTCAATCCCGTCGTCTCCGCCGCGGACTGGTTCCTCGGCCGGCGCGCCGGCACCGGGCTGACCAGCCGCGACCTCGGCGGCTACGTCATGGCCCAGGTCGCCGGCGCGATCGGGGGTTCGATCCTGGCCAACCTGATGTTCGACCTGGCCGCCGTCGACTTCTCGGGCAAGGACCGCGCCGCGGGGCACCTCTGGCTCGGCGAGGTTGTCGCCACCGCCGGCCTGATCCTGCTGATCTTCGCCCTCGCCCGCGCCGGCCGCGCCGCGGTCGCGCCGGCCGCGGTCGGCGCCTACATCGGCGCCGCGTACTGGTTCACCTCGTCGACCTCGTTCGCCAACCCCGCGGTGACCATCGGTCGCGCTTTCACCGACACCTTCGCCGGCATCGCCCCCGCCTCCGTTCCCGGCTTCGTCATCGCGCAACTCGTCGGCCTCACCCTGGGCGTCGGTCTCCTGGCCGCGCTCTACCCCGACGCTGGGGAAGCCGCCGACCAGGTGGTCGTGCCTACCGACGAGCGCGACCCGGCGCTCGACAATCGCGCATGAGCACCAACCCGGCGCACCGTGGCGCGGACAGGTCCTATCCCGCCCTGCTCAATCCGCCGCGTCCGGCCGGGCGCTACCGGCTGCTCGACCGCAACAGCGACCCCCGCCGGTCTCTGCCCACCGCCCACTCGGAGGCGCCGGTGAACCGGCCCTGCGACCCGTACTGCCAGGAAGGCTTTTGATGTCCGACAAGCCCAGCGTGCTGTTCGTCTGCGTGCACAACGCCGGCCGCTCCCAGATGGCCGCCGGCTGGCTGCGCCACCTCGCCGGCGACGCCGTCGAGGTGCGCTCCGCCGGCTCGGCGCCCGCCGAGACGGTCAACCCCGCCGCCGTCGAAGCCATGGCCGAGGTCGGCATCGACATCACCGACCAGACCCCCAAGCTCCTCGAATACGAGACGGCGGAGTCCTCGGACGTCATCGTGACCATGGGCTGTGGTGACGCCTGCCCCGTCTTCCCGGGCAAGCGGTACGAGGACTGGAAGCTCGAAGACCCCGCCGGCAAGGGCGTCGAGGCCGTACGCCCGATCCGCGACGAGATCCGCACCCGGGTGGATCAGCTCCTCGCCGAACTGCGCCCCACCGCCTGACCCGGTCAGCGCCGCCCGCCGACGACCGTCGGCGGGCGGCTGCACCCTGAGCAAAAGCATTCCTCCGGACATCCCTCCTTGATCAACCAACGCGACTCTAATGATTCCGAAGACAGAGATCCCTTACTGCGCTCGACGGAGGCGGTACCGCTCCAACCGATCGGCGCGGTAGCGGTCGAGGGTGAACGCGGCGTCATCGAGCCGGGGACATCCGGAGTCGTTGCACTTTGCGCACAGGTTCCGCTCGTGGAACTCGATGCAGTACGAGGCGAGGACGACGGCGAAGGGAACTCGCGTCAGCAACTCCTCCCCCATCGCTCGGCCCGACCCGGAAAGCGGTACTGCTGGCCGAGGGTAAGCAGCGGGGCCCGTTGGTACTCCATAGTCGGCTCGATTGCCCAGTAGTGCGGACGGCCGTTGTTGCGGCGGGGCTGGACCTCGGAGAGGGCCTCCGGACCGAAGGCGCCGGAACGGTTCGGGTAGGCGGTCGCAGGGCCGGTCCGGTCGACCGGTCCCGGACGGCGGTTGAACGGCCAGAGCCTCATGAGATTCCTCCTGGCTGGGGGTTTGCGGACGCCTACCGAAGGTAATCCATCTCGTTCTACTCGTACAGCCCGTTCTATACGTCTAGCCCGTACCCTACGGCCTGCTCAGGCTGCGCGTCCATAAGGTTCGGCTCATGGTTGACGAGATGTCCCCGGTGGCGCTCTACATCCAGCTCGCAGACCTCCTCGCCAAGCAGATCGAGGACGGGAAACTCAAACCCCGCCAGCCGGTCCCGAGCGAGACCCATCTACAGCAGGAGCACGGCGTCAGCCGCGGAACTGTCCGAGCGGCTGTCCGTCTGCTTCGGGAGCGCGGTCTGGTCGTGACGCTGCCGGCTCGCGGTTCTTACGTCGCCGAGCGGAAGCCGTAAGTCCTACCTGCCCGGACTGCCGGCGAGAGCGGGCAGAGCCATTGGTGCACGTCTAGCGGCTGAACCGCCGCTGCGAGCCGATGGCTTCCCTGCGGGCCGGCGCCACCACCGGCCTGGGATCGACTGAGGCGCCTGCCCGCCGGGGTCGCCCCGGGCCGACGCCGGCTCACCCCTCGGCGAGGGCGTCGAGCGCCAGCGACGCGGTCCAACTGAACGCCGGGGAGCCGAGCCCGGCGCCGGTATCCGGGTGGAAGTACTCGTGGCAGCCGCTGCGGGCGACCAGCCCGAGCATCGACTCCCGCAGCCCGGCGGCCAGGTCGGGCCGGCGGTGGGTGAGCAGTCCCCGCCAGAGCAGCCAGCTCGTGTTCAGCCAGCTCGGGCCACGCCAGTAGCGCAACGGTTCGAAGTCCGGCGCGGTGCGGTCGTGGGTGGGCAGCGGGCGGTCCATCCGGGACTCCAGGCCGAACCGGGGCGAGCACGCCTCGGTCAGCACCGCCCGCACCTGCCGGGCCGGCAGGTCCGGCAGGATCAGCGGCATCAGCCCGAGCACCGTCCGGGCCGGGATCAGCCGGTCGGTGCGCAGGTCGCGCGGGTGGAAGGTGCCGGTGGTCGGGTCGTACAGCCGGTCCACCAGGGTCGCGGTGATCCGGGCTGCCCGCTCCCGGTGCGGCCCCGGGTCGGCGCCGACCACCGCCGCGATCCGGGCCAGCGCCTGCTCGGCCACCCCCAGTGCCGCGTTGAGCAGCGGACACTCCACCAGGAAGGGATGCCGCCCGGCCAGCCCGTCGTCGCCGTAGCGGCCCTCCCGATACGACGCGACGATCGCGACGTAGCGCGCGTAGTCCAGGTCCGTGGGGCGGTGCGCGGCGTCGGCGTGCGCGGTGTCGTGCCGCCGGTACGCCCGCATCACGGCGGCGTCGGCGGGCACCCCGGCCATCGGGGCGTCCCAGGCCGGGCTGTTGTCCAGCCCCGACTCCCACGGGTGCACCAGGCAGGCCAGCCCGGCGCCGCCCACGTCCCGCCGGCCGGTCAGGTACCGCTGCTGGGCGACCAGCCGCGGATAGAGCCAGCGCAGGGCCCGCACCGACGCCTCGGACGGGGCCCGACGGTGGATCAGCCACGCCGCCGGGGCGTGCACCGGCGGTTGGACGATCCCCGATGTGCTGGAAGCCGGGGCGCCGTCGGCACGGGCCGAGTCCCAGAACTCCGGCCCCGGAAAGTACGACCCGACCCGCAGCGCCGGGTTGAACACGATGTGCGGAACCCGCCCGTCGGCCCACTGGGCGGCGAAGAGCGTCCGCAGCTCCCGCCACGCCCGCTCCGGTCGGACGTGGGCCAGCCCGACGGCGATGAACGCCGAGTCCCAGCTCCACTGGTGCGGGTAGAGGGTGCGCGAGGGCACGGTGTGGTCGTGCTCCCAGTTGCCGTCGAGGGTGGCGACGGCCAACCGGCGCAACCCGGCCGCCCGCTCGGCGCCGTCCCACCCCGGTGACGGGTCGCCGTCGGGGCCACCCGCCGTGGCGTCCAGTCCGGCGGCGGCGCCGGTTCCACCGGCCGGCCCGGCGCTCATGCCGCCGCCTGCCACGGCTGGGCGTGCGTGAGCACCGTCGCGGCCTGCCGGAGGGCGGCGAGGGGCTCGCCGCGCAGCCGGCACTCCACCGCCAGCCAGCCCCGGTAATCGATGTCGTGCAGGGTCCGCAGCAGCGCCGGCCAGTCCAGGTGCCCGGCCCCGGGCTGGTACCGGTTGGAGTCGCTGACCTGCACGTGCCCGAGGTACGGCGCGGCGGCGCGCAGCGCCGCGTGCACGTCGTCCTCCTCGATGTTCATGTGGAAGGTGTCGGCGACCACCCGGACCGAGGGCAGGCCGACGGCCGCGCAGAGAGCGACCGCCTCGCCGAGCCGGTTGACCATGTGGTCCTCGTACCGGTTGAGGGGCTCCAGGAAGAGGGTGACCCCCTCGGCCCGGGCGTGCTCGCCCAGCTCGCCGAGGGCGTCGACGAGGACCTGCCGGTCGCCGTCGGGCGAGCGGGGCGGCTCGAAGGGCGGCAGCCGCCGGGAGAACATCCCCCAGGCGGCCGGGGTCATCGCGCCGATCCCGCCGAGTTCGGCGATGACCGAGAGCTGGGAGCGCAGGTTGCGCACCGCGTCCCGGGAGCGGTCCGGGTCGAAGTCGCCGATGAAGTGGTCCATCTCGACGCAGACGGTGGGCATGGGCACGCCCTCGGCGCGGGCCCGGCGCAGCTCCGGCAGCCGCCGGGCGAACGCGAGGTCACCGCGGCCGCGCAGCTCGATGGCCTGGTAGCCGAGCGTGCTGGCGAGGGCGAACTTGTCGGACAGGCTGGCGCCCGGGAGCAGCTGCTCCTGGCAGGCGAGTGGAATGGCCATTCAGAACCTCAGCACGACTTGGAGGACGTCACCGTCACCGCGGTCGAGCAACGCGAGCGCGTCGGCCACCGCGCCCGCGTCGACGACGTGGCTCACCAGCGGCAGCGGGTCGACGCTGCCCTCGGCCACCAGGTCCATGAAGGTGTGGGCGATCCGGGGCCCGGTCCACCGGCCGGCCGTGCCGGGTGCCGGGGTGGGCCCGGAGACCTGGGCCGCCACCAGCTGGATCCGGTTGTGGTGGAACTCCTCGCCGAGTCCCAGCCCGAGGGCGTACCCCTGGTAGAAGCCGGCGGCCACGACGCGGCCGGCGTGGGTGGTGGCGCGGATCGCCTCGTGCAGCGCCGGGTACGACCCGGACAGCTCCAGGCAGACGTCGGCGCCGCGACCGTCGGTGGCCCCGCGGAGCACGGCGGCGGCGGAGTCGACGGCGGCGTCGACGACCCGACGGGCGCCGAAGCGGGTGGCGAAGTCCAGCCGGGCGGGCACCCGGTCGACCGCGACCACCCGGGCGCCGGAGAGGGCGGCCAGCCGGGTGCCGAGCAGGCCGATCACCCCCTGGCCGAAGACCCCCACCCAGTCGCCGAGGTGCAGGTCGCCGGCGAGCACCGCGGTGAGGGCGATCGCGCCGGGACGGGCGAAGACGGCGGTGAGCAGGTCGAGCCCGGCCGCCAGCGGCTGGACCGTGCCGGAGGCCACGACGGCCTCGGCCCGGTGTCCCCAGATGCCCCAGACGACCTGCCCGGGACGCCGGTCGGCGACGTCGGCGGCGACCTCGACGATCTCGCCGACCTCCTCGTAGCCGAAGCCGACGACGGGGTAGGCGGCGGGCGCCTGGCGGGGCACGAACATCCGGCTGGCGTCGTCCCAGTCCTTGCTGAGCCGGGGATTGCTGCCGCGGTAGAGGGTCAGCTCGGTGCCGGCCGAGATGCCGGAGTAGCAGGTGCGGACGCGCACCTGGCCCGGGCCGAGTGGATCTGCGGGGCAGGGCTCGAGGCTGACGCGCCGGGGCCCGGCCAGAGAGACAACCCAGTTGGGCATGGCGTCGCTCCGAGGGAAGTGCCGGGCTCGATTCTAAAACAAAATATCAGCATATGTCTTGTAATTGATCAATCGAGGGCGTTGAATACCTGATGTACCCTTCGAGAGGAGTGCCACCGATGTCATCACCCTCGATGCGGATGTTCGCCGCCACCCTGATCATGGCAGTTGCCGGGACAGGAATGGTGGCCTGCAGCGACGACGAGCCGAAAGCCGACAGTTCAGAGATAACGGTGTGGAGCCTGGAGGACGTGGCCGACCGGGTCACCGCCACCAAGGCGATCATCAGCGACTTCACCGCCAAGACCGGCGTCAAGGTCAACCTGGTCACCGTCAACGAGGACCAGTTCCCCTCCCTCATCGCCTCCAGCGCCGCCGCCGGCAAGCTGCCCGACGTGGTCGGCTCCGTCTCCCTCGCCGGCATCCAGACCCTCGCCGGCAACCAACTGCTGCACGAGTCCGCCAATGCCGAGATCGTCGACAAGCTCGGCCGGGACACCTTCTCCCCCCGCGCGCTGGAGCTGACCTCCGACGGCGGGAAGCAGCTCTCCGTCCCCAGTGACGGGTGGGGCCAGCTCCTCGTCTACCGCAAGGACCTCTTCGCCGCCGCCGGCCTGCCCGCCCCCGACACGTACGAGAAGATCGCCGCCGCCGCGGCGAAGCTCAACACCGGCGGCGTCGCCGGCATCACCGCGGCGACCGCCCCCGGCGACGTCTTCACCCAGCAGACCTTCGAGCACCTCGCGCTGGCCAACAACTGTCAGCTCACCGACGACTCCGGCGCGGTCAAGCTCGACTCACCCGAGTGCGTCGAGGCGTTCCGCTTCTACGGCGACCTGATGCGCAACCACTCGGTCAAGGGTGCCCAGGACGTGGACACCACCCGGGCCACCTACTTCGCCGGCAAGGCCGCGATGCTGATCTGGTCGCCGTTCATCCTCGACGAGCTGGCCGGGCTGCGCAACGACGCCAAGCCGACCTGTCCGCAGTGCCAGCAGGACCCGACGTTCCTGGCCAAGAACAGCGGCTTCGTCACCGCGATCAAGGGACCCAACGGCGCCGAACCGGCCCAGTACGGCGAGATCAGCTCGTGGGCGGTGCTCGACGGCGCCGCGGCCGGTTCGGCCAAGTCGTTCGTGGAGTACCTGCTCTCCGACGGCTATCCGCGCTGGTTCGGCATGTCTCCCGAAGGCCGGTTCCCGGCCCGCAAGGGCACCGCGGACGACAAGGAGAAGTTCCTCACCGCCTGGAACACCAGCCACGCCGGCGTGGACGCCAAGAAGCCGCTCTCCGCCGTGTACGGCGACGACGTCCTCGCCACCCTGCGCAAGAGCCCGGACACCTTCCAGCGCTGGGGCCTGCCGCAGGGCCAGGGCAAGCTGGTCGGCGCGATCCTCGGCGAGCTGCCCGTGCCGAAGGCGCTCGCCGACGTGGTCGGCGGCAAGTCCGACGCCGCCGCGGCCGCCGCGCGGGCGAAGAAGGACGTCGAGGCGATCAAGAAGGGCGTCAATTGACCACCACCGCCCCGGAGGCCGGCCGCTCCCCCGCCCGGGAGCGGCCCGGCCCCCGGCGCCGGCCACTGACCCTGCGCCGGCGCGAGTCCCGCGCCGGGCTCGCGCTGGTCGCCCCGACCCTGCTCGTGGTGGCCGCGGTGATCGGCATCCCGATCGTCTGGACCGTGGTGCTGGCCTTCCAGCGGGTACGCCTGGCCACCCTGCGCCGGAGCGGGCTCTTCGGCGAGTTCACCCTGAGCAACTTCGACCGGGTGCTGCACACCCCCGGGTTCGCCGAAACGCTCTGGACCACCCTGCTCTACAGCCTCGGCGGGACCTTCGGGTCGATCGTGATCGGCGTGGTCGCCGCGCTGGTCGTCCGCCGGCCGTTCCGCGGGCGCACACTGGTGCGGGCGTCGATGCTGCTGCCGTACGTGGCGCCGGTGGTCGCGGTGGCCTTCGTCTGGCAGGTGATGCTCGACCCGCAGCTCGGCATCGTCAACGACTGGGGGCAGCGGTTCCTCGGCTGGGACGCGCCGATCCCGTTCCTGTCCCAGGACTCGACCGCGCTGTGGACGGTCATCGCGTTCGAGGCGTGGCGGTACTTCCCGTTCGCGTTCCTGTTCCTGCTCGCCCGGCTGCAGGCCGTCCCCGTGGACCTGGAGGAGGCGGCCCGGGTCGACGGGGCCACCCCGACTCAGCGCTTCCGGCACATTCTGCTGCCCCAGCTGATGCCGGTGATCGTGCTGCTGGCGGTGCTCCGGTTCATCATGACCTTCAACAAGTTCGACGACGTCTACCTGCTCACCGGCGGTTCGGCCGGCACCGAGGTGGTCAGCGTCCGGGTCTACCAGTTCCTCACCGCGCGTACCGACGTCGGGGCCGCGGCGGCACAGGCGGTCGTGCTGGCCGTGGTGCTGATCGCGTTCGTCGCGATCTATCTGCGCTTCTTCACCGCACGCAGGGAGGCGTGATGGACCGGGACCGGCTCGAGACGGTCAGCCTGCGCTGGCTGCGCCGGCTGGTGATCGCCGCCTTCCTGGTCGTCACCGTGCTGCCCTTCTGGTACATGCTGGTGCTCTCGGTGCGTCCCATCGAGCGCTTGCTGCTCGATCCCGGCTCGCTGTGGGTGCCGGTCAGCGAGTTCACCGTCGCCACGTACGCCGAGGTGCTCAAGGCCGCCGAGGACGGCGGCCAGGGTTTCCTCACCTTCATCCGCAACAGCGGGCTGGTGGCGCTGGCCGCCACGGCGCTGACCCTGGTGGTCGCCATCCCCGGCGCGTACGCGGTGGCCCGGCTGCGGTTCTTCGGCCGCCGGCAGGTCAACGCCCTCTTCCTCGCCGTCTACCTCTTCCCGTCCATCGTCATCGCCATCCCGCTCTTCGTGGTCTTCACCCGCGTCGGGCTGCGCGGCTCGCTGTTCGGGCTGGTGTTGGTCTACATCTCGCAGACCCTGCCGGTCTCGGTCTACATGCTGAAGAACTACTTCGAGACGATCCCGGTCAGCCTGGAGGAGTCCGCGGCCATCGACGGCGCCGGCCGGCTCGGCATCATCCGCCGGGTCAGCCTGCCCCTCGCGGCACCGTCGATCATGGCGGTCGCCCTCTACGACTTCATGATCGCCTGGAACGAGTTCCTGTTCGCCCTGCTCTTCCTGGTGGACAAGCCCAACCGGTGGACGGTGTCGCTCGGGCTGTCGCTGCTCTCCGACGGCGTCGAGGTGCCGAAGACCGTGCTGATGGCGGGATCGGTGATCCTCACCCTCCCCATCGTGATCCTCTTCTTCGCCAGCGAGCGGCTGCTCACCGAGGGGCTCACCAGCGGCGCCGAGAAGGGCTGAACTTGACCTTGAACGAGAGGTGACCCCAGGATGACCCGGTGCGCACGACCACGATCGACGGGGACCGGTCGGCGAGCCGGCGGCTGGCCCGCCTGCTCACCGAGGTGCTCGCGCCGGGCGTCCTGGTGACCGCCCTGCCGCTGATGGCCGCCGCCCGGGTCAGTGACACAGCGCGCGACCTCCTGCTCTGGGGCGGCACGGCGCTGCTCTTCTGCGCGGTCATCCCGGTCGGCGTGATCATTCACGGGGTGCGCCGGGGCCGGCTCACCGACCGGCACATCGGCGACCGCACCCAGCGGGCCCGTCCGCTGCTCACCGGCCTGGTCTCCGTGGCGGTCGGGATGGCCCTGCTGGCCGCGCTGCACGCCCCGGCGGAGCTGTTCGCCGTCATCGTCGTGATCTTCGTGGTGGGCGCTGCGGTCACCGCCGTGAACCACTGGTGGAAGCTCAGCGTGCACGCCGCGGTGATCGCCGCGTCCACCACCGTGCTGGTGCTGCTCTTCGGTCCGGCCCTGCACGCCGCCTGGCTGCTGGTGGCCGCGGTCGCCTGGTCCCGGGTCCGGCTGCGCGACCACACCTGGCCGCAGGTCATCGCGGGCGTCACGGCGGGGGTCCCACTCGCCGCCGGCACGTTCCTCGCGCTGACCTGATCCCCACGCCGGACGGCCACCGCGCATCGTGCCTGGTTCGCGCAGGGCGGCGGCCGGCTACCCCATCCGGCTCCCGGCGCGGAAGATCCGGTTACGGTGGCCCCATGAGCAAGCCGACCCGTTGGGTGACCGACACGAAGCCCGGGCACTCGCAGTGGTACATCGACCGGTTCCGCCGCCTCGCCGCCGAGGGAGCGGACCTGGCCGGTGAGGCGCGGCTGCTGGACGCCATGGTGCCGCCGGGCTCCCGCATCCTGGACGCGGGCAGCGGCACCGGACGGGTGGACGCGGCGCTGGCCGTCCGGGGACACTCCGTGGTCGGGGTGGACGCCGACCCGGCCCTGGTGGAGGCCGCCCGCGCCGACCACCCCGGGCCGCGCTGGCTGGTCGGCGACCTGGCCGAGCTGGACCTCGCCGCGCAGGGCGAGGCGGAGCCGTTCGACGCGGCGGTGATCGCCGGCAACGTGCTGGCGTTCGTCGCGCCCGGCACCGAACCGGCGGTGCTGACCCGGGTCGCCGCCCACGTGCGCCCGGACGGCATCGTGGTGGTCGGCTTCGGCACCGACCGGGGCTACCCGCTGACCGACTTCGACGCCGACGCGGTCGCCGCCGGGCTGCGGCTGGAGCATCGCTTCGCCACCTGGGACCTGCGCCCGTGGCGGGAGGACGCCGACTTCGCGGTCACCGTCCTACGCCGCCCGCCCGCCTGAGCCGCCCGGCCGGCACCCGGGGGCCGGCCGGCCGCGGAAAGGTGGGCCGGGTGCCCGAGGTCCGGCGGCCCGGCCGGCCGTCAGGCCGGGGCGGCGACCGCGCGGGCGGCGGCCGGGTCCAGTGGGCTGCCCGCCGGGACCAGACTGACCAGGCTCGCCGGGAGCCGCACCGGGCGGACGCCGGAGTAGCCGAGCATGCCGAGCACCGCGCCGTCGGCGAGCACGTACCGCCGGCCCAGGTCGGTGACCACGGAGACCGCGCCACCGGACGCGCCGGGCGCCGCCGCCGACTCGACCACCGCGCCGCGGCCGGGCTCGACCACCACTTGGTCGGCGCGGACCCCGCCCCGGCCCGTCGGCGTCCGCGCGGCGGCGGCGAGGTCCGGCGGGGTGGCACCGACCCGCACGTCGTGTACGCCGGTGTCGTCGCCGACCCGGGCGCAGACCGCGCCGCCGTCGACGGTCGCCAGCCCGGGCGTGGCGGGGTGCGGTGC
>NZ_QGKS01000186.1 GCF_003172935.1 Micromonospora sicca | reverse complement strand
CGCTCCGCCCGAAGAGACGGCGACCGTCGATCCCAGCCCGGCCGGGACCGACGCGGTCGGGGAGCCAACCTCCGTGACCCCGGAACCAGCCGGCACCCTGGCGCAAGCCCGCGCAACGCCCGATTCGGCGATGCGGGTCCCGCCCGTTGACCTGACGGCGGCGATGGTGCCGGTGCGGCGCACGGTGGGCGGGCCGGCCGGTACGGGGTTGACGAGAGTCGTCGAGGCTGTCGCGCCGGTGACGCGTCCGGTCGTGGACGCGGCGGCTCCGGTGGTGCGGGGGATCACCGGCACGGGACTGCTCGAACCCGTTGACGCGGTGGTCGGCCCGGTCGCCGACCCGATCCTCGAGACCCTGCACCCCGTCCTCGCCCCGGTGCTCGAGGTGACGCGGCCGATCCTCGGCCAGCCGGCGGACCCGGCGGTCCCGCCCGGCGATCCGGTAGAACCGCAGCCCGGGTCTGGCGGCCCGGTGCCGGTCGCCACTACTCCAGGCGCTACCGAGCATCCCGTCCGCGTGCCAGCTGTCACCGCCAACCGCCAGGAAGCCACGCAGCCCCCGCCCTACTGGAACGTGGCGGTGCAGCGGTGCAGCGGCGGCGAGCCGGCCCCAGCTGCAGCCGCCGACGTGAGTAGTCGTCCCGGGCGCGTCGGTGGTACCGGCACCGGCGGCCTGACGCCGATCTCGTCCGGCAGCGTGACCAGTTCCGCCGCCTCAGGCGCCGGCACGGCGGCGGCTGACATCTCGCCGCGCCCATGGATGCCGGAGCTGGAATCCCAGCGCTGCGCTTCGTCCCCGTGCGACACGTTCGCCCAACGATCGCCGCAGCCGGGCACCAGACCTGCCTGAGCGTCACCTCATGCGGTGACGGCTGACCCACGGCCGGACAGGCAGCTGAGATGCGACCGCGCGTCGTGGACACCTCTCCAGCCGGCGGGTGGGGCGACGCGGTGGTGATCCGCTGTCGGTGAACGGCGAGCACCATCATCGCCCCACGCACCTTCACGGCCACGCCGCCCTGCTGTGACCCTGGGCGTCCTACGCGCCCGCTCAACCGGGTGCCACGTGTCCTTCGCCGCGCTGATCCGTGAAGCCAAACGGCACGCGCCGGCTCGTCCGTCCCGGTGGCGGGCAACTCGACCTGACTGCACAGCTTCGCCCGACCGGACAGCAGCGCCGGCCACCGGGCAACAATGGCTCAATACAGGAGATCCACCATGACAGGTATTCCGCCCACGGTCCGTGCCCGCTGGTGCGACATCGACGACGTCGTCCGCCTCGTCGCTGCCCCCCTGCACACCTCAACCATCGGCACGTGGCTCGTACCTGATGATGACCAGCGACGCCGCATGCTCACCGCCGTCTCCCGCATCTGGGTCGAACACGCCCTTCTGTTCGGCGAGGTCTTCCTCCTAGACGACCGCTCCGCCGCCGCCGTCTGGTTCCACCGCTACCGCCCCATCCCGCCGCCGGCCAACTACCGCCAACGCCTCGCGGCTGCCTGCGGTGACCACCTCGACCGCTTCCGGACCCTGGACGGCGTCCTCAACACCCACCGTCCCACCGACGCCCACAACCACCTGGCGTTTCTCGCGGCCCCGCCCGCCGATTGGCGCCACGCCCGCGCCTCCACCCTGCTCGCCCGCAGTCTCGTCCGGATGGACCGTCTCGGGCTTCCCACCTACGCAGAGGCCACCACCGCCGCCGAGGCTGCCCTCTACACCCGGCACGGCTACACCGCCCGCGATCCCTTCGCCCTCCCCGACGACACGATCGTCCACGCACTCTGGCGCGAGACCGCGGACCAGCGCATTCCCCTAGCGGTGAGATCACCCAATAGCCGACCACGGCGGACCTGGGAGCAGACGCGAGTAACGGCAACGTGAGGGCCGAGGCTCCTCACCCGCGATCGCCGGCTCCGCCGCTGGGGTAGCGAACCACCGGAAGTTCATGGCGGCCGCCTCTTACCCTGCCGGGACCGCACCACGATGCTTGTCCACCGGCACCGCGTCTATCCCTGCCCCCCGGGGCTCCTGATCATCCTCGCTCGCTTAACCTTCAGAAGTTGATCAGGAGGCTGCATGGACACGGCCGTGATCTGGATACCCGGCGGCATCGAACCTACCGAGCCCGCCGTGGCGAAGTGCTTCGACTACAGCCGCCGGCGCGGTTACCGGTTGGAGGGCATCGTCCGCGGGCCGTGGGAGTCGGTGAGCTGGATGGTGATGAACCGTGAGGTGGATGTGGTCATCATCTCCGACATGGCGTACCTGCCGGCGGGCCCGACCCCACGGATCGAGGTCGCCGCCGACTGATACGCCCGCCGGGTGGGCGGGCTGGACCACCCCACCTGCGCTGACAGCACACTCGGCGACGACCAGAGCGCCCCGTCTCTTCACGGACGGGGCGCTGTCGGGCGAGGTCACCGATCCAGGGCACGGCGGATCAGATGACGAGGGCCGGCGAGAGGGGCCGTGGCCGAGGCAGGCCCAGGTGTCGGGGCGCCATGGTCACGGCACGCGACCATGTCGAACATTCCATGCGGCGCTCAACCACGACGTCTACGGCCCTCAGTTTGAAGAACTGGCCAAGGAGCTCGATGCGAGGTGGCTGGCCGTTACCAGTGGCCGTCAGCCACCTCTGGTCCGCGATGATGTGCCGCATCAACGGCGCCGCCAGCGTCGCGTGATGCGCTGGCGCTGCGTGGCGGCCAGGTCCTCCTCGACCAGAACCTCAGTTCCGGCGAAGCGCGGCCCGCATGCGTGGCGTAGAGCGATCTGACCGCGGACCCGGCGCCTGCACAACACGTCCACCGGTTCCACAACGCATACGTGCGGCCGGAAATCCGCGGTAGGTAAACCAAGATGGAGGCCGGGACCGCGCAGTGGGCAGATCCCGGCCTCCGCATAGCACAGCGCCTTCAGCTCAGGAGCAGGCCGTCGGTGAGGCCCCCCAGAAGCTGTCCGTCCGTGCTGGCGTACGCGTCGCCGTGTACACCGACGTCACCGGTGACGCTTCCGACGCCGTGCACCGTGTCACCGAGGTTGCCGGTCACGCCGCTGACGTCGAGTCCGCCGACGGTGCTGTCGAGGGTGCCGCCGGCGAGGCCGGTGGCGCCGTACACGGTGCCCCCGACGTCGCCGGTCACGCCGCTGACGTCGAGTCCGCCGACGGTGCTGTCGAGGGTGCCGCCGGCGAGGCTGGTGGCGCCGTATGCCGTGCCGCCGAGGTCGCCGGTCACGTCGCCGACGAGGCCGGTGGCGCCGTACACGGTGCCCCCGACGTCGCCGGTCACGCCGTCGACGCCGAGTCCGCCGACGGTGCTGTCGAGGGTGCCGCCGGCGAGGCTGGTGGCGCCGTATGCCGTGCCGCCGAGGTCGCCGGTCACGTCGCCGACGAGGCCGGTGGCGCCGTACACGGTGCCCCCGACGTCGCCGGTCACGCCGTCGACGCCGAGTCCGCCGACGGTGCTGTCGACGAGGTTGGTGGCGCTGTACACGGTGCCCCCGACGTCGCCGGTCACGCCGTCGACGCCGAGTCCGCCGACGGTGCTGTCGAGCGTGCCGGTCACGCCGCCGCTGAGGCTAACGCTGTCGAGGTTGCCGCCCAGGTGGCCGGTCACACCCGTGAGGCCGAGTCCGCCGAGGGTGCCGGTCGCGCCGCTGAGCCCGAGTCCGTCGACGGTGGCGCCGGCGGTGATGCCAAGGCTGTCTCCGGAAAGCAAGGACGTGATGCCCTGTACAGGAACGTAGTCGGCCACCAGCGGAACGATGTCCTGCACGTCGGCCGGGGTCACGTCGTTGAGACCTGCGTTGTCCAGCGCGCCTTGCGGGTCGACCTCGTACGCCGCTCGGGCGTCACCGTTCGTGAGCAGGCCGAATACGAAGTCCTGCAGGCTCTGCGGCGACACCATGTCAGCGGTTGCGCCCATGTCGGCGGTCGACCCCGCGCTGGCGGTGGAATCCACGTTGGTGGTCCCGCTGGTATCGGCGGTTGCCTCCGTGTTGCCGGTCCAGTTGGCTGCAGAGGTCGAGTTCACGTCGGCGGTCGAATTTGTGCTGGCGCTTTCACTCATGTTGCCGGTCTCCTCGATCGATGTTGTTCGGACGTGGTCTCAGACAACATCGCCCGGACCCGGGATCGACCGTAAGGCGAAGCGGCGGTATCGGACATCGGGGTTGCACCCCAGCCTTATCCGGCCGGGTTGGGGCAGGGGCGGCGGTTGGCGTTAGGGGATTAGGGGATCTTGCGGCGAAATTCCCGAGGGGTAGCGCTGAGGATGTCCTGCCCCGCTACGGCCCCGGCAGAGGCTAACGTCGCCGATGCCATGCGAGGGCTCAAGGTCAGTCCGGGCAGCATCTACCGGCATTTCCCGTCGGAGGGCGGCTCTTCGGGAAGCGGTCATGCGGGAGTGGCTGCATCGCATCCACGCCTCGTTCAGACGTGCAGGGCGCTGGTATCCGAATTCAGGTTCGTCGAAGCAGAGCACGTCGTCGACCTCACGGCCCAGGTCCAGCACATCATCGCCTCGGTCATCAAGCGCGGCGAGTCTCACGTTGCCAACCCTGCCGTCGGCGCGGCGGCGGCGCTGCCATGCATCACTCAGTTCAGGCACCCCTTGCTCGCAAGCGAATGGCACCTGCTGGACATCCACGAACAGCTGCCCCCACCATTGCGCTCATCATCGCCGGCTTCGCGAACCCCATTCCACCCCCAGCTCCACGACCAGACGTCAAGTCGCCTACGGACACTGATCGTCAAGGTAGGCCCCTCAGAAACAGCTGCACGGATCGCGCCGTTGATGCTGGTCCACTCGGGCTCCTCAATCGCTCGTGATCGGCCCTTGATCGCCAGTCTCGAGGCGGGCTTCCCAGGCTCGGTCTCTCGGTGTTCCTTTTGGGACACCCCGCCGTCGGGGGTGCTGGCGGCGGCCAATGACGTGATCTCAACAAGGTTCGGGTAGGTATCGGTATTCGAAATGTGTGAGGTGGAGTGCGGCGCGGACGATGTCGCCGAGGCTTCGAGGGCTGGCGGTGGTGTGGCGCAGCGCGCGCCATCGGCCGGTGAGGATGGCGAAGCCGCGTTCTCCGAGGCAGCGTAGGGATCGAAGGACGGCATTGTAGGTGCGGTTGTCGACGGCGAGGCGGCGGCCGTCGGTGGGCTGCTTGTACGGGGTGTGGATGCCCTGGCCAGCGCCTTCGTAGCCGGAGTCGGCCAGGGTCGGCAGGTTGAGGGTGGAGGCAGCCCAGTACAGGGCGCCGGTGACGTCCAGCCGCTGGGCGCAGGTCAGGTCGTGCAGGTGGCCGGGCATCGCATCGGAGGTCCAGACCGGTAGCCCGTCGGGACGCATCACGGCTTGGATGTTCGCGCCGAAGTCACGGTGCTTTCCCGAGTACCACGCGTCGATTGTCTCGCCCTTGACGCTGGTGGTGGTCTCGGCCAGCCGGTCGGTGTCGAACAGTTTGCCGTCGAGGATCACATGCGACCAGCCGTCAGCGGCGACCCGGGCGAGGGCGTCGTGCAGGGTGGGTGTCTGCGCCGCCAGGACCCGCACCGCCTCGGCGACGTACCGGTAGGCGGTGGCCCTGGACACCCCGAAGCCAGCCCCGAGGGTGGTCTTGTCCTCACCCTTGCCGAACCACACCAGGACCAGAAGCGCCTGGTAGAAGCAGGTCAGCTTCCGGGTTCGGCGGCGGGTGCCGACCGCGCGGCGCTCGGCGCGCAGCAGCCGCGCCACGTGCTGCACGAGTTCCCTGGGCACGTCGGTCATGGCACGATAGGCAATCACGTGGGGTCCTCACCTCATGGCTGATCTTGTGGTGAGAACTGCCTATCGAGGGCCCCACGCCCTCTTCCAGTACTGTCCGGTATGGGCGGTTGCAGGCGTGTCGTCCGCGTCAACCGCCATCTCTTGTTGAGATCACCTCAATACTGCCTTGTAGGCGGAAATTGGGCCCAAGGCACCAATTCCTCGAAGGGAGTGAATTCATGGTTCGCAAAGTGGTCATGCTGTTGACCGACGACCTCGACGGGAGCAAGGCGGATCGCACCGTCGAGTTCAGCCTGGACGGCGTTTCCTACGTGATCGACCTCTCGGACCAGAACGCCGGGGCTCTCCGCAAGGCTCTGGACGAGTACATCAACGCCGGCCGGCGGATCGGTCGAGGCGGTGTCGACGCACGCCGGGCCACACGTCGGCCGGGGAGTCCCGCGGCTCCCGGGGCAGCCAACCGGGTGCGGAGTGGCGCGATCCGTGAGTGGGCCGCGCAGAACGGCTACAAGGTCTCCGACCGGGGACGCATTCCGACCTCGCTCATGGAGGCGTACAGCAATCGCTGATCGGTCTTGGGACCGCCCGTGAGCAGTCGGGCGGCACTCGGCTGGAAAGGCCACGTTGACAGGCCGAGTTCGCGGCGGCGTACCCGCAGGCCGCCACTACGAACTGAGGGGTGTTTACCGGTCCCTCGGTGACTGCGCGGGGCAGCGCCCACCCGGCCGATCAGGCCGGGGATATGCCCGCCGGTGCCGGCTGCCCGGTCAAGGCGTGGGGTGAGCAGCTGTTTTCGCCGACCGGCGCGGCCCGGTGTTCGACGGCGGCTGGCAGTACGACGCCCAGCTCGGATGAACTGCTTCTGCCGCCGCGATAGGCGGGTGTGTCGGCGTTTGAACGGCGCCCAGATGGCGCCACCGGCGCCTTGGTGGCCCTTGTCCGCGAAGGTCATCTCGCCGGCGCTGGTCAGGCGGCGACCAGGCCGCCGGCGCGGGCGGCGGGCAGATCATGGGTGGAGTCGAACAGGGCGGGTGAGGCCCCGATCAGCCGACCACCCGGGGTCGGGGAGGACCTGCACGCTCACGCCGTGTCGCTTTGCTTGCCACAGTAGTAAGGGCCGCTGATCGGCGATCCAGTCGATCGGATCAACTTGCCGCCGAGGATCGCCTAGACCAGTCGGGTGACCCCGCCGCATCGCGTCGGCGAGGCCATCGGTATGAGCTGAGAGCCGGCGACAGCCTCCCGCAGGTACCGCCACACCGTTGTCACCGATACGCCGACTCTGGCGACCCCCGGTGAGGATGTCACCTTTGCCCAGGTGGGCGGCGGGAGCCTTCTCGTTGTCCGTGACGGCTGTCGCCGTCGGCAGCGATAGCGCGCGTCCTCTGCGGAGAGCGGAAACGCCCACCGTTTGGCCTGACTTGGGACTCAGCGTCCCAAGTACTGATAGGAGGGTGCTGCTGTGGATCTCCGCGGATACCATCAGCGGCGAACCGGTTGGGAGGCGGAGGATGAGACAGCAGGCCTCTTCTGGTCGCCGCATCATCATCGCGCCTGGTCAGAGTTCGAATACACGCACCGGCGCCCACCCCCTACGGTTGCGACCATGAGCGGCGCCAAGGCGACGGGCGGCGGTAGGAACCGGGGCCCCCTAAGCCGTCACAGCTGGCTCGCCGTCCGTGCTCGGCCATTCACGCATGGCGCTGGTGCTGCAGTAGCGGCGCACCTCCGAGCGTGGCTTTGCCATCGGTCTTTGCCATGAACCTGCCGACTTGTCCAATAGCCGCACCGGCGGTGGTGATTGGCCTGCGGCCGGGTCAGCGGCGCAGCCGAGCCCGAGTCGACCCGTCGAACCGCTGGCGCATCAACGGCGAACCCGAAGATGCGTGCGGCGGCGACCAGAATCTTGTGGCCTGGCCGGATTCAACCGGATCCGCCAAGGTCGGCAGGCGAACTCACGAGGGGATCTGCTCATGGACAGCTACTTCACCACGAAGCGTCACGAGCGTCTACGGGAGGAGGTGCGAACGTTTGCGGAGGCCGAGGTACGCCCCCGGATTCCGGAAATGGAAGCGTCTCGCTCGGTTCAGCACGAACTGTCGCGGTTAATCGCGCACCAGGGCTGGATCGGTGTCACGATCAGCCCCGACTACGGCGGGATGGGCCTGGGACACCTCGCGAAGACGATCATCATCGAAGAGCTGTCACGGGTCAGCGGCGCGATGGGCGCCATGGTGCAGGCCAGCCAGCTGGGCGTGGCCAAAATCGTGCACTTCGGCAACGACAGCCAGAAGAGGCAGTGGCTACCGGCCATCGCCGACGGAACCTGCCTGCCCACCATCGCGGTCACCGAGCCACAGTCCGGTGGCCATGTCCTCGGCATGGAGGCCACCGCCGTACGCGACGGCGACGACTACATTCTGAACGGCCGGAAGGTGTTCGTCGGCAACAGTCACGTCGGTGACCTGCACGGCGTGGTGGTCCGCACCGGCGCGGGCTCTCAGGGACTGTCGGCCTTCCTGGTCGAGTCGGACCGTTCGGGCTTCTCGCTCGGCCCGCATCGCGCGGCCATGGGCCTGCACGGCTTCAGCTTCGGCGAACTCGTCTTCGAGGACTGCCGCGTACCCGCGGCGAACCTGCTCGGCGTCGAGGGTGACGGCCTGGCCGTCGCCTACTCCTCCAGCATCCTGTACGGCCGGCCGAACCTGACCGCGGTCTCCCTCGGCATCCACCAGGCCCTACTTGAGGAGACCTCGGCATACGTCACCGAGCAGCACCGCTACGGCAAGCCGCTGGGTGATCTCCTCCCAATCAAGCTGAAGGTCGGGCAGATGCAGTCCCGGCTGATGACCGCCCGGCTGGCCGCTTATCACGCGGTGCACTTGCTGGACCAAGGCCTGCCCTGCGACGCGGAGTTGATGAACGCCAAGCTCATCAACGTCGAGTACGCCCTCGACTCGGCCCGTAACGCGATGGAAGTGCACGCCGCGTGCGGGCTCTACCCCGACCGGCCGGTAGAGCGGTATGTCCGCGACGCCCACCACATCTTCGCTCCAGCCGGCACCTCGGACGTCCAACTGATCCGTCTCGGCGAGGTGGCACTGGGCACGTCCAAGGGGCAGTGGTCGGAGCGGCTCGCCGCCCCTTTGCTGGAAGCGGCGGCCACTTCCTGACGTCGTCCTATCGCCGGCTGCGCTGGTTGATCCGTTCCGTCAGCTCGGCGGCCAGGGACTTGATGGTCTCCAGTCCCTGCCGTCCCCACGGGCGCGGCTCGGTGTCCACCACGCAGATCGTGCCGAGGGCCATACCGGTGTGGTCGATCAGTGGCGCGCCCAGGTAAGAGCGGATGCCGATCTCGTCGACCACGGGGTTGCCGGCGAACCGCGGGTAGTCGCACACGTCGTCGAGTACCAGCGCCTTGCGCCGGACCACGACGTGCGGGCAGTAGCCGTGGTCTCGTGACATCACCCGGCCAGGCTGCCCGGCGGCCGCGACCTCCGGCGTGGCGCTGGCTCGCCCGGCCGGGGCGGTGTAGAGGCCGGCGAAGAACTGGCGGTCCTCGCTGATGAAGTTCACCATCGCGTACGGGGCTTTGGTGATCTCTGCGAGTTTTTGGGCGAATTCGTCAAACTCGGGGTCTGGGCTTTCCCCGAGGCCGAGATCGCGCAGCCGCTGCACACGTTGCGGCGCTTCCTGATCAGTCGGCGTCAGTGACTGGTAGGCCGGGGATTCGTAGATCATTTCTGGCTCCATATCTGCTGCAGGTCTGACGCGTCTCACGCCGAGTGGGATGGGGAAGTGCCGAGTAAGTGCTGGAGCAGGGCGATCAGCACCGCGGTCGCGGAGCGGCTTTGACGGGCGTCGCACATGACGATCGGCACATCGGGTTTGAGCTCGAGAGCGGCCCGCACCTCCTCAGGGTTGTATTGGAACGAGCCGTCGAATTGATTGACGGCGACCAAAAAATCGATGCCGCGGGCTTCGAAGAAATCGACGGCTGCGAAGGAGTCCTGTAGGCGGCGGGTGTCGGCGAGGACCACAGCCCCGAGGGCTCCGGCAGACAACTCGTCCCACATGAACCAGAAGCGCTCCTGTCCGGGTGTGCCGAACACGTACAGGATGTGGCGAGGATCGACGGTGATGCGGCCGAAGTCCAGCGCCACCGTGGTGGTGGACTTGCCCTCCACCCCCGTCAGGCTGTCGGTGCCCACGCTGGCGGTGGTCAGGATCTCCTCCGTGCGCAACGGCCGGATCTCGCTCACCGCACCGACGAACGTCGTCTTACCGACGCCGAACCCCCCAGCGACGAGGATCTTGAGCGCAGTCGGGAACACCGGAGACAGTTCAGAGTCGTTGTTGTAGGCCATAGAGAACCGCCTCCAATACGGATCGGTCAGCGGGGTCTGCGATAGGGCTGGGAGCTCGGGTGCTCAGCGCGCCACAATCGACCAAGTCGGAAAGCACCACCTTCGTGATAGCAGCGGGCAGTTTCAGGTGTGCCGAGATCTCGGCGACCGTGGTCGGGCCGCCGCAGAGGCGAAGCGCCCGGGCATGGTCCGGCTCCAGGTGTCCCCGAGGTAACCGGCCGGTCGCCATCACCCAGGACAGCAACTCCATGTGCGTGCTGGGTCGGGTGCGCCCGTTACTGACCGTGTACGGGCGGACCAGGCGCCCCGCGTCGTCGTCGAGAAAGGGTTCGTCCTCCGGACCCACCATGGTCACCGAATAATGTCGTCAGAACTGGCGATCCCCGGACGCTTCGGCGTGGCCAGAAATGGACGTACGCTTTTCACCATTTGCGACATCTCATACCCGAGCACGCCGACGTCAGCCTCACGGCCGGCGAGCACCGCGAGGACGGCATTCGAGCCGGCCGCCGTGACGAACAGCAGGGCGTCATCGAGTTCCGCCACCACCTGACGGACGCCGTTACCGCCATCGAAACTACCTCCGGCGCTGCGAGCGAGGGAGAACAGTCCGGAGGAGATTGCCGCCAGATGGTCCGCGCCGGCCCGATCCAGCCCGTGGGCGGCCATCGGTAGGCCGTCCGAGGACAGCAGCAAAGCACTACGGGTGTGGGGGACGCGCTCGGCCAGCCCGGACAGCAGCCACACGAGATCCTGAGATCGTTCAACGGGCGCATTGCTCCGCATGATAGGTAACCCTCCTTAACGGTGACGCGGGGTCAGCTGATGCCGTCTAGACGGCCCTCGGAACCGTCATTCCCGCCGGTTCCGGCTTCGCCCTGGCTGAAGGCCCTCGTGAACGTAGCCATCAGGGTGGGGTCGTGTTCAGCCACCTGTTCCACTGAGACAGGGGCACTGGGGGCGCCGTGCAGCTGCGGGGCCAGATGTGTCTGTGGTTTCCGGTGCGGTAGCTGCGGACGCGCGTCGCCGTCAGCGAACTGGGATGTAGTCGGGTCGCTGGCCGCGGCCCCCTCCGCCGCCGTGCCCCCGGCGTAGCGGGCGGCCTCGCTAGCTGCCGGCAGCGACGCAGAAGAGTCGGTAGGAGAGGACAGGTAGTCCCAGGCCGCAGACGGCTGTGCCGTCACCTCAGCACGGATCCCCTCGCTGGGCATGGGAGTCCGGTCATGAACCCGAGGCGGGGCAGGCGCCGGTGAGTACGCCGGCGGTGGGGGCGTCGAGCCACTCGCGACCATCGCAAATTGTGGCTCGTGGCGTGGTGGTTGGACCATGGACTGCGGCTGCGGCTGCATCTCGTGCCAGGATTCACTCCTCTGCGGCGGCGCACCGAGCAGCCCGGGCGGCAGGATGAGCACCGCCTGGATCCCGCCGTAGATGTTGGTCTGCAACCGTACCGTGATGCCGTGCCGACGGGCGATGGCCCCGACGACGAACAACCCGATACGGCCGTCGCGCAGCAACTCGCCCACGTCAATCCCGGTTGGGTCGACCAAAAGACGGTTGACCCGGTCCTGATCGGCGAGCGGCATACCCAGGCCCCGGTCCTCAACCTCCACTGCGATACCCGCCGTCACGGCCTGGGCACGCAGTAGCACCTGGGTGTGGGGGGCGGAGAAATTAGTGGCATTCTCAACGAGCTCAGCGACCAGATGGATGACGTCGGCGACAGCGTGGCCACCCAGCGTGCCCTCAATCGGTGGCACCAGCTTGACCCGCGAATACTGCTGGACCTCGGCCATAGCCGACCGCAACACCTCGGTCAGAGCCACCGGCCTGCTCCACTGTCGTCGAGAAACAGCGCCACCTAGCACCGCAAGGTTCTCCGCGTGCCGGCGGATACGAGTGGCAAGATGGTCGACCTGAAACAGACCCTTGAGTAGATCCGGATCCTCCACCTGGTTCTCCAGGTCGTCGAGCAACTGGATCTCCCGATGCACCAGGGACTGCAGCCGTCGGGCGAGGTTGACGAAGACCTCCACCTGGTGACCGGAGTTCGGCACGGGCGCCGCCGGTGTCACGGCTGATGCCTCTACGACGGCGACCTGGGCAGCATGCAGGACCTCGTCCAGTTCGCGCTGCAGAAGCGCGAATCCATCGTCGCCCCTGCCCGGCACGAGCTCCGCGGGTGACTCGAGCCGCTCGCCGCGGCGCAACCGCTCGATCAGCCACTGCACCTCAGCCCGGCGGTGAGTGGTCGAGGACCGCACGGCGCCGATCCTGGCGACGACCAGGCGATCGACCGCATTGGCTCGGTTGGCGGCGATGGCGATGACCACTACGCAGGCGATCCATGCCAGGACGAGAGCCCAGCCCATCCTGGCAGTGACCGTTTCCCCGGACGTGACGAGCACGCAGAGAACGGCGGTGGCCCCGAGCAACGCAACGACGGCGGCAGGAAGCACAGACAGCCACAAAAAACGCGGCCCCAAGCCACTGGCCGTGTACCCATCGCGTGCGGAAGGTTCGCCGTAGGGATCGTGTGCCCGATGGACGGCACGCGTGTCAAGAGGGGAAGACTCAGGCATCAGCATCCTCGTACCAGGAGGGAAACCGCTGGCAAATGCGGGCCATCTCGATCGACCGGCACCGTGCGGAGGCGGGAGATTGCTCTCGAATACAGGCAGTCTAGAACCTCCGGCCCCTCTCACGGCGGCGATGGACAACGGTCCGAATCCTATATGGACTACATCGCTTCTTAGCCTGCGGCCGCAACAGGACCCCTCACGTCTGGCCCAATGCTGCAGCGGCATACGACCGCGAACCGCGGCGAACTCAAGGTCGTCGTCTGCCCACCACATCCATGCCCTCACAGACATCATCGAGTCTGATGCTGCGCCCGGCAAAATTCCCAACGTCAGCTCGCCAGCCGGTAGGAAAGCGCCGTCTTGCCCGGCAGCGTTACGGCTTTCGCCTCCGTTGAACGCAGCCACGGCCGCCTCCTGGATCGGCAGCCCCATCCACAGGGGGCTTCGCGTTCGTCAGCGTTCGCGACCGGGCAACTCGGCGAGAAGCCGTTGGTACTCCTCGTGGCTGCCGACGGCGGCTCGGCGGTCGGGGTGACAGACGTAGTGTCGGATCGCAGCGGCGAGAAACCAGGCGTCGACGTTGTCCGTGCGCAGTGCGTGCCGGCTCCATGGAATGCCGCGCCGGCGCACCAACTGGGGTTGCGCGTAGGCCAGCCACAGTGTCGAGGGAGGGCCGACAGGCAGAGGGGTCTGGGCGACCGGTAGTGCCTCCCACGGCACTATGAGCGAGCCGAGGACGGTGCGTTGTTGTACGCCATGGGGACGTAGCTGTGGCCCATAGCCCCGCCAGGCCTCAACGACCAGCAGTGCGACGAGCAGAAGCCAGGAGACAGGGAGGAGGATCGATTCGGGTGTCCACGGAGTGCCTTGCCTGGCGGAGCGCATCAGAGCGCCGACCTCGGCCGAGAAGGGCGCGAGGGAGCACAGGGGCAGGAATACCTTCCATGCAGGCACCGGCGTGCCGAAGGCCGGAATCTGAGGCTGCACCACGAAGTAGGCCGGACGGGTCTGCCAGCTGAGGATCGCCAGGACCAGGAGCGCCACGGCAAGGAAGAGCAGCGGGAAGAACAGGAGCTGCCCCAGGGAGGGAGCAAAGCCCACCGCAACAGCGTTCCCGCCCGCTACGAGCAGGCCGAGCATCAAGACAGTGTGCCGGTGGCGGACTGTAGCAGCGAGGACCTTGCCGATCATGCCCGTGACCATAGGTCAAATAACCCGTTAGCTGACCGGCCGATGCAGCGCCGCCGAATGGGCCGCCAGCGCTGTACGCCCGCGACTGCCCGTCTTGGCCCGCTTCATTCCGTCCCATGCCGCGCTCACCCAGGGTTGTCTCACTCGACAGCTTCCGGGACGTGGTGACCGGGGGGTGATCGGCGTATCGAGGGGCGTCGGCGTTGGTCGTGCTGCCGGCGCCGTCACGGCTCGCTGGGTCCGGCGCCAAGGGTGTTGCCGAGCGCGTAGCCCCGCCCCGTCAGCAGCCGAAAGGAACGCATCGCCCACACCCTGCGGCACATGCTGGAGACCAGCCTCAAACCGGATGTGGTGCTGCTGGCCTTCGCCACCTGCTGGAACCGGCCGTCGCTCGAGGCCGTGATCCCATCGCGGTGCTGCTCGAACCCGTGGGCTTGACGACGTCCGGCAAGAAACTTTCGTGCTCCGGCTCAGGTGGCCGGTTGTGTGGCGGGACCGGTGTGAGGGAGCAGGTCACCGCGGGCGTGGTCGGGCAAGTCTCGGTCGGTGTGGTCGGCGTGGAACAGCGCCTCGGCGAGCAGGGCCTGGACGTGGACGTCGGCGGCGGAGTAGTAGACGAAGGTGCCTTCCCTGCGTCCGCGGACCAGCCCGGCCAGGCGGAGCTTGGCCAGGTGCTGGCTGACGGCGGTGGGGGCAGCGCCCACCAGGTCGGCAAGGCAGGCGACCGACGACTCGCCTTGGGGTGGGGCCCAGAGGATCTTGACGCGGGTCGGGTCGGCGAGCAGCCGGAAACCCTCGGCGGCGAGGTGAACCTGCTCGTCGTTGGGCATCTGGAAGTCCGGCAGCGACGCATGCACCCGTCTAGCCTAGCCTTCCTCCGCTGACTGTCTTCCTAGCTGAATGTGTATCTGCGAAGGCATGCAGGTATGGTCGGTTGTTGTCACCCTGACGGCCGACACCACTCCCGCTCCGCCCGCGACCGCCGCAGCCCGCGCGCCTCGGCGGTGGGGTGCGCGGCTGTGGGCCCTCGCTGAGGCGCGCTGGGCTGCGGCGGCGACAGTGCTTTTCGCCCTCGGTGGCATCGCGCAGCTCGCGCATGCCCCGGCGCCGCTGTGGTAGACGCTGTATCTGGCCTGGTACGCGCTCGGCGGCTGGGAGCCGGCGCTGGCCGGATTGCGGGCGCTGCGGGAGTGGACCCTGGACGTCGACCTCCTGATGATCGTGGCGGCGCTCGGTGCGGCCGGCATCGGGCAGGTCTTCGACGGCGCGCTGCTGATCGTCATCTTCGCCACCTCCGGCGCGCTGGAGGCGTTCGCCACGGCCCGGACCGCCGACTCGGTCCGCGCCCTGCTTGACCTCGCCCCCGAGCGCACGACCCGGGTCCGTGACGACGGCACCGAGGACACCATCGACACGGCGGAACTGGCCGTCGGCGATCTGATCCGGGTACGGCCGGGGGAGCGGATCGGCGCCGACGCTGTGGTCGTCGACGGGGCCAGTGACGTCGACCAGGCCAGCATCACCGGCGAGCCGCTGCCGGTGGCCAAGCACCCTGGGGACGATACGCCAGCACCGTCAACGGCGCCGGGTCACTGCTGGCCCGGGTGCACCGCCCGGCCGCCGAGTCGGTGATCGCCCGCATCGTCGCCCTCGTCGAGGAGGCCTCGGCGACCAAGGCCCGCACCCAGCTGTTCATCGAAAAGGTCGAACAGCGCTACTCCGTCGGCCCGGTGGTGGCGACCCTGGCCCTGTTCGCCGTCCCGCTGGCGTTCGGCGCGGCTCTGCAGCCGACCCTGCTTCGAGCGATGACCTTCATGATCGTCGCGTCGCCATGCGCGGTGGTACTGGCCACCATGCCGCCACTGCTGTCGGCCATCGCCCTCGCCGGCCGGCATGGCGTCCTGGTCAAATCCGCCGTGGTCATGGAGCAGCTCGCCGACACCGACGTGGTCGCGTTCGACAAGACCGGCACGCTCACCGAAGGCACCCCCCGGATCGCGGAGATCCACCTCATCGCCGACAGCGGTCACGCCGAGGACACCTTGCTGCGGCTGGCGGCCGGCGCCGAGCACCTCAGCGAGCATCCACTGGCCGCCGCAGTGCTCGCCGCCGCCCGGGACCGGGGGCTGGCCGTCCCCGCCGCCCACGACTTCGCCTCCACCCCGGGCCGGGGCGTCGCCGCCACGGTCGACGGGCGGCGGGCACGGGTCGGCAGCCCCACGCTGCTCGACGACGTCGCGCGGGTCGACCCGCAGGTGCATGCCCTCGTCGACACCTCGCAGGCGGCCGGCCGTACCGCCGTGGTGGTCATCGTCGACGACGCGCCCGCTGGCGTCCTCGCCCTGGCCGACCGGGTCCGCCCGCACGCCGCGGCCACGGTCACCGCCCTGACCACGCTGACCGGCACGACACTGGCGCTGCTCACCGGTGACAACCCCGGTGCGGCTGGCCGGCTCGCCGCCGAGGCAGGCATCGCTGACGTGCACGCCGCCCTGCTGCCCGCCGACAAGGTCGATCGGGTACGCGCCCTTCAGCGCGACGGCCGGCGCGTCCTGCTGGTCGGCGACGGGGTCAACGACGCCCCGCTCTCGCCGCCGCCGACACCGACGTGGCGATGGGCCGACACGGCTCCGACCTCGCCCTGCAGACCGCCGACGCGGTCCTGGTCCGCGACGACCTGACCACACTGCCCGCCGTCATCGCCCTGTCCCGCCGCGTCCGCCGCCTGGTCACCACCAACCTTGTCATCGCCGGCACGTTCATCACCGTCCTGGTCGCCTGGGACCTCATCGGTCACCTCCCGTTACCCCTCGGTGTGGCCGGTCACGAGGGCTCCACAGTCGTCGTCGGCCTCAACGGCCTACGGCTGCTGCAATCCAGGGCCTGGCGTCGAGCGCTGGCCGCTCGATGAGCCGCCGCGCCGGGCGGGCGCGGGCGGCCAAGCCCTGCACGGTGACCGTGTGCCCGCGCGTCGACGAACTCCTGGCCAAACCCCGTGCCGGCCGGCCCAGCAGCCCTGACGACCACCTCGACTACCTGGACCAACGCGTCAACGACGGCGCAACGAATGCCACTCAGCTGTTTGCCGACTTCCGCACCTGCGGCTAC
>NZ_QGKS01000523.1 GCF_003172935.1 Micromonospora sicca | reverse complement strand
CCCCTGACCTTCACGTCGATCATGAGGTTGGCGGGTGGATCGGAGCTCGACCCGCCCGTCAACCTCATGATCAACGGCGTCGGGGCGGCGGGATCGTAGGGTGGGCGGGTGAGTGGCGGCGAAGCGGGGCGGAGCACGTCGGAAGAGCCGTGGCCGGTACGGGTGGTCAGCCAGAAGGTGGGGGCCTGGATCGCGCGGCTCGGCTGGGTGTGGGTGGACGGGCAGGTGGCGCAGATCAGCCGCCGTCCCGGGGCGAGCACCGTGTTCCTCACCCTGCGCGACCCGTCGGCGGATCTCAGCCTGACCGTCACCACCAACCGGGACGTGCTCGACGCGGGCGCGCCGGAGCTGCGCGAGGGCGCCCGGGTGGTGCTGCACGCCAAGCCGGAGTTCTACGCCGCCCGGGGCACGCTGAGCCTGCGCGCCGACGAGATCCGGCAGGTGGGGCTCGGCGAGCTGCTGGCCCGGCTGGAGAAGCTCAAGAAGCTGCTGGCCGCCGAGGGCCTCTTCGACCGGAACCGCAAGCGCCGCCCGCCGTTCCTGCCCGGCCGGATCGGGCTGATCACCGGCCGCGCCTCGGCCGCCGAGCGGGACGTGCTGACCAACGCGCGGCGGCGCTGGCCGGCGGTGGAGTTCCGCACGGTCAACGTCGCGGTGCAGGGGCCGAGCGCCGTCCCGCAGATCGTCGACGCGCTCAAGGTGCTCGACGCGGACCCGACCATCGACGTGATCATCCTGGCCCGGGGCGGCGGCAGCATCGAGGACCTGCTCCCCTTCTCCGACGAGGCGCTCTGCCGGGCGGTCTTCGCCTGCCGTACGCCGGTGGTCAGCGCCATCGGCCACGAGACGGACGCGCCGCTGGTCGACTACGTCGCCGACGTCCGCGCCTCGACGCCCACCGACGCGGCGAAGCGGATCGTCCCCGACCTGACCGAGGAGGTACGCCTCATCGGCCAGGCCCGGTCCCGCCTGGAGCGGGCCGTCCGCAACCTGGTCGACCGGGAGTCGCACCGGCTGGACCTGCTCCGCTCCCGCCCGGTGCTGGCCCGGCCGCAGGTGATGGTGGACCAGCGCGCCGCCGAGGTGGCCGCGCTGCGCGACCGGACCGGCCGCTGCCTGGACCACCGGCTCGGCGCCGCCGGCGAAGACCTGCGGCACACCCTGGCCCGGCTGCGCGCGCTCTCGCCCGCCGCGACCCTCGACCGTGGATACGCGATCGTGCAGCGCGCCGACGGCCATGTGGTCCGGGCGGCCGCCGAGGTGGCCAAGGGCGACCCGCTGCGGGTACGCCTCGCCGACGGCGAGCTGACCGCGACCGTCGACGGCTGACCGGCGGCGGGCGGGCGACGGCGGGCGGATGTGGTGGGATGGGTGCGATGACTGACGAGAAGAAGGACGAGCGGCTCAGCTACGAGCAGGCCCGCGCCGAGCTGGCCCAGGTGGTCGAGCGGCTGGAGACCGGCGGCACGTCGCTGGAGGAGTCGCTGGCGCTCTGGGAGCGCGGCGAGCAGTTGGCCGACATCTGCCAGCGCTGGCTGGACGGCGCCCGGGCGCGGATCGACGCGGCCCGGCAGCGCGCCGAGGACTGACGCGACGGCGGGACGGCCGGAGCCGCCCCGCCGTCGGGCTCAGTTGAACAGGTTGTAGAACTCCGGCGGGGCCTCCACCACCTGGTCGGCCGACGGCTTCTGTGCGGCCGAGGCGTTGCCGTAGTCCGAGTACGTGACCTTGATGTCCTGGGCGGCGCTCTGGCCGGCCGCCGGCATCTGGACCACCATCTCGCTGAGCCGGCCCTGCGGGTCGAGCTTCGCGGTGAACGGCACCGACTTCGCCTGCGCGCCGAGCGCGGTGATCACGGTGGGGTCGACCGAACCGGCCTCGGCCGCCCTGGACACGTCGAGCGTGCCGGCGTACATGCCGTCGCCGGTCTGCCGGACCTCGGTGATGCCCTGCGTCAGCACCGCGCTGCCGGCCGGGTCGACCTTCTCGAAGTCGAAGCCCAGCGCCCGGTTGCCCTTGATCCGGGTCTGGTCCAGGTGCTGGTACTTGCCGAGGTTGAGCTTCTGCACCCCGGGGATGCTGCCGGCCGACTTGCCGCCCAGCTCCACCTTCACCCAGCTGTCCGGCTTGAGGTGGATCAGGTCGAGCTTCATCATCAGGTCGGAGGACGCGTCGCCGATCGTCACCCGCATCTCCGCGCTCTGGCTGGGCTCGTGGACCTGGCCCTCGGCCGTGGAGCCGGCGCCGGACATGGTGAACCGGAAGTTGCCGTTCCGGATCTCGTTGGTGGAGTTCAGCAGCGCCTGCTTGGCGTCACCGGTGCCGGGGGTGGCGCCGCTCGGCGCGATGCTGCCGGCGACCGTCGGGGACGCGGAGGCCCCCGCCTCGCCGTTCCCGGTGCTGTTGCAGGCCGCCAGGCCAGGAGTGAGCAGCGCCGCGGCGAAAGCGGCTGCGCTGAAACGTCGAATCATCACGTGAACCTCTCCAGGTGGGTCGTCCGGCCCACGGAGGCGCCGGAGGCGTGGCGCCGCAGCCCTCACGCCGGCTCCGGCGCACGAGCCGCGTCCGGCCGGCGGAGCGACCCGGCGAGCTCGTGCTCCCTCTGTTCCCTGAAGCGGCCTTCCGCAATCCCTGTCCGGTCCGCGCGACCCCGGACGGGCGACCCGGCCGGCGGCGGCGCGGGCCACCCCCGACCGCGCGGGCTCAGCCCCTGAGGGCCCCTGACCCGCCAGCCGCCGTCAGCGGAGGGCGTTGGCGAGCTGGCGCAGCTCGGCGTCCCCGGCGTCGCCGACCACGATCACCGTCCTCGTCGGTTCCAGCAGCACCAGCGCCTGCTCGTTGCCGCGGGCGGTGTAGCGCTGCCACCTCCCGCCGGGCAGGTCGGCCGTCCCCTGCGGCTGGCCGCCGCTCAGCTCGGCGGGCAGCAGCTTCTCGGCGGGCACGTTGCTCTGCACGAGCTGCGCGCCGCGCCCCTCCGGGGTCAGGTAGCCGATTCGCAGCGTCGCCCCGGTCGGCTCGGTCCGGTAGCGGGCGCTGACCGTACGCCAGTCGGCGGCCAGGCCGGCCGGCGCGCTGACCGGGAACGTGTTGGCCGCCCGCGCCTGCTCGACGGCGGGCGCGGGGTCCACGGTGGCCGGCTCGTCGCCGCCGAGGAACCCCCGGTAGAAGGCGAGCAGCAGCGCGATGGGGACCAGCAGCACGAGCAGCGACAGCGCCATGTCCCGGGGCGACCGCTCGGCGCGGGACTTCTCCCGGCGAGCCGGCGGCGCGGGCTGGTCGTCGGGGACGGCCGGGTGCTCGCCGGCCCCACCCCGGGCCGCGCCGTGGGCCGGCTCGACCAGCGCCGGCTCGCCCGCCTCGGCGAGGGGCGCGGGTCCGGTGGCGGGCTCGACGAGGGCCGGCTCGCCGGCCGCCGGGGACGGCCCGGCGGTCGACCGGACCGGCGGCTGGCCGTCCGGCGGGGTCGTGTCGGTGGGTTCGCGGTTGGCTGGCTGTGCGGGTTCCACCCGCCCATTCTCGCAGCCGGCCGATCGGTGTCGCCCGGCCACCGGCGCCCACGGGCGGGGGCCGGTCGCGATCCGCCGCCCGGCCCCCTGGGTCGCCCACGCCATCACCCCGCGCGACCGCCGGCGGGGCGACCGGACGACGGCGCCCGCGAGCTGACGCCGGCCGGCGGGCATCGACCCGCCGCCGCCGCGGAGAGCGACCGATCTCACAGCCGGCTCCGCTGCGGAGCCGGCCCGCGACGGATCGGCCAGGTCACGACCGGCCTGGGCCCGGGCCGCCCGGACGGCGGGAAGCTGGCCATCCCCGCCCCGCCCCGCCGTCACGTCGGCGATCGTGTGAGGATCAGCGACAAAGCCGGCAGCGGCGACGGCCGCATCCTGCCGGTCCACCCCGCAACGTCGCGAGGAGGAGCCGTCATGACGAACACCAGGACGCGGATCCCGCAGGATCTCGACCGCAACCTCGCCCTCGACCTGGTCCGGGTCACCGAGGCCGCGGCGATGGCGGCCGGCCGTTGGGTCGGTCGGGGCGACAAGGAGGGCGGCGACGGGGCAGCCGTCGACGCGATGCGCAAACTGATCAACTCGATCCCGATGCGGGGCGTCGTGGTGATCGGCGAGGGCGAGAAGGACAACGCCCCGATGCTGTTCAACGGCGAGGAGGTCGGCGACGGCAGCGGCCCCGAGGTGGACGTGGCGGTGGACCCGGTCGACGGCACCACCCTGATGAGCAAGGGCATGCCGAACGCCCTCGCGGTGCTGGCGGTTTCCGAGCGGGGTTCGATGTTCGACCCGAGCGCCGTCTTCTACATGGAGAAGCTCGCGGTCGGCCCGATGTACGCCGACGTGGTGGACATCAACGCCGGGGTGGCCGACAACCTGCGCCGGATCGCCAAGGTCAAGGGCACCGACGTCTCCGAGGTGACGGTCTGCGTGCTGGACCGGTCCCGCCACGACGACCTGGTGAAGCAGATCCGGCGGACCGGCGCGGGCATCCGGTTCATCTCCGACGGCGACATCGCCGGCTCGATCGCCGCCGCCCGGGGCGAGTCCGACGTCGACGTGCTGATGGGCATCGGCGGCACGCCGGAGGGCATCATCTCCGCCTGCGCGCTCAAGTGCATGGGCGGGGCGATGCAGGCGAAGCTCTGGCCGCGCGACGACCAGGAGCGGGAGAAGGCGCTCGCCGCCGGGCACGACCTGGACCGGGTGCTGCTCACCGACGACCTGGTCACCGGGGACAACTGCTTCTTCGTGGCGACCGGCGTGACCTCCGGCGACCTGCTGCGCGGGGTGCGCTACCGGGCCGGCGGGGCGTACACCCAGTCGATCGTGATGCGGTCCAAGAGCGGCACCATCCGGGTGATCGACTCGTACCACCGGCTCGAGAAGCTGGCGCTCTACTCGGCCGTCGACTTCGACGGTCGCCCGCTGGCCGAGCAGGAGTGAGCGCGACCGGGACGGTGGCGCCCCCCACGCTGTCGACCACCCGGCGGGTCGCCGGCGTCGGGCTGGCCACCGCCTCGGGGGTCGCGGTGGCCGTGCAGTCCCGGATCAACGGCGAGTTGGGCGTACGACTGGGCGACGGGATCGCCGCCGCGGTGGTCTCCTTCGGCCTGGGCCTGCTGATCCTGCTGGTGCTGGTCCCCGCCACCCCGGGCGGCCGGCGGGGGCTGGCCGCGTTGCGGGCGGCGCTGGCGCAGGGGTCGCTACGGCCGTGGCAGTGCCTCGGCGGGGTGTGCGGGGCCTTCCTGGTCGCCACCCAGGGGCTGACCATCGGCACGCTCGGCGTCGCCGTCTTCACCGTCGCCGTGGTGGCCGGGCAGTCCGCCAGCGGCCTGCTGGTCGACCGGGCCGGCCTCGGGCCGACCGGCCGGCAGGCGGTCACCCCGAACCGACTGGTCGGCGCGGCGCTCACCGTGCTGGCGGTGCTGCTGGCGGTGGGCGACCGGCTCGGCGACCCGGGCGCCCTGGCGCTGGCCCTGCTGCCGATGCTGGCCGGGGTGGGCATCGCCTGGCAGCAGGCGGTCAACGGCCGGGTGCGGGGAGCCTCCGGCAGCGCGCTGTCGGCCACGCTGGTGAACTTCACGGTGGGCACGGCGGCCCTGCTCGTCACCCTCGCGATCGACGTGGCGGTCCGTGGCCGCCCGGGCGGCAGCTTCCCGACCGAGCCCTGGCTCTACCTGGGCGGCCCGATCGGCATCGTCTTCATCGCGCTCGCCGCCGCCATCGTCCGCTTCACCGGGGTGCTGCTGCTCGGGCTGGCCACCATCGCCGGGCAGATTGTCGGCGCCGTACTGCTGGACCTGGTCCTGCCGACCGCGGCCTCGCATCCCGGGCCGGCCACCCTGCTCGGCGCGGCGCTGACCATGGTCGCGGTCCTGATCGCGGCGCTCGGGCCGGCACCGCGCCGCTGACGCCCGCTCCGGCGGCGGGCGACGCGGGCGGCGGTGGCCGGTCAGCGGCGCAGCGCGGCGACGGTCTCGGCGAGGGCGACGTCCAGCGGGGTCGGTTCGACGCCCAGGGTGGCGGTCAACGCGCTGGAGTCGAGCAGGTAGGGCCGGTCGAACTGGTAGGCGGTCTCGCGCAGCTCGCGGGCGAACGGGTTGGCCAGGCCGCCGAGCCAGAGCACCGGGTAGGGCATCCGGATCAGCCTGGGCGCGGGGGCGCCGGCCAGGGCCGCCGCCCGGGTGGCCAGCTCCCGCATTCCGACGGCGGGCGCGCTGGGCACGTGCCAGGCGCGGCCCCAGGCCCGCGGGTCGGTGGCGGCGGCGACCAGGGTGCGGGCCACGTCGTCGATGTACGTCCAGCTGTGCGGGGCGTCCCAGTCGACCGGGAGGAAGACCCGCTTGCCGGCGAGCACCCGGGGCAGCACCAGCATCGGCAGGGAGGTGGCCCCGGCGCCCAGGTAGTCGGAGCCGCGCACCTCGGTGACCCGGGCCCGGCCGGCCCGGTGGGCGGCGAGCGCGTCGGCCCACATCCGGTTGCGCACCTGCCCCTTGACGCCGGTGGCCGCCGGCGGGGTGGCCTCGGTCATCGGCCCGTCGACCGGGCCGTAGCCGTAGAGGTTGCCGACCGTGGCGAGCACCGCGCCGCTGCGCTCGGCGGCGCTGAGCAGCGCCGCGGCGAGCGGCGGCCAGTCGGTCGGCCACCGGTGGTACGCCGGGTTGGCGCAGTTGTAGACGGCGTCGGCGCCGTCGGTCAGCGCGGCCAGCCGGTCCGCGTCGGCGGCGTCGGCGGCGACCCGCTCGACGGCCGGGTGCTCGGGCCCGGTGCCCCGGCGGGTCACCACCTGCACCTGGTCGCCGCGTCCGGCGAGGAGCCGGGCCGTGGCCGTGCCGACGGGACCGGCGCCGACGATGACGTGCAGGGCCATGAGGGCCACCTTTCGAAGCAGGGGTCTGATCCGAGAGCACTGCTCTCGCCGAGAACGGGACCAGCATGACCCGCCGCATGACACTTCGTCAAGAGCAGTGCTCTCTATTTTGATTGGCGCTCTCATCCGTGGCAGAGTGGGGGCATGGTCGCCCACTCGCTGCGCGCCCGGGTCCGTGCCGGAATGATCGACGAGATCAAGACGGTGGCCCGCCGCCACCTCGCCACGGACGGCGCCAACCTCTCGCTGCGCGCGGTCGCCCGGGACATGGGCATGGTCTCCTCGGCGATCTACCGCTACTTCCCCAGCCGGGACGACCTGCTCACGGCCCTGATCCTGGAGGCGTACGACGCGCTCGGCGACGCGGTGGAGGCGGCCGACGCGGCGGTCGAGCGGCGCGACCTGCGCGGGCGCTGGCACGCGGTCTGCCGGGCGGCCCGGGCCTGGGCGCTGGCCCACCCGGCCGAGTACGCCCTGATCTACGGCAGCCCGGTCCCCGGGTACGCGGCCCCGGACGACACGGTCGCACCGGCCCAGCGTCCCCCGGTCGTGCTGGTCGGCATCCTGCACGACGGACTGACCACCGGCCGGCTCACCCCGCCGCCCGACGAGTTGCCCGACCCGCTGCGCGAGGACCTCGCGGAGGTCGCCGCCGGCCTGTACCCCGGCATGTCCGAGGCGCTGCTGGCCCGCGGCATGGCCGGCTGGACCCAGTTGTTCGGGCTGATCAGCTTCGAACTCTTCGGCCGGATCACCCGGACGCTCCCGCACCGGGACGAGTACTTCGACCACCAGACCGGCCTGATGGCCAACCTGATCGGCCTCCCCGGACCGTCCTGACCGGTCCCCGCCGCGCGAGGCGCGACGGGCCGGTCGCGGCGTCAGCTGCCGTCGGAGGAGTGACCGGGGAAGAGGTGGGCGCTCGGGTCGATCGCCACCGCCGCGTTGTTCACCGCCGTGGCGGCCTCGCCGAAGCCGGTGGCGATCAGCCGGACCTTGCCCGGGTACTCGGTGATGTCACCGGCGGCGAAGACCCGGGGCAGGTTGGTGGCCATCGCGCTGTCCACCACGATGTGCCGGCGATCCAGCCGCAGGCCCCACTCCGCGAGCGGACCCAGGTCGGCGGTGAAGCCGAGCGCCGCGATGACGCTGTCCACCGGCAGCGTCTCCGCGACGCCACCCCGGACCACGATCTCCGCGGCGGTCACCCGGTCCTCCCCGTACAGCCGGGTCACCTCGGCGTTGACCACCACCCGCACCGGCAGGGCCAGCACCCGGGCGACGGTCGACGCGTGGGCGCGGAACCGCTCCCGGCGGTGCACCAGGGTCACCGACCGGGCCAGCGGCTGGAGGGTCAGGGCCCAGTCGAAGGCCGAGTCACCGCCGCCGACGATCAGCACGTCCCGGCCGGCCAGCTCGGTCGGCTGCGGTACGAAGTAGACGATCCCGGTGCCGGCGAAGCTGTCCGCGGCGGGCAGCGGCCGGGGCGTGAAGCTGCCCAGCCCACCGGTGACGATCACGGCGCCGCAGCTGAGCTGCTCGCCCCCGGCGAGCCCCAGTACCGGCCGCCCGTCGGCGTAGGAGAGCTTCTCGGCCCGGGTGCCGAGCAGGTACGCCGGCGCGAACGGCGCGGCCTGGGCGACCAGGTTCGCCACCAGGTCCCGCCCCTTGACGGCGGGGAAGCCGGCGACGTCGAGGATCAGCTTCTCCGGGTACATCGCGGCGACCTGGCCGCCCGGCTCGGGCAGCGCGTCGATCACCGCCACGGAGAGCCCACGGAACCCGGCGTAGTACGCGGCGAAGAGCCCGGCCGGACCGGCCCCGATCACGGCGACATCGACTTCGCGCATGCGTACCGTCACTTCCGCCTCGCGGATCAACGTGTGCTGATGCCGACGGTAGGCGGGCGGGTGCCCTCCGGCAAGCACGTCCCATGACCCGTTCGGACGACCCTGCCGGCCGGTCAGGGCAGGGTGAGCGGCGGCTCCGTGTGCTGCGGCTGGTCCAGCTCGGCGCGGCGGCGGCGGAACAGGACCGCCGCGACGATCCCGCCGAGCAGCCCGAACAGGTGGCCCTGCCAGGAGATCCGCTCGTCGGTGGGGAGGATGCTGAGCAGTTGCCAGCCGTAGAGCAGGCCGACCAGCAGCACCACCGCGACGTTCCACCAGCTCCGCTCGACGACGCCCCGGGTGAGCAGGATGCCCAGGTAGCCGAAGATGACGCCGCTCGCGCCGACCACCACCGAGTTGGGCGAGCCGGTGAACCACACCCCCAGCCCGCTGACCAGGATGATCACCAGCGTCGACCAGAGGAACCGGCGGGTGCCGGCGGCCAGCACGAAGGTGCCGAGCAGGATCAGCGGGATGCTGTTGCTGTAGAGGTGGGTGAAGTCGGCGTGCAGGAACGGCGAGAAGAAGACGCCGTCCAGCCCCTGGATCCGGTGCGGGATGATCCCGGCCGCCACGTCGAGGTCGGCGTGCAGCCCGACGTCGAGCGCCTCGATGAGGAAGAGCACCGGCACGACCGCGCACATCGCGACGAAGGCCCGGCCCAGCGAGGCGTAGAACGCCTCGGTGCCGAACCGGTGGGGATCGCCGCCCGTCGGGCCGCCGCGCCAGGTCACGTACCAATGGCTATCAGCAATCGCGGTCGACCGCCACTTGAGCGGCGCGTCCCAGGGCGACACGACGGCGGCGGGGTGTGTGGCTGCCCACACACCCCGCCGTCGTCAGCGTCGGATCAGTACCAGCCGGTGCTCTGCGAGTGCGCCCACGCGCCGCACGGGTCGTCGTACCGGCCCTCGATGTAGCCGAGCCCCCACTTGATCTGGGTGGCCGGGTTGGTCTTCCAGTCGTCGGCGACCGAGCCCATCTTGCTGCCGGGCAGCGCCTGCGGGATGCCGTACGCGCCGGAGCCGGAGTTGTAGGCCTTGTGGTTCCAGCCGCTCTCCTTGGTCCAGAGCTTGTCGAGGCAGGGGAACTGGTCGATGGCGAAGCCCTCGTCGAGCATGATGGCGCAGCCGATCGCCCGGTTGCCGCTGAACTCCTCGCAGGAGGCGGGGATCGGGCCGTCGTACGGCTTGGCAACCTGGGCTGCCGCCGCTTCCCGTTCCTTCTTCCGGGACGCCGCCGCTGCCTCGGCCTCGCGGGCCCGTTCGGCGGCCTCCTTGGCCGCCGCCGCCGCCCGCAGCTTGGCCTGGTACTCGGCGGCCCGCTGCTTGGCCGACTCCAGCCGGTGGTCGGCCTGCAGCTCACGCTGGTACGCGTACTCCGCCCGGTCGACCTCGAGGCCGACCTGCGCGGTCAGGCCCTGTTGCTGGGTTTCCCGGTCTTCGCCCAGATAGAAGCCGCCGGCAACGCCCACGGAGAGCAGTGCGACGGCGGCCGTACGGGCACCGAACCGGCTCCACAGCCGACTCACGAAGTGGTCCCTTCGTCGGGGGCAAGGACACGACGCGACGCGTGGCCGTCCGTGGCCGCGTCGGCGCCGTGAGCGCCCCGACCCCGCGGGTCGCAGCCGACGCACCGGCGTTGACCGATCTCCATTCGCCGGGGCGAGCGATGACCGACGATCTTTCTGGTGCGTGGGCGCTCGCTGGACACCATCGCGCACAGTGAGGCGGATGGGAAACCAACAGCCACATTTGTGATCTGGGCCACAAAGCGAATACCCGCAAGGAATGACAAACCCGGCAGGGAATCGATATCAGAGCGGAATGTCCTCCAACAGATCCGTCACCATGGCGGCGATCGGCGACCGCTCCGAACGACTGAGCGTGACGTGTGCGAAGAGCGGATGGCCCTTCAGCGCCTCGATCACCGCGGTCACCCCGTCGTGCCGTCCGACCCGCAGGTTGTCCCGCTGCGCGACGTCATGGGTGAGCACCACCCGCGACCCCTGGCCGATCCGGGACAGGACGGTGAGCAGGACCCCCCGCTCCAGCGACTGCGCCTCGTCGACGATCACGAAGGCGTCGTGCAGGCTGCGCCCCCGGATGTGGGTGAGCGGCAGCACCTCGAGGATGCCCCGGGTGGTGACCTCCTCCAGCACGTTCTCGTGCACCACCGCGCCGAGGGTGTCGAAGACCGCCTGGGCCCAGGGAGACATCTTCTCCGACTCCGACCCGGGCAGGTACCCCAGTTCCTGACCGCCGACGGCGTAGAGCGGGCGGAACACGATCACCTTCTTGTGCCGGCGGCGCTCCATCACCGCCTCCAGCCCGGCGCAGAGCGCCAGCGCCGACTTGCCGGTCCCCGCCCGCCCGCCGAGCGAGACGATCCCGATCGACTCGTCCAGCAGCAGGTCCAGCGCCACCCGCTGCTCGGCCGAGCGACCGTGCACGCCGAACGCCTCCCGGTCGCCGCGGACCAGTCGTACGGTCTTGTCGGACAGCACCCGGCCGAGCGCCGAGCCACGGGCCGAGTGCAGCACCAGACCGGTGTGGCAGGGCAGCCCGGCGGCGGCGTCCAGGTCGAGCGTCTCGCCCGCGTACAGCCGGCCGATCTCCTCCTCGCCCAGCTCCAGCTCGGCCATGCCGGTCCAGGTCGGGTCGCTGGCCTGGCCGTGCCGGTACTCGTCCGCCCGCAGGCCGACCGAGGCCGCCTTCACCCGCAGCGGCATGTCCTTGCTGACCAGGGTGACCTCGCACCCCTCGGCGGCGAGGTTGAGCGCCACGGAGAGGATCCGGGCGTCGTTCGACTCGTTCCGGAAGCCGGGTGGCAGCACCCCGTCGTCGGTGTGGTTCAACTCGACCCGGAGCGTGCCGCCCTGGTCGTTGGCCGGCACCGGCCGGTCCAGCCGGCCGTGCTTCACCCGCAGCTCGTCGAGCATGCGCAGCGACTGCCGGGCGAACCAGCCCAGTTCCGGGTGGTGCCGCTTGCCCTCCAGCTCGGAGATGACGACGAGCGGCAGCACCACCTCGTGCTCGGCGAAGCGGTGGAAGGCCGCGGGATCGGAGAGGAGGACCGAGGTATCCAGGACGAAGGCCTGGCCGGCTGGTCGGGGCTCCTCGGTGCCGACCGACGCGGCGGCCGTGGTGCGGCGGCTGCGGGTGGTCCGGCGGGTCGTGGCAGTCGCGGCCGGGGTCTGGTCGGCACCGGCGGGGGTACGGCGAGTCGTCACAGGCCTGCTCCGCGGATGGGCACCCGGCCACCCGTGTTCCGCCTCGTCCGGTGCCCGGTGGACACGGGGTCGGATGCGGGCCCCGTGCGCGAGGTCGCAGGTCCGGGCTGGCCGGCTGGCCCGGGAGAACCCCGTGCCATGACTAGACGCTAGTCGCGTCACGGCCCTTCGGCTAGTACGCGGCAGTGGATCCCACCCGACCGGGGCGTGAACGCCGGGCGGCGGAACCGGCCGGGATGCATGCCCCCTGCGCGCATCCCGGCCGGCGGGACCACCGTCACCGGTCTGACGTTGGTCCCGACGGTGCGCGTCCGCCGCGGACGACGCACCGTGTACCTGGCGGACCTCAGCCCTGCCGGCGGACCAGCGTCCCGGCCGGATGCCGGCCGCCGACCACGGACGCGGTGAACGAGGAACCGGTGTAGGTCGTGCCCTGCCGGGTGGCGATCCCGCCGAACTGTGCGGTCGCGGTGGCGCGGGAGGACGGCCCCGGCGCGGGCCGGCCACCGAGCGCGACCGCGGTCGCCGTACCGTCGCGCGGGCCCGTGCCGACCGGCGGCACCGCGGCCGACGTCGGGGCGACGACCGGGCCGGCCAGCGCCGAGGCGATGGCGGCCTGGGCGTCGCGGCGCCGCCGGTTCCAGGCGCCCCGGTCACCGTCGAAGTAGCCCTGCCGATAACCGAAGCGGTAGCCGATCCGGTAGCTGAGCTGGCCGTGCAGCCGGCCCGCCGCATAGCTGGTCGACCCGAGGACGAGGACGAGGAAGACCGCGAGGAAGGGGCTCATCCGGCCGCTCCCGCCGGCGTCGGGTCGCCGGACACCCCGCTCGCCCGCCGGGTCATCGCTCCTCCGGCTCGGCCGCGGGGTCGACGACCAGCAGCCGCTCCAGATCGGCGGTGCTGACCTCCTCGACCAGTTCGACGCTGATCCGGCAGCCGTCCAGCACGACCTCAGCGACCGAGGAGCGCCGGATCTCGCCGCCGGCGTCGTAGACCCGGACGCTCAGCTCGGGACAGCCGAGGTGGATACGCCAGGCGTTCCACTCGTCGCGGTCCGCGACGCTGAGGGAGAGGTAGCGGCAACCCCGGGCGAGGTAGAGGCGCCAGGGCGCGCTCAGCCCGGCGGCCACCCCCTCGGCGATCAGGCCGAACGCCTGGGCGCGGGTGGCGAGCTCGGTCACCGGACCCCCTTGAAACCCGCGGAGTGACGCATGTGAGCACTCATCGTCTCATGCACGTGACACACCGTAAGTTGTCTCATGGGCGTGACAGTATCAGCTTTTCGTCTGTTTACCGCCGTACTGGTGGGCACCTATTCTGCCCGGGTGGCACCCCTCAAGAGCAGCGCTGGATCGTTTACCGGAAATCCGAGAGAGCCGTCACGTCTGCGTGACAGCAGCGTGCCGGGCCTCCCCGGGGCGGACGACTGGTCGTACCGTCACGGGGTGACCGAGACGGCCAACGCACGGAAGATCGCCTTCGCCACCTTCGTACGGCGCGCGCTGGACGACGCCCGGGCCATGCGGGCCTGGAGCGGGACCGAGGTCTCCCGCCGCACCGGCGTCTCCCGCCAGACCATCAACCGCTGGGTACGCGGCGACTGGGCCAGCGACCCGGAGGCGGAACGGGTGGTCGCCTTCTGCCAGGGGCTGGGCCTCAACCCGGCGACCGCCTTCACCGCCCTGGGCTGGGACCGGGCGGCTCCGCCGCGCAGCGCCCCGAGCCCACCGCCGATGGACCCCGACGTCGAGGCACTGCTCCGCCGTCTGGTCGACCCGAATGTGTCGGACGCGGAGAAGTTCCACATCCGGGAAACCATTCGTTACCTGGCTTATCGCCCAACTCTTCCGGTCGAAGTCCGAAATAGAGGTAAACAAGCCGGGTAGTTCCTCAGATGGCGAAAGAATGGTAGGGCAGACCCGATCGTTTCCCTCCGGGGCCGGAACGGGCGCGCTAGCGTCCCTATTCGTACTGCTTGGGCTCGTCATCGGCGGGGGGACGGGACAAGGCCGAATCCAGCCCTGCGGGACAGAAGGAGGGGTCTGTCCATGACCCTGAAATGGTTGGCAGTCGTGGTCGCGGTGGTTTCGGTGACATCGTGCGTGACCGGCAACGTGGTGGTCGGCGTGATCAACGGCGGGCAGCTTCCCCTAGTCGTCAATCTCTTCGCGCTCATCACCGCCGGCACCGCGGTGGTCCTCGCCGTGGTCGCCGAGCTGCACGACCGGCTCAACGACCGGGTCAGCGCGCTCACCGAGTTCCTGGTGGCCAGGCTGAACGAGATCGAGACGCACACCGGCGACCGGAACACCGGCTTCGTGGAGGGCTACCTGCTCAGCCACGGCCAGGAGGCGGCCGTCGTGCCGTTCGGACGCCGGGGACGGGGGGCCGCCGAACGCTGACATGTCCCGCCGGCTGAGCGTCACATCTCGGCCACGAATGAGCCGCACCGCCCGGGGTACGCTGTCGCCCGTGCCGCCGTTGAATCTGGGCAACCAGCAGCCGAAGACCCCGCTGGACGCTGAGCACGCCTGGCGGGCGACCGCCGAGCGGGCCGCCGACACGGTGCTCTTCTTCGACTTCGACGGCACCCTCGCGCCGGTCGGCGACGACCCGACCGCGGTCCAGCCCGCCCCGAAGGTGCTCGCCGCGCTGGAGGCGCTCGCCCCGCTCGTACGCCGGATCGCCATCGTCTCCGCGCGGCCGGTGGAGTTCCTCCGCGACCACCTCGGCGGCCTCGGCGGGATCGACCTGTACGGGCTCTACGGCCTGGAGCACAGCCACTCCGGCGGCGAGACGGTCACCGAGCCGGCCGCCCTGCCCTGGGTGCCCACCATGGCGGAGCTGGCCGAGCAGGCCCGCGCCGAGTTGCCGCCCGGCGCCCTGGTGGAGTTCAAGCGGCTCTCCGTCGCCCTGCACTGGCGCACCGCCCCGCAACTCGGCAACCTGGTGCAGGAGTGGGGCCGGGCCCGCGCCGAGCGGCTCGGGCTGCGCTGCCAGGCCGGCCGGATGGTGCTGGAGCTCAAGCCCCCGGTCGACCGGGACAAGGGCATGGTGATCGGCGAGATCGTCCGCGACGCCGGCGGCGCCTGGTACTTCGGTGACGACGTCTCCGACATCAAGGCGTTCGCCGCGCTGCGCGCCCGCGCCGCCGCCGACCCCCGGTTCGTCGGCGTCTGCGTGGCCGTCGCCAACCCGGAGACCGGTCTCGAGGTGGCCGACGCCGCCGATCTGACCCTGGACTCCCCGGCCGCGCTCGCCACCTTCCTCACCGACGCCCTCCCGCACCTCACCTGACCGCGCGGGCGGTGGGTGGTCAGGCGCCGAAGCGGCGTTGCCGGGTGGCGTACGAGCGCAGGGCCCGGAGGAAGTCGACGCGGCGGAAATCCGGCCAGTTCAGCTCGCAGAAGTAGAACTCCGAGTGGGCCGACTGCCAGAGCATGAAGCCGGAGAGCCGCTGCTCGCCGCTGGTCCGGATGATCAGATCCGGATCGGGCAGGCCCTTGGTGTAAAGATGCTCGGAAATGTGGTCGACGTCGATCGAGTTGGCCAGTTCCTCGATCGTGCCGCCGTTCGCCGCGTGCTCCAGCAGCAGCGAGCGGACCGCATCGGCGATCTCTCGCCGGCCGCCGTACCCGACCGCGATGTTGACCTGGGCGCCGCCGCTGCGGTTCCGGGTGCGCTCCTCGGCGGCCTTCAGCGCGGCGGCGTGCTGCGCGGGCAGCACGTCCAGCGCGCCGACCATCCGCAGCCGCCAGGGGTTGCCCTCCTCGGCCAGCTCGGTGGTGAGGTCCTCGATGATCTGGAGCAGCGGGTCCAGCTCGGCCGCCGGCCGGGAGAGGTTGTCGGTGGAGAGCAGCCAGAGCGTGACGTGCCCCACGCCGGCGGCGTCGCACCAACGCAGCAGCTCCTTGATCCGCTCGGCGCCCATCCGGTGGCCGTCGTTCGGGTCGACGAAGCCCATCTCCCGGGCCCACCTGCGGTTGCCGTCGCACATGACGCCGACGTGCCGGGGCACCGGCTTGCCCGCGAGCCTCGCCGTCAGCCGGCGCTCGTACACGGAGTAGAGGAGTTTCCGCAGAGTCATCACCTTGCAGGGTAGCGACCCCCGTTGAAGATCAGTGCCGCGGAGGCCGATCCCTGGCCGGGAGACCGATGCCGATCATGGCCAGGGTGCGGGCGTCCAGCCGCCCGTCACCCAGCCCCAGCTCCACCACCGTCCGGTAGACCCGGTCGTCGCGGCGGGCCGCCCGGACCGCCGCGTCGACCACCCGCCGGCGCCGGGCCAGCCAGGCCGCGACCGAACTGTGCCGCAGGTGGGTGCCGAACCGCCGACGCAGCGTGTCCGCGTACCGGCGGGCGGCCTGACCCGGGGAACCGGCCGCCGCCGCGCCGGCCAGCGCGCCGGACCGCAGCGCGTAGAAGATGCCCTCCCCGGTGAACGGGTTGATCAGCGAGAGCGCGTCGCCGGCCAGCACCACCCGGTCCCGCCCCGGCGCCGGCCGGTGGGTGGAGAGCGGCAGGTGGTGGGCCCGCAGCTCGGTGACCGTCGCCGGATCCGTGCCGGGCAGCAGGGCGGCGAGACGGTCCACCAGGTGGGCCCGGGTCAGCGGCTCGCCGCGCAGCACCTCCCCGTACCCGACGTTCGCCCGGCCGTCGCCGATCGGGAAGGACCAGGCGTACGCCGGCCAGCGCGGCGCCGAGGTGACGATGAGCTGCTCGGGCGGGCCGGGCAGCGCCGGGGCGTACCCCCGGATGGCCAGCGCCAGGTGGCGGTCCGGGTTGACCGGGTGGCCGAGCGCCCGGCGGACCACCGAACCGGCGCCGTCCGCGCCCACCACCGCCCCGCCCGACAACTCCCCGTCCAGCACCACCCGGTCGCCCCGGAGCTCCACCCGGCGCACCGTGTGCCGGCGCAGTTCCACGCCGGCCGCCACCGCCGCCGCCACCAGCCGGGCGTCGAAGACCTTCCGGGGCACCGTGTACGCGGGCCGGGGCAGCGCCCGGGCCCCCGCCCCGCCGCCG
>NZ_QGKS01000329.1 GCF_003172935.1 Micromonospora sicca | reverse complement strand
ACCCCCCATACCCCGTTTTTGACGCCCCGTGTTCTCGAACTCGTCTACACCGCTCACGACATGGCTGGACTCGCCCGCGACCTCGGTGACCGTAGTGCCCCCTTCCAGTGGGACGAAGAACGACGCGCCCAGATCCGCGCCGAGCTGGACGCTTACTTCTTCCATCTCTACGGCATCAGTCGAGCCGACGTCGACTACATCCTGGAGACCTTCCAGACCCAGAACGGCGGCCTGAAGAACAACGAGATCGCAAAGTACGGCAGGTACCGCACCAGGGATCTCGTCCTCGCCGGGTATGACCGGATGGCCGCTGCCGGTGTCAGCCCGACCAACCCGCTTGTGGACGGCGGAAATTACACGTCCATTGTCACCCCGTCTCCGGGGTACGGTCCTCGGCACCTGACCTCGGGCACCATGCCTGTCGGCCAACGGGGACGCGAGGATGCGTGATGGCGGATTCGGCGCATCCCAAGCTCCTGATCTGCCTGCCCACGGTGCGGGCATGGCAACCAACCCAGAAGAGGACCAATCGCTGCGCGTCTGACGAGATTGTCTTTGGCCTGGCCGTCATCGCGAAGAAGTTCGCCGACATCCTCGGCGCCTACGTCTACCTGCCGGTGTCCACCGCCGTCACCCCCACCGTTGTCGGAGGCATTGCCTGATGTCCGCCACCGCCCGCAACCAGGTCTTCTCCACTGTCCACACCATCGGCGGTCTGCTTCCCGCCGAGATGCTGGTCCGGATCTCCCAAGGCAAGGACGTCACCGGTTCCCGACCCGCCGATTACCGCGTGGTCGGCTCGCGTTCAGTACGAGACGACGCTGAACGCCACTGGGCCTTCCTCAAGTCAATCTGGGAGGAGTTGCGCGAAAAGCTTCCCGGCACTCCGGAGGCCGAGACTCCGGCGGACCCGACTGGTATTGCGATCACCCAGTGGCTTGAACCGCTGTTCGCGGAGCTCGGCTTCGGCAGCTTGACCGCGATCGGAGCGTCCGGCATCGCGGCGGGCGACGGCGGCAAGACTTTCCCGATCAGCCACCGCTGGAACCACGTGCCGATCCACCTGGTCGTGTGGAATGCTTCTCTGGACAAGCGGCCGGCCGGTGGGGGCAGCGTCTCGCCGCAGTCGCTCCTTCAGGAGTTCCTGAACCGGTCCGAGGCCCACTTGTGGGGTGTGCTCACCAACGGGCGACAGGTCAGGCTGCTGCGCGACTCCAGCGCGCTCGCCACCGCCTCGTACGTCGAGTTCGACCTAGAGGCCATCTTCGACGGCGAGCTGTTCAGCGAGTTCGTCCTGCTGTACCGGCTGCTACACGTTTCCCGCTTCGAGGTGGTCGACGGCGCCGCTGCGACGTGCTGGCTGGAAATGTGGCGTACCGAGGCCATTCAGACGGGCATCCGGGCACTCAAGCACATTCGTTCCGGTGTGCAGGAGGCAGTCGCAGCCCTCGCGAGCGGCTTTCTGAAGCACCCTGCCAACGGGCGGCTACGGGAGGGCCTTGACGCAGACGCACTGCAGCATGCGCTACTGCGCTTCGTCTACCGATTGCTCTTCGTCTTCGTGGCCGAGGACCGAGGCATCCTGCACACGCCGAGCGCAGACGCCGAGGCGCGAGAGCGCTACCATCGGTATTTTTCAACAGCACGGCTACGACGCGTAGCTCGGCACCATCGAGGTGGTCCGCACACGGATCTCTACCAAGCGCTGAGCTTAGTGCTGGACGGATTGGCTAGGGATGAGGGTCGACCAGAACTGGGACTGCCGGCCCTCGGCGGCATCTTCGAGGAGTCTGATACGGATCGCTTGTTAGCCGGCCTCTCCCTTTCCAACGAGGCGCTACTGTCGGCTGTCCGTCAGCTGTCTCAGGTCAAGGACAAGACCTCCAACCGCTACCGGACCATCGACTACCGGAACCTGGGAGCGGAAGAACTGGGATCCATCTACGAGTTCCTGCTCGAACTCCGCCTGACACCTTCGGCCGACATGCGCTCCGCGCGGATGGTGGAAGTCGCCGGCAATGCCCGCAAGACGACGGGTTCCTTCTATACCCATTCTGCGATCATTGAGTGCTTGCTCGATTCTGCGCTCGATCCAGTGCTCGATGACGCGGTGAGGCGAGGTCTCATTCGTGCTACAGCCTCGGACGGAGCTAGCCAGACTGCGTGCGTTGTCGATGAGTTGCTGAAGGTATCAGTCTGTGATCCCGCGTGTGGGTCGGGCCATTTCCTTGTTGCCGCAGCCCGCCGTATCGCGAAGCGGATCGCCGCAGTTCGAGAAGGAAGCCCAGAGCCAACCCCTAATGCTGTCCGCTCCGCGATGTGGGAGGTGGTCACCCACTGCATTTACGGGGTGGATTTGAACCCGATGGCGGTGGAACTGGCTAAGGTTTCCCTGTGGTTGGAGGCTCTGAAGCCCGGAAAGCCCCTCGGCTTTCTTGATGCACACATCAAGCAGGGGAATGCCTTGGTCGGGGCGACGCCGGCTTTGCTTGCCCAGGGTATCCCCACCGATGCGTTCGCCCACGTCGAGGGAGACGAAGTGGGCGTCGTCAGTGGCCTGAGAGCTATCAACAAAAGGGAACGCGAAGGACATGTTACCCTGTTCCTTTCGGACAACGAACAAGAGATTTCGGTGTCTAATGCGGCCTTCGCGGACGAGATGCACTCCATTACTACCCGGAAGACCAATACGCTGAGCGACGTGCGTGAGCAGTCTGTGGAGTTTCAGAAGTGGTTGAACAGCCCGGCCTATCTCCATGCGGTGCATGTCGCAGACGCCTGGTGTTCGTCGTTCTTCTGGAAGAAGACGGCGGACGCGCCGCGCCCGGTCACCCAGGAGGTCTTCCGAGCACTGGCGGAGCGGGATGGCGCGGGCGCATCGGCGGCTACGCGTCACGAAATCGTAAAGCTGGCCCGCAGGTACAGCTTCTTTCATTGGCACCTCGAGTTTCCGGAGATCTTCCAGGTAGCCGATAATGTCGACCGCGACGCAACGGGCGAAACCGGGTGGACGGGAGGGTTTTCATGCGTGCTCGGAAATCCTCCATGGGACTCGCTCAGCCCAGACGAGAAAGAGTTTTTCTCCACCTACAACACTGATGTGCGGGCAATGAAGAGAGATGCGCGCGAGACAGCCATTGCGGATCTGTTAGAGAGCCCAGTGATCCGGGAGCGATGGGACGCGTCCCGGCGTGACCTTTACGCGCTTGTCCATTTCCTTAAGCGCAGCGGCCGCTACCGGTTGTTTGCTCAAGGGAATCTCGGGAAGGGCGACTTCAACGTCTACCGCATGTTCGTGGAATCCGCTCTCACCCTGACTGCCAATGGAGGCGCCGCCACGCAGGTCACGCCTTCGAACATCTACAACGGGGCGAATGCGCAGGCTATCCGGGCGGAGCTCTTCGACCACTGGGATTTGCGACTCATGCTCGGTTTCATCAACACAGGGGAGGAGTGGTTCGATGGAGCGGACGGCACCATGCGCTTCGGCGCGTACTCGGCAAGGCGCGCAGGAAGGACCTCAACGTTCTCCGTCGGTTTCCAGATCAAAAATCCCACGGACCTGGCCACTGCGCTGAAGAGCCCGCCTCGGTTGTCTGTCGAAGTGGTGCGCAGCCAGTCCCCGGATGCCTTGGCCATCGGTGACACGGTAGGCGGCACCGACTCGGAGGTCACCGATCATCTCTACCGTCAGTGGCCAGCATTTTCGACGATTTCCCATGACTTTCCGCATAGGGTCTACCAGCGTGAAATCGACATGGGAAATGATCGCGATCGGTACACTGATGAGGAGCCCGGCCTTTCGCTATTCGAAGGAAGAATGGTAGGCCAGTACGATCATCGGGCCAAGGCGTACGTTTCCGGCAGGGGCCGGTCGGCGGTGTGGGATGAGCTGGAGTTTGGTTCTCCGAAAAAGGCCATTGTTCCGCAGTGGGTCGTGCCGCAGCGGAACATCCCAAACAAGACGAAGGGCCGCATCAGCCAATACCGCATCGGCTTCTGTGGTGTCACAGCGCCGCGCAACGAACGATCTCTCGTGGCGGCGCTGATCCCACCGCAGGTGATCTGCGGTCACTCTGTTCCCACGATCTACTTCGGCGAGAATTTCGAGTGGGCTTATCCGCTCTGGCTTGGCGCAGCCAACTCCATGTGCCTTGACTTTCTCGCTCGAAAGAAGGTGACGTTGAACATGCAGTTGGGAGTGCTGGATAGTCTTCCATTCCCGCGCCTTCGCCTCGGCGACCCACTCCTTGACCGCCTCGCCCCGCTTGTCCTTCGGCTCACCTGCACCAGTCCGGAGATGACTCCATTCTGGAACAGAATGGGCGAGTTCGGCTGGACGTCCTTCGTCCCCGAGGAACAAGTTCCAAGTGAGGCTCTTGTCGACGACGCCTCCCGGGCCGAAGCGCAGGCCGAGATCGACGCCGTGGTGGCCAAACACCTTTTCAACCTCGACCGCAGGCAGCTTGAGTACATTCTGACTACGTTCCCTACCCTCGAACGCAAGGAGCGGCGGAAGTACGGTGACTACCGCACTCGAGCCCTCGTCCTTCGTGCCTTCGATAAGGAATGAGGTAATGGTGCTGGTCGCGTGACTGGCTGGCCGTAGTCTTCTGCTTTACCCACCAATCGTCACCGAAGGGGTACCTCCTGCCAAAAGCTCGCCTTCGCCAACAGCTTCTGTGAGAGCTATGACGTCCAGGAGAGGCCGGTCAGGGCCCGGCGTACGGAAGGCGATGGCGAAGTTCCAGAAGGTCAGCATCTCCGAGTTGCACGCGGACAAGGGCCTGCATCTGGAGTCGGTGAACAATGCCCGCGACCCGCGGATGCGGACCATCCGCATCAACGAATTCTGGCGCGGAGTGGTGCTGGCCCAGACGACGGCAGCGACACCTTCCTCCTGTTGAACGTCGTATCCAACGACGACGCGTACAACTGGGCGGGGAAGAGGATCTACACGGCCGCGCAGGCCGTTGAGTCCGCAATGTCGTCGCCATCGAGCAACTTACCCCCGCCCTGGAGAGAGCTGCGGCGCAGGCCCCGACGCTGCTATTCGCCAAGCACTCCGAGACCGCGCTACGGCACGTCGGCATCGACGACCAGGTGCTGTGCGCAGTGTGGACAATCATCGACAAGCCGCAGTTGGAAGCCTTCGGCACCCTGCTGCCCGAGGACCAGTTCGAAGTCCTACAGTTCCTCGCCGAAGGCTTCTCGCCCGATGAGGTGTATCGCGACGTCTTCGCCGAACGTTGACCTGCCGACGTCGCCCCCTCCGCCACCCGGAAGCCTTGCGGTGGCGATCGCCAACACCAGCAGCCGCATTACGCTCGTCACGTTGGACGGTGCCGCGCAGGCGTTGGAGTGCAGCCGGCAGTAGGTGTGGCGGATCGAGGCGGGCCTGAGCGCGGTGCGCGGGCTCGACGTGCGGGCGATGTGTGAACTGTACGGCGCGACGCCCGAGCTGACCGGTGCGCTGACCGGCCTGGCCGCGAGACGCGGACGAAGGGTTGGTGGCACGCCTACGGCGACACCGTTCCCGACTGGTTCGAGCTGTACGTCGGCCTGGAGGCCGCGGCCGGTCGGCTCCGGGAACACGACGACACGCTGGTTCCCGGGCTGCTGCAGACCCGGGGCTACGCGTCCGCGGTGTGTCAGCACCGGTCGGGCATGACCGACGACGAGCGGGAGCGCCCGGTCGAGGTGCGGCTGCAACGGCAGGCGCTGCTGCGGCGGCGGCTGCCTCCGCCGCCCCGGTTCGACGTCATGCTCTCCGAGGCGGTGCTGCTGCGCGTCGTCGGCGGCCCGGCGACGATGGCGGAACAGCTCCGGCATCTGGTGGAGATGGGCCGGCTGCCGCACGTCTCGATCCGGGTCGTGCCGCTGGCCGCCGGCCTGCACTTCGGTGCCGTTGCGGGTGCCTTCGTGCTGCTTGACTTCCCGCCCGGCAACCGCGTCGAGCCCGAGCCGTCGGTCGTCTACAGCGAGTCGTTGACCGGTGCGCTCTACCTCGACCGGAAGGAGGAACTTGCCGCCTACGAGCGGATCTGGGCAAGCCTCGACTCGCTGGCCCTGGATGAGGGGCAGTCCCGGCGCCTGATCACCAAGATCTCCGAGGAGGTTCACCATGGCTGACCTGACCGGCGCCCGGTGGCGCACGAGCACCCGCAGCGGCGACAACGGCGGCAACTGCGTAGAGGTCGCCGACAACCTGCCCGGCGTCGTCGCCGTACGCGACAGCAAGGACCGGACCGGTCCGGCCCTCACCTTCACCCCCGACTCCTGGGCCAGCTTCGTCCACGCCGCCAAGTCGTCGCGCTGAGGCCGCGAGGCGGTGCGAGCCTGGAGGACCCGCCCGGGTCGCGCCGCCTCCCCGAGTGGCCGCGGTGTGCCGGAAAGCCGACGAGGCGATTGGGCCGTTCGAGGGCAATTCCGGCCTCACGTCGGTTGCTCCGCCCGCTGTTGATCTGGTTGTCTTGCCGGCTCAGGGGCACGTCCGGAGTAGACGGGGAGCCGAGTATGGTCGCGGCTCGCGAGACGACGCTGCAGGAGTTGCTGGAGGGCGCGAAGCAGTATCAGGTGCCGCTCTACCAGCGCACGTACTCGTGGACCAAGCTTCAGCTCGAGCGGCTCTGGAACGACATCCTGAAGCTGGCGGAGGACCAGGTCGCTGACCCGAGCGCCACGCACTTCATCGGCTCCCTCGTGCTCGCGCCCAGCCCCGCGAACGGCCCCACGGGCGTGGCCGAGTATCTGGTGGTGGACGGGCAGCAGCGGCTCACCACCCTGACCATCCTGCTCTGCGCCATCCGCGACCGCCGTGCGCAGCATGAGGGCCCCATGCACCGCGACCGGCTCAACCAGCAGTATCTGGTCAACGTGTGGAAGTCGGAGCGGCAGCGGTTGAAGCTTGTGCCGACCCAGGCCGACCGGGCCGCCTACCTGGCCTGCCTGGATTCCACCCCGCAGGCCGGCGGCGCGGACCCGGTCGGTGCGGCGTACCGGTTCTTCGTCGCGCAGCTGGCCGCCGCCGACGACCCGGACGACCCGCTCGACATCGAACGCATCGAGAACGCCGTCATCTCCGGGCTGGCGCTGGTGTCGGTCACTGCCCAGCCCGGGGACAACGTCCACCGGATCTTCGAGTCGCTCAACAACACCGGCCTGAAGCTCACCCAGGCCGACCTGCTGCGCAACTACCTCTTCATGCGACTGCCCAGCCGGGGCGAGACCGTCTACCGGTCCCTGTGGCAGCCGCCGACCCGCGGGTGAAGCAGACCGACGTCTACTCGGCGCAGCAGGCCCGGCTCAACAGGCTGCGGTCCGAGGAGGAGATCGAGGCGGAGGTGCAGCGGTTCAGCCGCCTCGGCGCCCTCCTGCGGGTCATCCTCCACCCCGGCGAGGAGCAGCATTCGGGCGTACGGCGGCGGCTGGAGCGGCTGAGCGCTTGGGGTACGACCACGGTTTACCCGCTCCTGCTGCACCTGCTCGACCGCAGGGAGCAGGGGACCGCGACCTCCGAGCAGGTCGCCTCGGCGATGCTGTACGTGGAGAGCTTCTTCGTCCGGCGTCTGCTGATCGGACGGGCCACCGCCAACATCAACCGGATCCTGCTCTCCGTCGTCACCGAGATGAGCAAGGACCTCCCGGTGGACGAGGCGGTGCGGGCATACCTGTCGGTCGGCCGCAAGTACTACGCCACCGACTCCAGCGTACGCGCTGCGGTGCGGTCCATCCCGTACTACCTCAACGGCCGGCCCCACCAGCGCAACCTGGTGCTGCGGTGGCTGGAGGAGTCGTACGGCAGCAAGGAGCCGGTGTCGCCGGACTCGCTGACCATCGAGCACGTGCTGCCGCAGACCCCCACCACGGAGTGGCGGCAGATGCTGAGCACCGACCTGGGGCCGGAGGAGAACTTCCGCGAGGCGCACGAGGCCCTGGTCCACACGCCGGGGAACCTGACCCTCACCGGATACAACTCCGAGCTGAGCAACAGCTCCTTCCCGGTTAAGCCGCGTCCAGCTCGGCAAGAGCGGGATCGTGCTCAACCAGGAAATCGCCGCGCAGGATCGGTGGGGCCGCCGCGAAATCCACGCCCGCGGAGACGCCCTCGCCGATCGCATTGTCTCCATCTGGCCGGGGCCGACCGAGCAGGCGGCTGACCAGTCGGAGGTGGCGTGGGATGTCATGACCAAGGCCCTCGCCGAGCTGCCCGCCGGCTCCTGGACCACGTACGGCGACCTGGCCGCCCTCATCGGTAGCCACCCGGTGCCGGTCGGCGCCCGACTTGCCAACTACCCGCTTCCGAACGCGCACCGGGTATTGCAGGTCGAAGGCATCGTCTCGCCCAACTTCCGGTGGGCGGATGCGGAGCGCACCGACGACCCGCGGGACCTGCTGCGCGCGGAAGGCGTTGAATTCGACCAGTACGGCCGGGCTGACCAGGCCCAGCGCATCGGCACCGAAGATGGCGCAGCTGGCTGGTGTCACGCCGGAGGACCTGCCTGAGCGGCTGCCCCGCCCGCGTTCCGACGACGACCGCAGCTACGGTGAGCGGTTCATCGAGCAGGTGACCGCCCTCCAGGGTCCGGCCGTGGCCACCGCCACCCACGTCGTGCTCGACGCGTGGACCACGATGGGCGGCAGCCTCTCCTACGGCACTGGCGGCGAAACCTCCTGCTTCCTGATGGCGCGCGGTAAGGAGCACGAACTCGGCAACATCTGGCCGGCAGCGATCCAGGGCGATTGCGTAGTCGATCGGCGGGCGCCCTGAGCTGGTGATGTGCGTAGTGACTGGCCTGTGTGGAGGCCGGAAGAGCGGGTGAGATCGCGTCGGTGATCATGGAGTTCTCTACGCTTCACGACACCCCGAGGACCTCACCCGCCGATGTCATCATGCCCGATCCCCGCACTGTCCGCCGTCGCCGGCGGCACCCCTGACACATCACCACCTGCGGTCACCGAGAGCGAGTGCGCGGGGTTGATGCAGGCCCTGTCGGCGGTCCCGGATCCCCGCGACCCGCGTGGGGTGCGGTATCCGCTGTCGGGTCTCCTCGCGGTCGCGGTCTGCGCGGTCCTGGCGGGGGCATCGTCGTTCGCCGCGATCACCGACTGGCTGCACGATCTGGACGCCCAAGCCCGCGACCGGCTCGGGTTCGATCATGGGGTGCCGGTGGGCACGACGGTGTGGCGGCTGCTGACTCGCCTGGACGACGGGCTGCTGTCCACCGTCCTGGCCGGTTGGCTGACCGCCCGCGCCCAGCCGGTGACCACGCCCCAGCCACGCCGGTATCGGACGGTGATCGCCGTGGACGGGAAAACCCTTCGAGGCGCCCGCCGCAGCGACGGCGGCCAGGTCCACCTGCTCTCCGCGCTGGACACCAGCACCGGCATCGTCCTGGCCCAGGTCACCGTGAGCGCGAAGAGCAATGAGATCCCCGCGTTCGCGCCGCTACTCGACGCGGTCGAGACCGTGTTGGGCACCCTGACCGGCCTGCTGTTCATCGCCGACGCGCTGCACACCCAGACCGCCCACGCCGACGAGATCGCCGCCCGCGGCGCCCACCTGATGATCCCCACGAAAGGCAACCAGCCCACCCTGTTCGCCCAGCTCAAAGCCCTACCCTGGCCCGACGTCCCACTCGGCGACCGCCGCCGCGACACCGGGCACGGCCGCCGCGAGACCCGCACGGTCAAAGCCATCACCGTGCACACCCCGGCGGAATCAGGTTCCCCCACGCGCAGCAGGCCATCCGGATCATCCGGACCCGCACCACCGGCGGGAAGACCAGCCGCGAGACCACCTACTTCACCGTGTCTCTACCCGCCGAGCAGGCCCAACCCGCCGACCTGCAGGACTGGGCCCGCCGCGAATGGCACATCGAGAACCGCGTCCACCACGTCCGGGACGTCACGTTCCGTGAAGACCTCCACCAGGCCCGCACCGGCACCGGACCCGCCGTCCTGGCCACCCTGCGCAACACCTCGATCGGCTACCACCGCACCAACGGCGAGGCCAACATCGCCCGCGCCACCCGACGCGCCAACCGCCGCCCACACGACCTCATCACCGCCGTGACCAGCACCTATCCGACAACGCAATGACCCTGGGCAGCGATCTACCCGAGCGGGAAGTTCGAGGTCGTGTTCCAGCACCTGAGCGTCCGGACGCCGTTCGACGACGTCACGCTGCGGGAGGAGCTTCGCCAACGGTTGAACCAGCTTCCAGGCGTGGACATCGCCGCCGCCAGGATCGCCCTCCGCCCCGGCTTTCCCCTGACGGTCCTCGCCGATGCCGACGCCCGCGAGGCGCTGCTCGACCACCTCCGCTGGTTCTACGACCAGGCGCAGCTGCCCACCTCGGACGATCCGGTCACGGTCTAGGCTCCCGACACCTGTGTGGTGCAGCGTCCGGCCTCTTCCTGCCGGGCGCTGCACGACACCCACCCTGCCGCGGCCGGTACTGTCACGTCCGCCGTACCGAGCCACCACCCCGGAGGTCCACCCGTGCCTCAGCTCGCCTTCGCCAACAGCTTCTGGGAGAGCTACGACGTCCTGGAGAAGCCGGTTAAGGCCGGCGTACGCAAGGCGATGGACAAGTTTCAGCAGCTCACCATCGCCGAGCTGCACGCCGACAAGGGCCTGCACCTGGAGTCGGTCAACAATGCGCGGGATCCGCGGATGCGGACCATCCGGATCAACGACTTCTGGCGCGGGGTCGTATTGGCCCCGGACGACGGCAGCGACACCTTCCTCCTGCTGAGCGTCGTGCCGCACAACGGCGCGTACACCTGGGCGGCGAAGCGTCTCTACACGGTGAACACGGCGACCCGGGCCCTGGAGGTCCGCAACGTCGTCGCCATCGAGCAGCTCACGCCGGCGCTGGAGAAAGCGGCGGCGGACGCGCCGACGCTGCTCTTCGCCCGCCATTCGGACACGGTGCTGCGGGACCTCGGCATTGACGACCAGGTGCTGCGAGCGGTGCGCACGATCATCAACAAGCCGCAGCTCGAAGCGTTCGGCACGTTGCTGCCCGAGGACCAGTTCGAGGTGCTGCAGTACCTCGCCGAGGGCTTCTCGCCCGATGAGGTGTACCGCGACCTCGTGGCCGAACGCCGGCCAGCCGACGCCACCCCGGAGCCGAGCGAGAGCCTGGCGACGGCGATCGCCAACACCAGGAACCGCATCACGCTGGTGACCCGGCCGGACGAGCTGGCCGAGATCCTCGACAAGCCGTTCGCCGCCTGGCGGGTGTTCCTCCACCCGTCACAGCGGCGGGTCGCGTACCGGGTGTCGTACAAGGGGCCGGCGCAGGTGACCGGCGGACCCGGCACGGGCAAGACGGTGGTTGCCCTGCACCGGGTCAAGCACCTGCTCTCGCGGTCCTCCGACAGTCGGGTGCTGCTCACCACGTACACCAACGCCCTCGCGGCGACGCTGCGCGAGAACCTGGCGCTGCTCCTCGGCGACGAGGAGCAGTTGGCGCGGGTGGAGGTGACCACGGTGAACGCCTTCGCCAACCGCACTGTGCGAACCCTCGCCGGCCGAGCGCCGTCCCCGATTGGGGATGCGGACGAGCGGCAGGTCTGGCGGCGGGTGTGCCGGCGGCTGAACCTGCCTTGGACCGAGCAGTTCCTCGCCCAGGAGTTCCGGCACGTCGTCCTCGCGCAGGACGTGCGGAGCCGGGAGGAGTACCGTGCGGCCAGCCGGCGGGGGAGAGGGTCGGCCCTCGGCGCCCGGCAACGCGATCAGGTGTGGGACGCCGTCGAGATGTTCTCGGCCGAGCTGTCGGCGGCCGGCACCATGACGCACCTGCAGGTGTGCGCGAGGGCGGCGCAACTGCTCGACGACGCCGACCTGACCGTCCACGGGTTCGACCACGTGGTGGTCGACGAGGCGCAGGACCTGCACCCCGCGCAGTGGCGGGTGCTGCGCGCCGCGGTGACGCCCGGCCCCGACGACCTGTTCATCACCGGCGACCCGCACCAGCGGATCTACGACTCCCGGGTGTCGCTGGGCGCCCTCGGTATCTCCGTCGCCGGGCGTAGCAGCCGGCTGCGCATCAACTACCGCAGCACCGAGGAGATCCTGTCCTGGTCCACCGGAGTGCTCGTCGGGTCACGGGTCGAAGACCTCGGCGGTGAGGGCGAGGACAGCCTCACCGGCTACCGGTCGCTGTTGCACGGCAGGCGGCCGCAGGCGGTGGGGTATCCGACGTCCCAGGCCGAGGTCACGGCACTCGTCAAGCGGGTGGGGGAGTGGCTCGAACAGGGCGTCCAGCCGAGCGAGGTCGCGGTCTGCGCGCGGTTCAACACAGTCCTCAGCAGCGCGTACGACGAGCTGACCGCTGCAGGAATCCTTGCCGTGCGGGTACGGGACCAGCCCGGCGCGGACGTCGACGGGGTGCGGCTCGCCACCATGCACGCGATGAAGGGGCTGGAGTTCCGCTGCGTCGCGGTGCTGGGGGCCACGGCCAAGGCGGTCCCCTTCAGCAAGGAGGTCACGCCGAGCGAGGTCGATCAGTTGCAGCACGACAGCGACATGCTCAGAGAGCGCTGCCTGCTCTTCGTCGCCAGCACCCGCGCCCGGGAAGCCCTGCACGTGTCGTGGAGCGGGACGCCTAGCCCGTTCCTGTCGTTCGTCGCTAACAGCCAGCCCAGGTGATCCCGAGGAGAAGCATGACGCAGCCCGTGACACTCGCCGAGATTTTGGCCGTGCTGGATGATCCTCGGTCAGTCCCCGACCTTCAGCGCTACTTCCTGGCGGTCGGTGATGCGGCATTCGCCGGCGGGCAGTTCGAGCGACTCGGCGGCGGCGGTGACCGTCCGGAGATTGCAAATACCGTCACCGCCGAGGATTTGATCGCGGTGCAACTGCTCAGCGTGCAGGTGCGTCCGCATCGGGCGCTCGACCTGCTGCAGGGGCAGCTCGGCCGGGAGCTTGCGGCGGAACTGGCGCAAATTCCGGTCGACGTCGAGTTGGGCGCTCACGAGGCGTTTCCGCTCATCGTGGAGGGTGGCCACGCGGACAACGCATGGCGGATGCTGCGCAATGCAGACGGCATCGGCTGGGTCATCGCCGGCAAGCTGCTAGCCCGCAAACGCCCGAAGCTCGTGCCCGTGTACGACGACGTGGTGTCCTGTGCCTTCGGCACCGGGACGGGATTCTGGGAGTGGCTGCACGGCAAGCTCCGCGAGGAGGGCGGCGTCCTGGCGCAGCGCCTTCGAGCCTTGCACGCGGAGGCTGACTTGCCAGCGGTGGTCAGCCGACTTCGGGTCCTTGACGTTGTGTTCTGGATGCGTCACCGAGACGCTCACGGTGGTGGCGCGTGCCCGGGCCTGCGGCTGACCTGACATCGGACGATCACAGTGGGGAGCTATGAGATGCGGGAGATCACGGTTCGCCTCGGCGGCGTCAGCGACGAGCAGTACGCGGACATCGTGAACGCGATCTGGATGCAGATGAATGCGATTGGCTGCGGCTTCACCGTCACACCGGACGAGCAGGCTGTGCCAGTCCAGCTCGACAAGCGATGGGACGGCTACAGCCAGGTGTCGTGGGAGGACGGGGGTCGACGCGGCACCCCGCAGGCAATCGCAGCCGGTGTGGACCCGGTCGACATCCTGGACCGCGTCGATTCGGGCGAATGACCGAGTCGAGTGGAAAGCGGCACTCAGCCTACTGAAGGTGCCTGTGTCAACTGCGGCGAAGCCGTTCGGGGGGCGAACTCCCGCCACCGCGGCCCGGACATCGCGTGGTTCGTCCACTGTCACGCGTGCGCGGCCCTGGTCGCCGACCAGCTGGAACCCCTCAATCTTCTGCCGTTAGGCAGCGGCGCGGACGTCCACCAATGCCGGAAGTGCGGCAACCACCGGGTGTGCCGTAAGGCCTGGCGGACCCGATGCCACGTCTGCCTGGACGAGCGCTCGTCCGGGCTGGCTCTCGCGACCGGCGAGCAGTTGCTGTGCCGGCTGCCGCACGAGCCCGCCCTCGCGGACCAGAGCGGGAGCCGCGTCGGCAGCAGCGCGGTCACCCGCTATTTCCCGTCCGCTCCCGCGGCAAGACGGGCACGACCTTGATCGAACGATCGGGTGGAAGCTCCCGCTTCCCAACGCCCGCACCCCTCGCTCACTGAGCGGAGTCGATTGACTTCTGTCGGAAGTGGATCGATACTGAAACCTTCCCGGCGTCAATGAATCGATCTGGCGAAGGGGCGTGGCGTGAAGTTCACATCGGCGTGGACAACCTCCAGTGGCTCAAAACTGTGGTCGATGTTGAGCCATCTCGGCACTCTAGTATCGATCTTGACACCGATCGTAACGATCGGGGCGATCATTCTGACGGGAAATGCCGACATTCCGGCGACAATATTGGCTGTATACGTGTGTTTGCTCGTAACGGTGTTGCTTCTCCTGCTGTTGAGGGTTGAAGGTCGGTATCGACGGGAGGCGCGTTATGCGCCAGCGATGATTCCGGCTCGGAAGGCCTTTGCCAGCTTGGCGGGCGCGTCTTGGATCATGATTGAAGGCGACGGCTCCGAAGGTTCCTTTCTCCTTCACCTTCGGGAGTCGCTCAGGCTGATCGCCGAGACCTTCAGTCTCATTACTGACGCCCCGTGTCGGGCCTCGGTCAAGATTATTACAGCAGGATCGACGGATATCGCCAGTCATGACATCCAAGTTGTAACAGTGGGTCGGAGCGTTGACTTAGAGGATGCGAAGCCTGCGGATCGAGACCGCATCGGAAACAACACCGATTTCCGTCAGATCTTCACAGGGAACGCTCCCTACTTCTTCTCTAACGACCTGGTGGCCCAGTTGGCGAAGGGCTATCAGAACTCGCATTGGGATGAACGGACCATTGAGGAGCGGAAGTTCGACTATGTAGCGACTATCGTCTGGCCGATTGGCCGGTCGAAAAGCGCGAACTCCCATGGCAACGCTCATCGGGAGATCGTTGGATTTCTGTGTGTCGACACTTTGGCAGTGGGAGTCTTCAACGAAACCTATGACGTTCCTCTCGGCGCCGCGTTTGCGCAAGCGTTGGATCTCGCGATCCAGCGCTTTCGGATAAGGCAGGCGGCAGATGGAAGCGTGCCGCTGCAGCGAAAAGGACTGGAAGACGTCCGAGGATAGCGAGGAGTGCTGTTATGAGTATGGTTGGGCGCAGCGATGTGGTGGAGCATGCGGAAGAACCTTGGTTCGAAGAGGCGCGCATAGTGGATCAGGAATGGATGGAGCTACTGGTGATGACTCCTAAGGGCGAAAAGGTCTACTATCGAGTGCCACGAAGAACTCTCTTTCGTGATATCGATCGCCCGGGCAGTCCAAAATAGCGCGTACCGGTAAGGGGCACCAGACCCGGCAACGCCCGGTCTTCTGCGACCTGCTGCTGGCGAGCGGCCGGCTCCGCGCCGACCACGACGGCCCCGCGAGAGCCGGCGCGTGTCCGGTACGGCGACGGGGAGCGCTGTCCGGGACCCCGGCGAGCGCGGGTGCACTCGCTCCTGCTTCAGCAGCCGGTCCATCGGAACCGCAGCGAGATGCCCGGGCAGCAACCCGACGCGATTGACGATCGACGGCGGCGGCATCGTGGTGTGACTCGGCGAACACGTCCCGCGTAACCACGGCCGGCGGCAGGCAGACTCACCTCCTGCTGGCGCAGCATGCCCTTCCGTCGACCGTGATCGACAATCCGCCCCAGAACTGGTCGAAGGAGAACGTCACCTGGTGTCGCTCCTGGATACCGACGTCGAAGCTGAACTTCAACTGACGAGACCCTCGCGCTTGGCGGCCGTGATGAAGCCGGCCCACGCCTGCGGGGTGAAGGTGAGCATCGGTCCCGTGGTGTCCTTGGAGTCGCGGACGGCGACGATTCCGGGGAGGTTGGTGGCGACCTCGACGCACTCGCCGCCGTTGCCGCCGCTGCGGGTGCTCTTGCGCCAGATAGCTCCGGTGAGGTCAGTCATGCCGCATCTCCCCGATGATCTTCTTGATCGTGTCCCTCGATTCTGCCTCACCTTGCGCCAGTTGAGCCGCACTCGCAAATGCCTCCTCGTAGGCCCGCAGCTCGGCAGGCTTGTCGAGGTAGAGCGCACCGGTGAGCGACTCGCTGTAGACGACCGAAGGCTCAGGGGCGGCGCGGCCGCCCTTGGTGGCGGGAAATCCCAGGATGACGAACGAGCCGGCGACGGCCCCGATGTGCGGCCCGGCGGCGAGCGGTACCACCCGCACTGAGACGTTGGCTCGCTCGGACGCTTCGAGGAGCCCGTTGAGCTGCCCGATCATGATGGTCTGTCCGCCGACTCGCCGTCGCAGCACGGCCTCGGAGATGACCGCGTCCAAGCGGGGCGGTTGCGGCAACCGACGGGTCAGCAGGTTCTGTCGCTGCAGGCGCACCTGCACGGAGTGCTCCCGCTCCTCATCGTTCGCCGACGGCTGGTCGATGCGCGCCAGCGCCTGGATGTACTCCCGGGTTTGCAGCAGCCCGGGGATGACGGTCTCCTGATACTGGCGAAGGGAGGCGGCGGCGGATTCCAGGCCGACGTACAGCTCGAACCAGCTCGGCACCGCGTCCCCGTACGCATGCCACCAGCCCTTCGACTTCGTCTCCGCGGCCAGCCCGCGCATCGCCTCGGTCATCTCCGCCGAGACGTTGTACAGCTCGCACATCGCCTTGACGTCGAGCAGCCGGACCGCGCCCAGACCGCACTCGATGCGCCAGATCTTCTGCCGGCTGTATTCGAGCGCCTCGGCGGCGGTGTCGAGCGTCACGCCGGCCTCGGTGCGGAACTGGCGCAGCAGCCGGCCGAGCTGCCGGCGCGGCACGGTCGATCCGATGTCCTCTGCCATCCGAACACTCCCTGATTCCGTCCTGCAACACTGCGTGACGCCGCACTGCAACTCGTACAGGTTTCGGTAAAAGAAGTCAACACTTCTGGCAAGAATTCTTCCGTGGAACGTTGCGCTTCCACTTCGCACTGTCACATGCTGACTACAAGGACGCGGCTCGGTGCGGCGCCGACGGTAGCTACCAGGACCGACGAGCACAGTCCATGAGCTGTCGATTATACACATCTGACGCTGCCGAAGA
>NZ_QGKS01000225.1 GCF_003172935.1 Micromonospora sicca | reverse complement strand
TTCGTCGGCAGCGTCAGATGTGTATAAGGGACAGGTGCATGGCGAGGTTCCAGACGACGGGCCGACGGTCCGCGGGGAGAAACGCGGTATGACGTTGGTCGCCGCGGCGGATGAGGCCGAGGCGTTCCAGCTCGTCCAGGTCGCGGCGAACGGATCGCACGGTCTTGCGGGCGTAGTGGGCGAGACGTTCCTGGGAGGGGAACGCCGCACGGCCACCGGCGTCGGCGTGGTTGGCCAGGCCGATCAGGACGGCGAGACATCGCGGTGGAACGTCGGGCGCTTCGTTGAGCGCCCAGGAGACAGCTTCGATACTCATGGCGGGTGAATCTCCGGTCTTCGTGAAGGGCTCAGGCGGCCGCACCGCCACCGCCCCATGTGCGCCGGATGACGGGTGGGCGCGGTCGGAGATGCGGCGTCACGGATGAGGTAGCGGTTTCACCGAGCTGCAGGCGTCCCAATCGGGCCTTTGAGTAGCTGTGTTCAGGTGCGCTACGGCTGGCCGTCGGCGTTGGAAGGCCCCCGCAACTGCCCGCGGACGTGGACATGGTGGTGCCACACCTGCCCGTCCTCGGCAGCGGATTTGGGCAGGGCAGCAACGTGTGGGATGTGGCGGTGCCGACTGTCAGGCAGCGCGCGGTGACGGCAGCGACCGCTGTGCGGGTGCCACCGCTGGGGTGGGCCGGAACCAACCGGCGAACCGCGCGGCTGTGACCCGCGTACGGCCTCCGGCGAGCTGCCAGGGTCGGATGGCGGCCTGAAAGGAGCGGTGGGCGTCGCGTGCCGATTGGCACGGGTATGGCCGGCCCGTGCAGCGCAGGTTAGCGCAGCGGCCCGGCCCGTGCGGGTCGGAGAAGCGAGCTGCGGCGACGTCAGTAGCAAGCAGCCACAGCAGGACGTCGGAGACCTCACGGGGTACAGGGCGGCGGTGCGGCTGCGTCATCAGCTCTTGCCTCTCGCAGAAAATGTCGGCTCGGGTGGCCGCCATCCCGGCCAGCGGTGGGGAATACCGCTGTCGGGTCCGCCGGGATGGCGGCCGGCACGAGTGACGCTCGACTTTCCGAACAGATCAAGTCATCGACCAGCTGCCGGGAGCCGGAGATTCCACGGCCCGCCGTCGCCGGCGCGGTGCGGGCCATCGTCCCGGTCCATAAAAGGCAGTCCACCGCTGACGCCAGGCGACAGCCGGTGAACTGGCTGCCGAAACGCGATGGACCGTCGGCGCGGTGCCGGCAGCTTGACAGGGCCCACGTCCAGGTCTGCGAGGTGACGTATCCACACGGATGCGGAGCCACGGCGTGGTTCGTTGCCACACCGCCACCTCAACTTCCGATCGTCTGACGGACAGCGGGCGGAAGGCAGTACGACCACAAGCCACGGTTGGGCAAACCCGTCCGACCAGGCGCCTCCGTCCGACGATCGGCCACCCGCCGGCCAACGAGCCGTTCACACCTGACAAGTGCACGCCGTCGACACCGCCTCTCAGGCCTGTCCTGGCGTCGGAGGAACGCTCGGTTGGGATCACGTAGCTGCCGATGATCAAGATTCTCCCGACCATTCTGCGGATGTCCGGGCCCCGCGGCGTCGGTGGGCGTGGTCCGGGAGACGTCGCTGGCAGTGCCGCTCTCGCACCGTCTCACGGGCTGGCGTCCGCAGTTCGCTGCCGACTCCCCAGCACTGGTAATGCCAAAGTCGGAGCCGATCATGGCGGGTCGCCCTGCGCTCCGGGCACCGAGGACGCCTCGGCCTTGAGGATCTTCAAAAGTTCGGACACCCGGGCGTTGGACACGGTGTGACCCGACCGACGGAGGGCCTCGGCGAGTGCAGCCCGGCTGAGCGCCCGCCCGTCAGATACGAGTCGATCCCGGACATGCCGCGCTGCCGGCAGCAACTCGGCCACGTCAAGGGAGTGCGGGGCGGACCCTCCACGGCCTGCCCTGCGACGACGACGGTCCGGTCCGCCCGGTTGATGGCCGGTACCTGATGGGCGGACGGTCCGGACCACGGACGGTTCCTCCACGGTGGCAAAGGACGGGTTGTCATCCGTCGTCCACGCGGTCCGGTCTGGCAAATGTTCCGCGGGCCGGGAGGCGGCGGTCCCGGACGCGGCGCTGGTGTAGCCGAGGGCGATCTTGACCATGACGAGGAAGCCGAGCGCGGGAACGGCCGCGGCAATCCAGCCCACCGGCGACGGTTCGGCCTCGACGACCTGCGCGGCGAGGGACAGCGTGACCGCGAAAGCCAGCACACTCGCGGGGAACACCGCCGAGGTGTGCGCGCGTTTACGGCGCCGCAACTCCAGCCCGGACGCGATGGACATCAACTCGAGGACGATCGCGTCGGCCCAGGCCAGCCAACCCGGTTGACCGTGGACCGCGGCGACGTTGTGGACGTGCGTGAAGCTGGCCGCGCCGGCCGCCCCACCGATGGCGAGCATGATGATGATCTGGACGCTTCCCTCGACCCGACTGGTCCGCAGACCGATGTCCGGGTCAAATACTGGTGGGGTCGTGGCGGACCACCCTCTCCCCGGACCGGACGGTGGCGAAGGCTCCCCTGCCAACCAGGAAGAGTTCGACAAGTTGGCGGCCGGTCCCGGAAACGTGGTCCGGGACGGGGAAGAGAAGGGACCAGGCGCTGGTCGCGGACCGGTCGCAGCGGACGCGGGACCGTACCTCCAGCCCGCCCTTATCGCAACGATCCGGCACTCTCACCGGTCTGTCAGCGTCTGCCGCAGCGCGGCTGACAGACCGGCGGGAGTGGCTGAATGATGCTGTCCTGCGCCCATGCGAGGTACAGTGCGTGACCCCTTGACCGCCGGCACCCATCACGGCGCCTCCCCTGAAAAACCCAAGCCACCAGCGACGTACACGGCCAGGTCGGTCAGCTGCCGCCGCTGCCCTCCTCCGCCGGCCACCACCCAGACCGCCTCAGCGGGAGACAGCCCCGCCGTGACGGCGTGATCGCGGGCGCCGGTGGCGACGGGCACCTGGAGCGGCGCGTCGACGAGTAGTCGGCGCAGATTGCGTTCTCGGGCGGCGGAGTGCAGCCAGAACAGCACCGGCCACGCCCGCCCGATCGTGGCGAACAGCTCCCGGTAGCCGACCAGCTTGCCGGCAAGGACGGAAAGCTGCTCGCCGCCGGTGTCGTACTCGAGGAAGATCGGCACCGTGACGGCGTTCTCGGCCCAGAGGCCGTAGCCGTCCGGGCGGACCCGCGGCTGGTACGCGCGCACCAGGCCCGGATCCTGCGGCCCGGTGAACGCGCCGGCGCGCAGGCACGCCGACTCCGGCAACCACTCGACCAGGTCAGCGCCGGGGTGGGTGCGGGCGTGGCCGGCCAGTTCGGTGAAGAAGCCGTTCACCCCGAGGCGGTGTGCCAGGGTGCGGTTGGACGTCCACCGCCGCCGCTCGACCCGGGCGTGATCGCGGCGCGGTGGCCGCTCGTCCCGGCCCGCCGCAACGACCTCTGCGCCGAGCTGGTCAATGACGTAGTGGTACGGGAACGACCCGCCGTCGGCGCGCTGCGGGCGGAACCGCGCCACCAGCCGAAGCTGGTACAGGGTGCGCAGCCGGCGCTGGCAGAAGTCCACCGACGGGAACAGGGCGTGGGCGATCTGGAACGAGGTCAGCACCCCGTGGTCGTAGAGCCAGCCCAGCAGCACCCGGTCCCGGCCGGTCAACTGCGACTGGACCCGCAGAACCGGATCATCCATCCACGGTCACCTCCTCTCCGATACGCACGCGTCCTGCCCAGGGGGGAGAGACCCGAGACCAGGACGGGTCTGTCGCGGGACAACCAGCCGCCGCTGGCAGACCGGCTGACCTGCGGTGTGAGAACGAACCAGGGGTCCGTCCGGGGGTCCGGCTGAAGACCGACGCCAACCCGGACGGCAAGCCCGACCCCCGAACGGGGGTCAAGCCGGGAACTGTCACCGTCACCGGCCACGGCGGCGGTCGAAAGCACGGGATACAACAACGGAACTCCTTCGTTGAAGATGTCGCCGACGCCGGCCAGGCGCGGCGTCGGGTGAAACCACAGGACTCGCGCCCCAGCAGGCACGATGGGCAGCGGTCGCGGAATGCCCCCAAACCGGGAGCCAAGCAGTGCAGGTGGGACTTCACTGTGGAGTTGTCAAGCAACGAGCCGTCCCGAACCCGGAACGACCAGACGAATACGCCACGATGCCGCGCCAGCAGTCAGTGACCCTGACCGGCGGCGTACAGAAGACGTTCGTCCAGCGAGAGAGGGCGAGCCGACGCGATCAGACCCGGGCCTGGGCCCAGCGCGACTCGTGGACAGGGGAAGCGCAGATCCCGTCAGCCACGAACGGCGAGGCTGGGGCAGCGCACCGGCTTATTCGGCCGGGAGAAGATCCTTCATGGCGGTCCCCCTGTCGCTCAGGACCCTTGACGGCCTGCCGACTCCCGGGCCCCGAACGACAGGCGACGCTCCGAAGGAGCGCCACCAGATCGGCCGATCGAACCCGGTAGGCAGACCGCCAAGCGGTCGCGTGCATCCAGTACGCCTCCGCCAGCAGCACCCTGTCAACCAGCTTCACCAGCAACCGATCATGACCCTTCCGGACCCAGTAGGACGCGTCAGCACCGGTCAACCCGCATCGGTCTCAGTCAGCATGAATTTCCTCGCACGGATCGGTGGAAAAATCTTGACCGGCATGGCCACCCCGTCTCACAAAGTGAGATGCGGCGGCAGATCCTGGCGTTCGGCCGGCGGCCGACACGTTTCGTGGTCCCGTGGTCGCAGAACAAGCGGTACCGTCGAGCCAGACCGTCGTTTCCGGACACTGCGGCTACGGCCACCATGATCTCGCTCCGAGGAGCGCGCCATGCCGCGACAGAACGTCGCCGTCAACCCGACCTTCGGGCCGCGTCTGAGGGAGCTACGCGAACAGCGAGGGCTGTCGCTGCGCCGTCTCGGACAGCAGGTGCACTGCTCCCACGGTTACCTGTGGGACCTTGAGGCAGGCGCCAAGCGCCCGAGCGCCTCCGTCGCCGCGCTGCTCGACGCCGCCCTCGGCGCCGGCGGACAGCTGTGCGCCCTGCTGACGAAGGCGTCAGCCGACAGCGGCGGACTGACCGCAAGCGTCGCAGCGCCGGTTCTCGACGAGCTGGGCGGGCTAGAGTTCGCACCGGACTGGCGACACGGTGTAGAGGTCGCGGCGGAGCTCTGGCGGAGAGACATGCAACGGCGAGATCTCCTGGTGGGGGCCGGGTTCAGCGCGGCGGCGTTCGTCGCGCCGGCTTTCCGCTGGCTGACCGTGCGACTCGATGAGCGGCCAGTCGGCGACGGCGATCGCCTCGTCGGTCAACCGGACATCGACACCGTCCGACAGATCACCAGCGTCTATCGGACGCTGGACAACCGGTACGGCGGAGGCCACGTCCGGGATGGGCTGGTCCGGTTCCTCGACACCGAGGTGGCGGCTCTGCTGCGGGGCCGCTTCGACGCCGGCACCGGTGCCATGCTGTTCTCGGCGGCGGCGGAGGCCACCCAGCTCGCGGGGTGGGCGTCGTACGACGTCGGCCTGCACGGCCTGGCGCAGCGGTACATGGTCCAGGCGTTGCGGATGGCAGCCGCGGCAGGCGATCGACCCCTCGGCGCGGAGATCCTCGCCGCGATGAGTCACCAGGCGGCCTACCTCGGCGCGTCCGCGGAAGCGGTCGACCTGGCGCGCGCAGCCGGACGGACGGCGGCCGAGTCCGGCATCGCCGCCATCCAGGCTGAATCGGCCGTCCTAGAGGCGCAGGGCCATGCCGTCGGCGGCGACGAAGCCGCGTGCGCGGCGGCTTTGGACCGCGCCGAACGCACCTTCGATCGCGCGGAACGTGCCAGCGCGCCACAGTGGATCGGGTACTTCGACGAGGCATACCTGTCGGCGAAGTTCGGCCACTGCTTCGCTGCTCTCGGCCGTGGCGAGACGGCGGCCCGTTTCGCGGTGCGGTCGTTGGAGATGGACGGCCGCGCCTATGCCCGAGGGCGGCAGTTCAACTTGGCGCTGCTGGCGCTTGCCCACGCGCAGGCTGGTGACCCGGAGCAGGCCAGCGTGGTGGGATGCCAGGCCGCCGAGGCAGCCCTAGGGCTTCGCTCGGAGCGGGCGCGTGGCTACCTTGCCACACTCGCGGACCGGCTCGCCCCGCACGCCGGCCTGGCCGCCGTTCAGGAGTTCTCCGACCGGGTGCAGCCGGCAATCCAGGCTGTCTAGATCCGCCCGGTCGCTCTTGCCAACAGGACCGCGAGCAGGCCGGCGACCGACCCGGCGCCCACGATCTCCCCAGCGTTGATCCGCTGCTCCACCTCGCCCAGCGGGATCCAGCCGATCCGCTCCGCCTCGTTGACGTCAGGCGCCGCGCCCGTCAGATCCGCTCCCCGGGACAGGTAGATCAGATTCTGCTGGTCGATGGTGCCGACCATCGGCTGGAACCCCAGCAGCGGCTCCATCGTTCTCGGCTGCCACCCGGTCTCCTCCTCGACCTCCCGAGCGGCGCACACGGCCGGATCCTCGTCGTGGTCGAGATAGCCGCCGGGCAGCTCCCACACCCAGCGGTCGATGATGAACCGATGCCGCCACATCATCAGCACCCGGTCGGCATCGTCGAGAACGATCACCATCGCCGCCGACGGCACCCGCAGCACGTACTGCTCGAAACGGACACCATCCGGCAACTCGACGTCAGCGATGCTGAGCACCGCTCGCCGGGTGTCGTCGACGACCCGCTCGCCGTGGATGGTCCACTCGCCGGCCCGCCGAGCGTCGGTAGTCATGTCCGCACCCTATCGCCGGGCCGGCAGTCGTCGTACTCCCGGAACCAGCGGCGTCGGCTGACACCGGCTGACGGCGCACCACTTCATCTGGGCTGGCGCCGCAGCCAGCCTGTTCATCGAGGGATGTGACGGTCGGTGCCGCAGCGGCCAGGCCGTTGGGCCCCGGGCGACGGCGGCGGCGACCGGTGTCGGCTGGAGCGAGCTCGCGCGACCCCGCTCGCCGCCGCCGCGCCTATCCAGCAGATGACCTTGGGGGCTTTGGTGATGCAGCCGAATGGTGAACGGTTCAGGGAGATTGCGGCGGATCCGCCTGGCGCATCCGCGAGGGTGTCGCAGGTCCGCCACGACCAGGAAGAGCAGCGGGAATCAACCGCAACTCGTCAGACGGTGACGTCATGACCGTGTACGTCTCGCGGCACGCCTCCGCAGGTACCACGGGGGCGCCCGGTTCGGCGGCTCAGCCCCGCGTGGCGGCGACCGGCCGGGCCACGGTCTTCGGGGTCGACCCGCCTCTGCTGACCTTCGTGTGGCAGCGCATGCCGCCGCAGCCGGCTCACACCGGCGGTCGCCGATGACGGCGCGGGTGCTGGTGACCGGCGCGGCCGGCTTCATCGGCTCACATGTGGTCGACGCGCTTCTGGCCCGAGGCATGCAAGTGGTCGGCCTCGACCGCCGCCGGCTCGGTCAGGACGCCCTCGCAGGTGAGAACCTGGCAGCCGCAGCCGGCAACACGCTGTTCACACCGCTCTGCCGGGACTTGGCCACCGACCGGCTCGATGACGCTGTGGACGGCTGCGACATCGTGTTCCACCTGGCTGCCCGGCCAGGCGTCCGGCCCTCCTGGGGTGTGGAATTTCACGACTACGCACAGTCCAACGTGCTCGGCACCCAACGGCTGCTCGACGCGTGCGTCCGATCGGGTGTACGGAGGCTGGTCTACGCCTCCTCGTCCAGCGTCTACGGTCCGGCGGAGCGGCCCAGCCGCGAGGACGACCGGACCAGCCCGGTCTCCCCGTACGGAGTGAGCAAGCTCGCCGCCGAGCAGCTCTGTGTGGCCTACGCGTGCCGCCCCGACAACCGGCTCAGCGTGACAGCCCTGCGCTACTTCACCGTGTACGGGCCACGGCAGCGACCCGACATGGCCATCGGCCGGCTGCTATTCGCGGCCTATACCGGTTTGCCGGTCACCCTCTCCGGCGACGGCAGCCAACGGCGGGAGTTCACCTACATCACCGACGTCGTCGCCGCGACGATCGCCGCCGCTCACGTAGATACCCCACGCGCCGTGGTGAACGTCGGCGGCGGAGCGAGCGTTTCCATGCGGGGCGCGATCCAGGAGGCGTCCACGGTCACCGGACGGCACATTCCGGTCCAGGTAGCCGACGCCCAGCCGGGTGACGTTCCCTCGACGGCCGCGGACCTGACCCTTGCCGGCAGGCTGCTCGGCTACTGGCCCACCGTCGGCCTGCACGAGGGCATGGCCCGGCAGTCCGCCTGGTTGGTCAACCTCTCCCGCGACCGACTCGCCGCGTTCACCTCCTGACCGAAGGAACCCTTGTCATGATCGTCTTGACCGCAAACTCTGCGAGCGAACTCTTCGCCGCCACCAGCCAGGCGGTGCTCCTCAACGGCCGTATCGCCTGCCCACGCGACATGATGACCACCGAGGTCGTCGGCGCACACCTGTGCCTGACCAACCCTCGCCGGCGCCTGGTCTCCGTGCCACCGGCGCGCATCATCAACCCGGCGTTCGCCGTCGCCGAGGCGCTGTGGATCCTATCCGGCTCGGATGACCCGTGGATCTTCGACTTCAACGACAACCTGCGCCGCTACGCGGACGACGGAATCCTGCAGGGCGCGTACGGGCCGCGGATCCGCCAGTGGGGCGGCAGCCTCGACCAGCTTGACGCGGTCGTTCGGAAGCTGACCGCCGACCGAGACTCCCGACAAGCCGTCGTCCAGATCTACGACCCGGCACGCGACCACCACGGCTACCGGGACGTGCCGTGCACTCTCGGGTACCGGTTCCTGATCCGGCAGGACCGGCTCGAGATGCACACCAGCATGCGCAGCCAGGACCTCTGGCTCGGCTTCCCATACGACATCTTCGCGACCACGCTCCTGCAGGAGCTGATGGCCGGCTGGCTCGGTGTCGAGGTCGGCGAGTACCACCACCACGTCGACTCGCTGCACCTCTACGCCGATCACGCTCCGGCCGCCGCCGAGTGTCTCCACCACGAACCAGCCGTCACCCAGATGGATCCGATCGGCGTCGACTGGCCCAGGCTGGACGCTGTTCTCGCGCAGGTCATCTCCGGCGACGGCGACCTGTCCGACGGCACCCTGTGGGACACGTTCGGGCAAGTGCTGACCAGCTACCGGACATGGAAGCTCGGCGAGCGGGACCTGGCCCGCAAGGTCGCCCACGACACCCCAGGGCCGCTCGGCGCTGCTCTCGTCGCCTGGTACCAGCACCTCACCCGGCCGGCCCTCGCAGCGCCGGAGCTGGCATGACCGCGGATGTGGTGCTTGGGCTGTGCGCGTATACGCATGACTCGGCGGCGGCGCTACTGGTCGACGGCCACCTGATCGGCTTCGTCGAAGAGGAACGGCTCGACGGGGTCAAGCACAGCAAGGCGTACCCGGCATACGGTGTCGCCTGGCTGCTCGCCGAAGCCGGCCTGTCGCCGTCGGACGTGACCACGGTCGCGTACAACTTCGACGGACGCCGCTACCTACGCGCGCTGGGCCAACTGCCGACCCATCTGCGGCAGGCTGCCAGCCGCGCACGAGCCGTGCCACGGGCCCGCAGCTTCACCACGGTCCACCGCCGCTACCAGGCCCGGATGCGAGACCTGTCCGAGCGTTTCCCACGCGCACAACTCCAGCCGGTGCCGCACCACCGCGCGCATGCCCTGTACGCCTTCGCCGCCGCCGGTGTGGATGACGCAGCGGTCCTGATCGTCGACAGCCTCGGCGAGTTGCAGACCACCACCACCTGGCACGCCCGTCAGCGAAACTCGCGGCTCAGCCTCGACCTGGCGCACGCGATCGACGACCCGGCCTCCCTCGGCTACGCCTACGGAGCCGTTACCGAACACCTCGGCTGGCGGCGCGGCGACGAGGAAGGCACGGTGATGGCGCTGGCTGCCCTTGGCGACCCCGCCCGGTTCCGGGAGGTGATGTCTCGGGCGATCCGGCTCACCGCCGACGGCTTCACCCTCGACCCGGCGCTGATCCCCCTGCGGGTGCTCGCCAGCCGGTACGGCCGGGTCACACCCACGTTCACCGCCGCGACCTGCCCGCCCCGCCTACCGACGGCACCGGTAGAGCCCGTGCATGCCGACCTGGCCGCTGCACTGCAGGAACGCACACAGCAAGTGATGCTGCATCTCGCCGCGCGAGCCCGCCGGCTCACTGGCTCCGGGCTGCTCTGCCTGGGCGGTGGGGTCGCGATGAACTGCGTAGCCGCCGGCCTCATCGCCCAGGCCGGCATCGTCGACGAGATACACGTACCGCCCGCCCCCGGCGACGCGGGCACCGCGATCGGCGCCGCCGCCCATGTCTGGCTCGACGTGACCGGCCGCCCACCCACCGGCATCCGCCATCACTGCTACCTCGGCCCCGCCTATCCCGACCTGGCGCTACCGGCCGCACCGCGAGTGGGACTGCACGCGAGCCGTCCCGCCGAACCCGTCCACCATCTGGCCCGGCAGTTAGCCGACGGGGCGATCGTGGGCCTGTTCACCGGCGCGCTGGAGGCCGGGCCACGGGCCCTGGGGCACCGGTCGATCCTCGCCTCTCCCCTGGAGGCCGGCGTGGTCGAGCGCCTCAACGCCACCGTCAAGTTCCGCGAACCGTTCCGGCCCTTCGCCCCCGTGCTCCTCGCCGACAAGGCCGCCAACTACGTCCGGCTGCGCCAACCCTCGCCGTACATGTCGCTCGCGGCCCCGGTGACCGATCTGACCCGCGACCGGCTGCCCGCGATCGTGCACGTCAACGGCACCGCCCGGGTCCAGACCGTCACCCGCGAGCAGAACCCCTTCCTCACCGACGTCCTCACCCGCTTCGGCGAGATCACCGGCCACCCCGTGCTGATCAACACCTCGCTGAACATCAAGGGCAAGCCGATCTGCGGCACACCAGAGATGGCCTTGGGCTGCCTCACCGAGTCCGGCCTGGACGCGCTGCTCATCGAAGGCTGGTGGGTAACCAAGTGAGAATTGGCTACAGCTTCTGGGGATTTCTCGGTCCCGGCATCATCGACACCCCGGACGGAGGCCGCAGTCACCGCCGGACCTTGGTCGACGGGCTCTGTGCGGCCGGCCACGACATCGTCTTCCTTCAACCGAACCGGGACCTGTGCGAGGCCGGCGACGATCTCACCGGCCACTACCGCTGGGATGTCGGCCTGCCCGATATCGACGCGCTGTTCCTCGAATGGCGCTGGCCAATTCCCGGTCGTAACACCACCGTCTGCGGGCGACCCGGCCACACCTGTGACCTGCATCGGCAGGTCGAGCTGCTTGACCACTACACCCACCAGGTCGGCGTTCCAACGATCCTGTGGGACAAGGACCGCCGGCTGCCCACCACGGACCCCCTTCGCCGTACCCGCAAGGTCACCGTGTGTGAACCCGCTCTGCACCCGACCCCGGGCGCGGTACCACTCCACTTCCCGGTTGCCGACACGGCTATCGACGCCGCTGACCCGGCTGGGCTGGCGGCCCTGCCCCGCCGCACCCCACTGGTTTACGTCGGTAACCAGTACGACCGCGACCACATGTTCGACACGTACTTCGCGCCGGCCGCCGCCCAACTGCCCCACCTGATCGCGGGCAAGTGGGCCGACACCAGACGCTGGCCGAATCTGAACTTCATCGGCCGCGTTTCGTTTCCCAGGGTGTCCGCGATCTACGCCGACGCGCTGGCCACCGTTCTGCTGCTGCCCGGCCGGTACGCCAAAGCAGGGCAGATGACCCAACGGATCTTCGAAGCCGTTCTCGCTGGCTGCATGCCCCTGCTGCCCGGTGAGGTCCGCAGCGCCGACGCCCTCGTTCCCCCGTCGCTGATCGTCCGCCACGCCACGGACGTGAGGCACCGCACCGGCTGGCTCAGCGAGATCGCCGGCACCGACGACCACGCCAGCCTGATCGCGGGGTGCCTACGGCACCTCGACCCGTTTCGACTCTCGACCCAGCTCGGGGTGCTCACCGACCTGCTACATCACCCGGAGTCGGTGCTGCTATGACCCACCGTGTCGCCACCGGACGAGCGCACCACACCTCTACCCTGGAGAACCATGGACAGGATCGCCATCATCGGCTGCGGCGGCAGCGGCAAGTCCACCGTCGCGCGCCAGCTGGCCCGGATCCTCGACGCGCCCCTGACTCACCTCGACGCGACCTACTACGACGAGCACTGGAAGCCGCTACCGCAGGACGAGTTCGCCGCCCAGCAGGAGAAGCTCGTCGCTGGCGAACGATGGATCATCGAAGGCAACTATGCCGGCACTCTGCCGATCCGGCTCGCCGCCGCCGACACCGTGATCTTCCTCGACCTGCCAGCTATGACCTGCCTGTGGGGCATCGCCCAACGTCGCTGGCGATACCGCGGCGGGCAACACCAGCAGGACGGCGTCTACGACCGCATCACCTGGAACTTCGTTCGCTACATCCTTGGCTACCGGCGCACCATGCGCCCGCGAGTCCGGAACTTGCTCCGCGAGCACGGGCCACACGTCCGCTTGATCACCCTCACCAGCCGCCACCAGGCCACCCAACTAATCAAACGCGTCCGCGACGAGCACCAGCCCGTGACCTGACCGCAGCGGAACGGGAGGCGACGAATGTCGGCCAACCCGTTCCTTGACCCCACGCTGGTCCACGGCGACCTCTACCGGGGCAACGGCCGGCTCGCCGACCGTACCCACGCGCTGCATCGCGCCAAGATCAGCGGAAGCGACGTCGCCGACACGATCGCCGACCTGCTCGCCGCCCGGGTCCCGACCGGGGCCGCTGTGCTCGACGTCGGTTGCGGGCGCGGTACCACAACCCTGCGCCTGGCTGACCGGCTCCGGCCCCGGCGGCTCGTTGCCGTGGACGCCTCGGCCGCGCTTCTCCACACCACCCGCGACCGCCTCGGGGACGCTGGTGCGTTGGGCTCGGTGGTCTGCGCTGACTTTCACCACCTGCCACTGCCCGACAGCATGGCCGACGCTGCGGTTGCCGCCTTCTGTCTGTACCACTCGCCGACGCCAGACGGGGCCATCACCGAGATCGCCCGCTGCCTACGCCCCGGCGGCACAGCCGTCCTGGTCACCAAGTCGCTGGACAGCTACGCCGACCTCGACCATCTGGTCCACGCCGCCGGCCTCGACCCGCACGCCACCAGCCGACCGAGCCTCTACGAGAGCTTCCACAGCGGCAACCTGCACACCATCGCCGCCACCAAGCTGAGAGTCATCGACGTCCAGCACGAGGAACACGTCTTCCACTTCGCGGACGCCACGCACCTCGCCCGCCATCTCACGACCACACCCAAATACCGGATCACCCTGACCGGCGGGATCCCCGCCCTCGCAGCGGCCCTCCAGCAGCGGCTGGCCCCACCGCCCTACACGACCCGGTCCACGGTTAGATACGCCGTGGCGGTGCGGCCATGAGTGGCGGCCCCTTCGTCAAGCGGTACGACGACCCGGAACGCTGCGCCGCCGCTACCGCCCATCACGCCTGGCTAGCCGGCTTAGGCTCCGGCGTACGCCTGCCCGCACTCCTCGCCCGGGGTAACCGACATCTGATCTTCGAACGACTCCCGGGGCACACACCAAAAGTGGGCGACCTTCCGCGGACCGCCGCAGCACTCGGCCGGCTCCACGCTGCCGCGCACCGATCTGAACTTCGGACCGCCCGTCTCGATCAACCCCACATCACCTCGACCGGACTCGTGATCCCCGACTTCGCCAGCCCGCGTCAGGCGGCGCTACACCACGCCGCAGCCGCGGGGGGCATCCACGGATCGGTCATCGACGCCGTACTCGACAGAGCCGGGGAGTTCGTGACGTTCTACAAGGACCCGAACATTCGGAACTACCTTGCGAACGGCAATGAGGTCGCCGTCGTCGACTTCGACGACCTGACGCTCGCTCCCTTCGGCTACGACCTAGCCGGCCTCCTGGTCACCGCATCCATGACCTACGGCCGCCTCGCCGACCGGTCGACCACTCGCTGTCTCCGCGCCTACCGCCTCGCTGTCGCGCCCCAGATCTGCAGCCTGGCCGACCTGAAACGGTACGCCGAGCTGCACCACCTGCTGACTCTGCGATATCTCGGCCGCAACGGCTACCGCCACCCCTGGCCCACCGTCCGACCCTGGCCAGACCCATTCCTCGCCGAGCTGACCTGAGAAGGAACCCCCGAATGGCCCCAACAACCGAACTCGTCATCGCCCGCCACGGCGAAGCCGCCTGCAACGTCGCCGGAATCGTGGGTGGTGAACAGGGCTGCACCGGGCTCACCGACCTCGGCCGGAAGCAGGCGGAGCAACTCGCCGCCAGCCTGGCCGCCGAACATGCCCAACAGCCCTATGCCGCCCTCTACGCCACACCCCGACTCCGCGTCACCCAGACCGCCGAGATCATCACTCGGGCCCTGCACCTGGCCGCCACCATCGACCCGGACCTCCGCGGCCCTGACCACGGCGACGCCGACGGCCGACCCTGGGTCGACATCAAAACTTCCTTCCAGGGGCCGCCTCAGCACAGCCCAGACCGCCAGTACGCTTCCGGCTCCGACACGTGGTACGAATACCTCGACCGGGCCTCAACAGCACTCGGAAGGATCCTCGCCCGCCACGATGGTGAACGAATCCTCATCGCCGCTCACGGCGAAACCATCGAGGCGGCCCACACCCTGCTCCTCGGCCTCCCCCGGAACGCCTGCCTGCGACTCGGCTTCGTCACCGACCACGCCTCCATCGCCCGATGGCAGCGGCCCACCAACCGCTTCGGCCGCACCATCTGGCAACTCGTCAGCCACAACGACACCCGACACCTTCGCCCCCGACATGACTGACCTCGACGTTCACCTCGCGCTCTGCCAACGGCTCCTCGACGCCGACGCCAAACCCGTGGCCTCGCACCCCGGGCATGCTGGCATTCGCGTGCTCCGTGCCTCGACGTCCGCTCATGGAGACGTAATTATCAAGATCCATCGCAGCCCGGAACGCCACAACCAGGAAGTCCAGGCCTACCGGACCTGGGTTCCCGCCCTCGGAGACAAGGCCCCCGACTGCTCGCGACAACCGACGGCCCACCAGCCATCGTCATCACCGCCGTAGCGGGAGTCCCGCTCACCGAGCGGCAACTCGAACCCACGGCCGAGCAGGAGGCGTACCGGAAGGCAGGACAACTAATCAAGACACTGCACGCCGCCGGGCCACCCCGCCTCCAACCGGACTGGGCCTCCTGGCTTGCAGAACGGGCCGAGTATTGGATCCACCAGGCCGGGGACCGCATCGCCGCCGCCCGCCGGGCTGAGGTACGCGCCCATATGGGAGCCCTTCGAGATCTGGCGCCGCTGCCTGCCTTTCCGTGCCACCTCGATTTCATGCCCCGCAACATGATCTACGGCGACGACGGAGCGGTCAGGCTAATCGACTTCGAGCACAGCCGCTACGACCTGCCCGCCCGCGACCTCGTGCGACTCGCCACTCGGGTCTGGCCCCACCGCCCAGACCTACGCGCGAGCTTTCTCGATGAATACGGCCAGCTCAGCGCGGTCGACAACGCAGTACTGGAGCACTGCGCCCATTTCGACTTCCTCACAAGCTTGGCGCGACATGCCCCATCGACCGCGAGCCGAACGGCCACGTAACTGGTACCCGGATTCTTCCGACGCAAGACTATCCATGTCACTGAATGCGCAAGGAAGGCTTCACACAGCAATGTAGGTGGTTCCGCTGGAACAGCTACCCCTCTGGGGGACGGTCCCCAACGCGCAGCCGATACCCAAGCCCGGTCCTGACCCGGCCCACGACACTCCGCCTCCTGATCACCATGAAGGCCGCGCCCAACCCCTCCGCCCGCTACGGCAAAACGGGCTGCGTCGGCGCGCTGGGCATAGACCCGCCGTGGACCGGATGGATCTGGCTCTATCCCATCCACTACCGGGAACTGGCGTCGGCATTGATGACCGACTCGGCTCCTGCCCGGATCCCGAGTACTGGCAGGTCAGCCTCGAGATGCGCTTCGACGACGGCCTGCTCTGACGGGCATCGCCGCCCTGCCGAAGCAGGACACTGGCTTCAACTTTGCTCCAGTCGGTCCCCGCCGGCACGCGGCAGTGGCCGAGATGCGATCCGACTTGGAGCAGCATCCACAGCTTCGGGCTGCATTGCGCACGAAGCCGGCCAACAGCAACCTCACCATCGGGCGCGCCGATTAGCCCGCAGGGGCACCGGTCTCGGCACAACAGCGGCCCGGGACATGACCCTGCGCCAGCCCGCACGTCTTCGAACGGTGACAGAGCCTCGTCCGCACTGGCGCCCGCTCGGCGGCAGATCCGGATAACGGCTGGCGGGCCGACGACCTGGTACGCCATGGTGGATCATAGTCACTACCCGTCCAGTAGCGCCGGGACGTTACACGGCGATCAGTTCGGCGATCTTCTTGGCGATGTCCTCCATGGAGTCCTCCTCTGTGCTCAGCCCGTTGCGGGAGCCGAGGAGCGGGCTGACCGACCGAATCTCGTCGTAGGTGACCCCATGCGCGACAGGGATCAGCAGGTCACGCGACAACAGTTCCGAGAGTTCCTTCTCGGACACCCCGCCGCGCTCGACACGCCTGAGGAATGCGGGCGTGATGAGGGCGAGACCGATGCGCGTCTTGGCCAGGCCCTTGTCGATCTCCCGCATGAACGGCTGGCCGAGGATGATGTCCTTCTCGCTGAACCAGACCGACACGTCCTCGGCTTCGAGGAGGTTGTGCAGTTCAGTCGCGGTCTCACGCCGGTCGTCCCAGGCGTGACAGAGGAACAGGTCGTACGACTCGGTCCGAGGTCCTACCGCCTCGACCTTGCTGCGGTAGCGGTCCAGCGCCGCGACCTCGTCAGAGGTGTAGGCAACGGGCGAGCTAGCTGGCGACCACCGAGGTCGCGCCGATCGACTGCCACCGCCGCCACCGGAGGACCCGCTTCCGCCGCCGCTGCGGGACGGGGTTGGCGAAGCGTAGTCGGACGGGGACGGGTAGGACGTGTAGGACCGGTACGACGATCGGCCATGGACCAATGCCGCGTAGCCTAAGTTGATCATGGAGTTTGGTGGCTGAGCTTGTAGAGCCGGATCGTGGCGGGTCTGTCGTGGCGGACGCCGCCTGGTTCGTCGGGTTTCTTGACGCGGTACTGGTTGTGG
>NZ_QGKS01000229.1 GCF_003172935.1 Micromonospora sicca | reverse complement strand
GGGGAGGGTGGTTCGGCATCGGCCGCCTGTGGTCGGCCTTCAGCAAGTGTTCGGGCAGCTGCTGGCCACCGGCGCCCGCCGGGTGTTGCGCCGGGACCTGGACACGGCGGACGAGGCGATCGCCACCATCGAGGAGACCAGCCGGGCCACGCTGCGGGAGCTGCGCCGGCTGCTGGACGTGCTGCGTACCGACGCGGAGCCGGCCGCCGACCTCGCCCGCAGCCCGGCCTGGCCGGCATCGAGGCGCTGGTCGAGCAGGTGCGGGAGGCGGGCCTGCCGGTGACGCTGCGGGTGGACGGCAGGCCCGGCCCGATGGAAGAGGGGGTGGCGCTGACCGTGTACCGGATCGTGCAGGAGGCGCTGACCAACGCGCTCAAGCACGCCGGGACGGCGACGGCGCTGGTCCGGCTCACCTTCGCCGACGGTTCCCCCTGGCGGTGGAGGTCACCGACACCGGGCGCGGCCCGGGTCCGACACCCGACTGGATCGGGCACGGGCTGGTCGGCATGCGCGAGCGGGTCGCCCTCTACGGTGGGATCCTGCGGACCGGTCCGCGGCCGGGCGGCGGTTTCCGGGTGTACGCGCGGATCCCGCTGGAGCCGGTCGGGGTGGTTCTCGCGTGACCGGCCGACGCGGGCGACGCCGGCACGACGGACGACGTCGGCCCGGCGGGCCGGGGCGGCACGAGCAGCACGACGGGGAGATCCGATGACCGACAGCACTGCGCCGGCGCGGCCGGTGCGGATCCTGCTCGCCGACGACCAGCCGCTGCTGCGTACCGGCTTCCGGATGGTGCTCGGCACGGAGGACGACCTGGACATCGTCGCCGAGGCCGGGGACGGCCTGGAGGCGGTGGAGCTGTCCCGGCGGCTGCTGCCGGACGTGGTGCTGATGGACATCCGGATGCCCCGGATGGACGGGGTCGCCGCGACCCGGGCCATCGTCGACGCCCGGCTGCCGGTCCGGGTGTTGATCCTGACCACCTTCGACCTGGACGAGTACGTGGTCGGCGCGCTGCGGGCCGGGGCGAGCGGGTTCCTGGCCAAGGACGTGCCGGCGGAGGACCTGGTCACCGCGATCCGGACGGTGGCCGCCGGGGAGGCGGTGGTGGCGCCGCGGATCCTCAAGCGGCTGCTGGACCGCTTCGCCGACGCGCTGCCCGACCCGGCGGCGAGCCCGCCGAAGGCCCTCAAGACGCTGACCGAGCGCGAACGTGAGGTGCTGGTGCAGGTCGCCCGGGGGCTGTCCAACGCGGAGATCGCCCGGGCGCTGTCGGTAAGCGAGACCACCATCAAGACCCACGTCGGGCACGTGCTGACCAAGCTGGGGCTGCGCGACCGGGTGCAGGCGGTCGTGCTGGCGTACGAGACGGGTCTGGTGCGTCCGGGGGCGTGATCGGCGGCCCGGCCGCGCAGTTGCCCTTGTCACCTACCGTGACCATCGGCGGCGCGGCGGGGTTGACCATGACGCGACGTCAGGCCCTAGCGTCGGCGTCGACGACGACGTCCCGGCGGTGCGGGAAACCGGTCGACTCCGGCCGGGTCAGGGGCAACCCTGAGTCGGGATCGGGGCCGACCCGCAGCGCGATCTCCGGCACCGGATACGTCCGGGGGTGGACGGATCCTCCAGCCGCCGGGCCGAGGATGGAAACTGCCGCACCGGCCAGCGGGGGCGGTGCGGAAAAAGCAGGCAGACGGAAGAGGTAGATGACGTGACCGCGACGGTGGGTCCGCAGGTGCAGGCCGCGGCCCGGGCCAACGAGGTGTGGAAGTTGTACGGCAGCGGTGAGGCGCAGGTCGCCGCGCTGCGGGGGGTGACCGCGGAGTTCGAGCGCGGCCGGTTCACCGCGATCATGGGGCCGTCCGGCTCGGGCAAGTCGACGCTGATGCACTGTCTGGCGGGCCTGGACTCGGTGACCCGGGGCACGGTGTCGATCGGCGAGACGACGGTGACCGGGCTCGGCGACTCCGGGTTGACCAAGCTCCGCCGGGACAAGGTCGGCTTCATCTTCCAGCAGTTCAATCTGCTGCCCACGCTCACCGCCCAGGAGAACATCCTGCTGCCGCTGTCGATCGCCGGCCGCAAGCCGGACCCGGCCTGGTACGACACGGTGATCGACACGGTCGGACTGCGGGACCGGCTGAAGCACCGGCCGGCGCAGCTCTCCGGCGGCCAGCAGCAGCGGGTGGCCTGCGCGCGGGCCCTCGTCGCCCGCCCCGAGGTGATCTTCGCCGACGAGCCGACCGGCAACCTGGACTCCCGTTCCGGCGCGGAGGTGCTCAACTTCCTGCGCAACTCGGTACGCGAGCACGGCCAGACCATCGTGATGGTCACCCACGACCCGACCGCCGCCGCGTACGCCGACCGGGTGATCTTCCTGGCCGACGGGCAGATCGTCTCCGAACTGGTGGAGCCGACCGCCGACACGGTGCTGGACACCATGAAGAAGCTCGACACTCCCGCCGAGGTGGCGCGCTGATGTTCCGCGCCACGTGGAAGAGTCTGCTGGCGCGCAAGGTGCGCCTCCTGCTGTCCGGCCTGGCCGTCGTGCTGGGCGTCATGTTCGTCTCCGGCGCGTTCGTGCTGACCGACACCCTGGGCCGGTCGTTCGACGCGGTCTTCGCCGACGGGTACTCGAACATCGACGTGATCGTCTCGGCGAAGCCGAAGGTCGAGCTCAGCGAGGCCGAGGGCGAGCAGGTCGCCGCCCCGGTGCCGGCGTCCGTGGTCGACCAGGTGAAGGCGAAGGTGCCGGGCGCGACGGACGTCACCGGCCTGGTCAACGCCGACGGCGCCCGGCTGATCGGCAGCAACGGCAAGGTGGTGACCTCGTTCGGTCCGCCGCAGCTGGGCGAGAACTGGGTCGGCGAGAACGACCTGATCCAGCTCCGCGACGGCAGCCGGGAGCCCCGGGCCGACGACGAGATCGTCATCAACCAGGCCCTCGCGGACGCGGCGAAGGTCAAGGTCGGTGACCGGGTCGGTGTGCTGACCCTGGAGCCGAAGAAGGAGTTCACCATCGTCGGCGTCTTCGGCTACAGCGGTGGCCGGGACTCGATGGGCGGGGTGAACGAGGTCGTCTTCACCACCCCGGTGGCGCAGCGGCTGATGCTGGGCAAGCCGGACACGTTCAGCAGCGTCAGTGTGCAGGCCGCGGACGGCGTGTCGGCCGAGCGGCTGCGCGACGACGTGTCGGCCGCCCTGGGCGCCGGCTACGAGGTGAAGACCGGCGAGCAGGCCGCCGCCGACCAGGCGGCCAGCCTGAAGGAGGCGCTCTCCTTCTTCAACAAGGTCCTGCTCGGCTTCGCCGCGGTGGCGCTGCTGGTCGGCACCTTCCTGATCCTCAACACCTTCTCGATCATCGTCGCCCAGCGCACCCGGGAGCTGGCCCTGATGCGGGCCATCGGGGCGAGCGGGCGGCAGATCATCGGCTCGGTGGTGCTGGAGGCCATCGCGGTCGGCCTGATCGCCTCCGTACTGGGGCTGGCCGCCGGCATCGGCGTGGGCGCGCTGCTGGCGTACCTGTTCGGCAAGCTGGCCGGCGGGCTGAGCCTGGCCGGGCTCGGCGTGCCGCCGGCGGCGGTGATCGGCGCCTTCGGCGTCGGCCTGGTGATCACCGTGGTGGCGGCGCTGCTGCCCGCGCTGCGGGCGTCCCGGATCCCGCCGATCGCCGCGATGCAGGACGTGGCCACCCCGGACCGGCCGCTGACCAAGGTCACGGTGGCCGGCGGGATCGTCACCGCGATCGGCGCCGTGCTGCTCTTCCTCGGCCTGGACGGTCACGCCGGCGACAACACCCTGGCCACCATCCTCGGCGGCGTGCTCTTCGCCTTCATCGGGGTGGCGCTGCTGACCCCGCTGATCAGCCGGCCGGTGGTCTCCCTGCTCGGCGCGCTCTTCTCCTGGTCGGTGCCGGGCAAGCTGGGCCGGCTCAACTCGGGCCGCAACCCGCGCCGCACCGCGATCACCGCGGCCGCGCTGATGGTCGGCATCGCCCTGGTGACCGGGGTGACGGTGATCCTCGACTCGGCCAAGGGCAGCATCAGCAAGCTGGCCGCGGACACCATCAAGGCCGAACTGGTGATCTCCGGGGCGCAGAGCGGGCCGCGCCCGCCGAGCTTCGACCCCGCGGTGCTGGAGAAGGCCGCGGCGATCCCGGGCGTCCAGCTGGTCGACGGGGAGTACGGCGACATGGGCACGGTCAACGGCACCCGTACCTGGGTGGCGGCGTCGAGCAACGTCGCTGCGCTGCAGCGGATCTTCGGCGCGAAGGCCACCGCCGGTGACATCAGCCGGCTCGGCCCCGATCAGATGCTGTTCAGCTCCGACACCGCCAAGTCGCGCAACGTGTCGGTCGGCTCCCAGGTCACGGTGCAGCTGTCCCGGGGCGAGGCCCGCACGTACACGGTCAGCGGCATCTACGAGAGTTCCGAGCTGACCAACCCGGTGCTGCTGCCGCCGCAGGCGGCCGCCGACTTCGCCATCCCGCAGCCCATCCAGGGCTTCGTGCAGCTCGCGCCCGGCGCGAAGGTCGCCGACGTGCAGCCGCGGGTGGAGACGCTGCTGGCCGACAGCCCGGAGGTGTCGGTGGCCGACCGGGACGCGTTCATCAAGCAGCAGACCAGCCAGCTGGACACCCCGCTGCGGATGATCCAGATCCTGCTGGCGCTGGCCATCGTGATCGCGGTGCTCGGCATCATCAACACCCTGGCCCTGTCGGTGCTGGAGCGGACCCGCGAGCTGGGCCTGCTGCGGGCGATCGGGCTGCGCCGGGCGCAGACCATGCGCATGATCACCGTCGAGGCGGTGGTGATCTCGATCTTCGGGGCGCTGCTGGGCGTGGCGGTCGGCACCGGCCTGGGCGCCGCGGTGGTCCGGGCGCTCAAGGACGAGGGCATCACCGACCTGATCCTGCCCTGGGGCCAGATGGGGGTCTTCCTCGTCCTGGCCGCGATCATCGGCGTGATCGCCGCGGTGCTGCCCGCGGTGCGCGCCGCGCGGATCAACGTGCTGGGCGCCATCGCCCACGACTGACCCCGCACACGACGAGGGGTCCCGCCGACCCGGCGGGGCCCCCTTCGTGTCGCGGTCAGGCCGGCGGTTCGCCGAGCAGCGCCGCCAGCAGCTCCAGGTCCGCCGCGGTCAGGCTTTCCAACTGGTGTACGCCGTCCGTGGGCGGCAGCGGCACCTCCGCCGGTACGGCCAGCACGGCGGCTCCGGCGGCGAGGGCGCTGGCCACCCCGGTCGGCGAGTCCTCGATCGCCACGCAGCGGCCGATCGGCACGCCGAGCAGCCGGGCGGCGGTCAGGTACGGCTCCGGGTGCGGCTTGGCCGCGTCCACCTCGTCGCCGCAGACCACCGCGTCGAAGCTGTCCCGCCCCAGCGTGTCGAGGGCGACCTCGACCAGCGGCCGGCCGCTGGAAGTGACCAGGGCGGTGGGGATGCCCGCCGCGCGGACCGCCCGCAGCAGCGCCAACGCGCCCGGCCGCCACCGCAGGCCGGTGCGGAACAGGTCCAGGATGCGGGCGTTGATCCAGGCGGCGCTGACCTCCGGGTCACGCTCGGGCTGGCCGAGGTCGTCGTGCAGGATCCGCATGGAGTCGGCCATGCTCGTGCCGATGATCGACTTGCGGGCCGCGTCGGACATGCTGCCCCCGTACACCGCCGCGAGTTCCTGCAACGCGACGTCCCACAGCTTCTCGCTGTCGACGAGGGTGCCGTCCATGTCGAAGAGCACGGCGGCGGGATGGTTGCTGCTCAGCGGAGCCTCCTGACGGATGCGGGCCTACCCGCCGATCCTCTCAGCCGGGCCCGGTCCGCCGCCCGCCGGATGGACCGGGCGTGACCTGCGGCATCACCGCGCTCAGCCCAGCCCGCAGGCATCCAGGGACTTCTCGTAGCCGCGGAAGAACGAGTCGGTGCGCTGCTCGGCGGTGCCGTGCGAGCCCTCGGCGAACCAGGGCTGGTCCGGGTCGTCGCCGACCGCGAGCAGCCCCTCCCGGAACTCGTCCAGGTCGCCCTCCTCGACGGTCAACCGGTCGTCGCGGACCGAGTCGCCCAGGTACGCCCCGGCCATGCAGTCGGCCTGCAACTCCTGCTGGATGGTGAAGTTGTAGCGGATGCCGAGGCGGACCTGGATGCCGTGGGCGTACTCGTGGCCGAGCAGATAGAACAGGAACGCGTCGCCGATCTGCCGGAACGCGGCCACCGACCAGTTCACGTCGTAGGCGATGAAGTCCCCGGCCGAGCAGTACACGGCGTTGTTGCGCGGCAGCCGTTGCCCGCCGCAGGAGACCTCCCCCTCCCGGGTGTACGGCACCACCCGCCGGACCGGCTGGAACCGCTTGCCGGAGGCCTGGAACTGGGCCGTCCAGTAGGCCTCGGCGCTGCCCACGGCGTCGTTGAAGTCCTGCTTGAACTCGGCGACACTGGTGGTGCCGTCCGCCCGGGTGGTCTGCGCCCCCGGCGAGGCGGGCTGCCGGGTCTGCCGCGGGCCCGGCTGTTGCGGCTCACCCTGGTCCAGTCCGCCCCCCATGCAGCCGGCGGCGACCACCACCGCCACCAGCAGACCGGCGAGCGGGCCCGGCCGCCGACGTCCCGCGCTCTCCCCCACGGTTGCCTCCCGGCCTCGTAACTGTCCCTGCCCAGTACCCCGACCGCGCGCGGATGATGCCCACCGGTGATCACGCACCACCGCGGGCGATCGTTCACGGGTCGCAGCGGCGAACCCCGTAGCAGTGCCCGGTCCGGGCCCAGAACGTCCGCCGGAGCCAACGGGTACTGCCGCTCGCCCGTTCAGCCCGTGAAGCCGTGGCCACCGCGGTTCCAGCCGTCGCTCTGCGCGTGCTGCCGCTCGGCCTCGCGACGGTGCCGCTCGCCCCGGGCGGCCCGGACGACCTCCGGGTCATCGTCGGAGCTCAGCCTCCGACGGTCACGCCAGCTGACGTACGCGACGGCCGCCGCCACGAGCACGGTCAGGACCGCGAGTACCACCACGAGACTCCTCATGCCCGAACGGTAGGACGGTCGCGCACCCGATGGGGGGCCGGCCGGGCCGCTCCGGCGCTCGGGTCAGAAGGGGGACTGACCGCGGTCGCGGTGCCGCGCCTCGCCCTGCGCCCCGTGCCGCTCCGCCTCGTACCGCTGCTGCCGGGCGCGGGCGTCCCGGGCGGCGGCGGACTCCTCGCCGGAGGCCTGGCGGGCCCGATCACGCCAGGCCACGAAGCCGTACCCGGCCGCGAAGACCGCGGCCACCACCGCGAGCACCACCAGAGTCGTCATCATGCCCTGCACGGTAGGACCCGCGCGCATGTCGTGGGGCGGCTGGTCAGGCGAGACACGACTACCCTGCCGTCCATGATCGCCACGGACTTCGACGCCGACGAACGATCCCGCTGGGTCGGGCGGGCCGCAGCGTACGAGCGCAGTTTCGGCCGGCGGTTTCGACGCGGCCGTGGCCAACTTCGTGCTCAACCACGTCGCGGACCCGGCCGCCGCAGCAGCCGAACTGCGCCGGGTGGTGCGACCCGGCGGAGCGGTGGCGGTCACCATCTGGCCGAGTCCGCGGCCACCGCTGCAACGGCTCTGGGGCGAGGCGGTCGCCGCCGCCGGCGTCGAGACACCGACGGACCTGCCCCGCCTGGCGCCGGAGCACGACTTCCCCCGTACCGAGGAGGGCCTGACCGGCCTGTTGGCGGCGGCCGGCCTGACCGACGTGCGGTGCGTGACCCTGGCCTGGGAGCACCGCGCCGACCCGGAGGCCTGGTGGGCCGGCCCCGCAAACGGCATCGGGACCATCGGCCTGGCGCTGGAACGGCAGCCCACGGCGGTGCGCGAGCGGATCCGCCAGCAGTACGACCTGCTCAGCGCCCGCTACCGCGACACCGACGCGCAGCTCGCCCTGCCGACCGCCGCGCTGCTCGCCTGCGGCCGGGTGGACTGATCCCCACCTACCCTCGGATCCGGTGGCGGCGGATGTCCGGGACGGCTCCTCGGCCCCGACGTCTCAGCGACGGCGCCGACCGGGCGCCGGGCTCCCTGCCTGACCGCGTCCGAAGACCAGGGCTTCTCGATCGACGAGGCCGAGGTCACCTACTGGGGCGTGTGCCCCGAGTGTCTCGCGGCACCAGCAAACAGTTGACAGGACGAGACATCAAGACAGGAGAAGGACCGACGTGTCTGACAAGAAGGCCGCGACTGAGAGCATCAGCGAAAGCGAGAACCCCGCAATCCCCTCCCCGGCTCCCAAGCCGACTTGGCGGCCGAGGACGAACCAGGACTGGTGGCCGAATCAGCTGAACCTGCAGGTTCTCCAGCAGCATGCGCCGCGAGCCACTCCGATGGGCGACGACTTCGACTACGCCGAGGAGTTCAAGACCCTCAAGGTGGAGGAACTCAAGCAGGACGTCCTCGACGTGATGACGACGTCGCAGGACTGGTGGCCGGCCGACTACGGCCACTACGGGCCGCTCTTCATCCGGATGAGCTGGCACGCCGCCGGCACGTACCGCATCGAAGACGGCCGTGGCGGCGCCGGCGACGGCGCCCAGCGCTTCGCCCCCCTGAACAGTTGGCCCGACAACGCGAACCTCGACAAGGCCCGCCGCCTGCTCTGGCCGGTCAAGCAGAAGTACGGCCGGAAGGTCTCCTGGGCCGACCTCCTGGTCTTCGCCGGCAACGTCGCCCTGGAGTCGATGGGCTTCAAGACCTTCGGCTTCGGCTTCGGGCGAGAGGACATCTGGGAGCCCGAGGAGATCTTCTGGGGGCCCGAGGACACGTGGCTCGGAGACGAGCGCTACGCCGGTGACAGGGAACTCGCCGGTCCTCTCGGCGCGGTGCAGATGGGCCTCATCTACGTGAATCCGGAGGGTCCCAACGGCACCCCGGATCCGCTGGCGTCCGCCCGGGACATCCGGGAGACCTTCCGCCGCATGGCGATGAACGACGAGGAGACCGTCGCACTCATCGCCGGCGGCCACACATTCGGCAAGACCCACGGTGCGGGCGACCCGAGCCTGGTCGGCCCCGAGCCCGAGGGCTGCCCCATCGACCATCAGGGCCTCGGCTGGAAGAACTCCTTCGGCAGCGGCAAGGGCAAGGACACGATCACCAGCGGGCTCGAGGGCGCGTGGACGCCCACCCCGATCACCTGGGACAACAGCTTCTTCGAGACGCTGTTCGGGTACGAGTGGGAGCTGACCCAGAGCCCGGCCGGCGCGAAGCAGTGGAAGCCGAAGGACGGTGCGGGGGCGAACGCCGTGCCCGACGCGCACGACCCCTCGGTCAGGCACGCCCCGATGATGGCGACGACCGACCTCGCGCTGCGGGTCGACCCGATCTACGAGCAGATCTCGCGGCGCTTCCTGGAGAATCCGGACCAGTTCGCGGAGGGGTTCGCCAAGGCGTGGTACAAGCTGTTGCACCGGGACATGGGACCCGCCACGCGCTACCTCGGCCCGTGGGTTCCGGAGCCGCAGCTGTGGCAGGACCCCGTCCCAGCGGTCGACCACGAGCTGATCGCGGACGAGGACATCGCCGACCTCAAGGCCAAGCTGCTCGCATCGGGACTGTCCATCTCGCAGCTGGCCCTGACCGCTTGGGCGTCGGCGGCGAGCTTCCGCGGCACGGACAAGCGCGGCGGGGCGAACGGGGCGCGGATCCGCCTCGAACCGCAGAAGAATTGGGCGGTCAACGACCCGGCCGAACTCGCCACGGTGCTGCAGACCCTGGAGCGGATCCAGCAGGATTTCAACAACTCACAGTCCGGTGGGAAGAAGGTCTCGCTCGCCGACCTGACCGTCCTGGGCGGCTGCGCGGCCGTCGAGCAGGCGGCCAGGAACGCCGGGCACCACGTCACGGTCCCGTTCGCGCCGGGGCGCACGGACGCCTCCCAGGAGCAGACCGACGTGGAGTCGTTCGCCGTGCTCGAGCCGAAGGCGGACGGGTTCCGCAACTACCTGCGAGCCGGAGAGAAGTTGTCGCCGGAGACCCTGCTGCTGGACCGGGCCAACCTGTTGACGCTGACCGCTCCGGAGATGACGGTCCTGATCGGCGGCATGCGGGCCCTGAACGCCAACGTGGGGCAGGCGCGACACGGCGTCTTCACCGACCGGCCCGAGACGTTGACGAACGACTTCTTCGTGAACCTGCTCGACAACGGCGCCGAGTGGAAGGCGTCCACCTCGGCCGAGAACGTGTTCGAAATTCGGGACCGCGCCACCGGTGAGGTCAAGTGGACCGCCACCGCCGTCGACCTCGTCTTCGGTTCGAACTCCCAGCTCCGCACCATCGCGGAGGTCTACGCCAGTGACGACGCGCAGGAGAAGTTCGTCCGGGACTTCGTCGCGGCGTGGGTCAAGGTCATGAACCTGGACCGGTACGACCTCGCCTGACGCGAAGGGGCCCCGGTCACCGAGGACGCGACCGGGGCTCCTCTGTCCAGGTCAGATGGGGGTGGGCGAGGTCGTCCGCATCCTTGGCCTGGACAGAGTCCACCGTTCGGCTCGCGAGGCGCGCCGATAGGGGCAGCGAGAGCTCGGCCGATTTCTGTATGGTGCCCGCCATGGTCCGCATGCTCACACACACCGCCACCACTGCCCTGCTGCTCGCCCTGATCGGATGCGGGGATGGTGGAGACAGCAGCAGCAGCACCGCGCCCGCGCCGGCCCCGGCCACGCTGCCTGCATGCAGCGACCTGCTGAAGCCGGGCCAGAAGATCGACCAGGCGAAGGCTGAGGGTGGATGTCTCGACCCTGCCGGCGATGTCCGGGTCCTCGGCGCGTTCCGCTGCAACAACGGCCGCAACCTGTGGCTGGCGGACGCCTCGACGGGCGCGCCGGCGGGGTGGGGGTTCGGCGACGGCGAGTTCACCGCCGCGCCGGACGCGGCCAGCGACCCCGGCTTCCGGAAGGCGTACCAGACCTGCAAGTCGGCGTAGCGAAGCAAGCCCGGCCACGCATCCGCTGACCGAGGGCGGCACCGTCGCGGTGACGCCCTCGCCGCGGTGGGGTGGCCCCGCTGCCCGCCGCGGTGCCTGCCTCGACGAGCTGACCCGCCGCGACGCACGCCGGCAGGCGGCCGGCAGCGATCAACGGAAGGGGCCGGCTGAGACGGCCGGAGACGGCCGAACCCGAGCGGACCGGGGTGAAGGGGGAGTAGGCCACGGTCACGCCTCCACGCCCGACGTCCGCCGGTACCGGCGAAAGAGGGTCCGCCGGCAGCGCCGGACCTACGGTTCCGACCACGAGTTCGACGTGGCTTTCGATACCGGCTACGAGTGCGGCCGGGCCGACGAGGCGAAGCGGCACCAGGTGCGAGACGAGCAGATCACCCGGCTGGCCCGGGCGGCCGACGCGGCGGCCAACGGCGACCCGAGCCTGCTCGCCGAGCTGAGCCGCGAGCAGGGCGGCCACGACCTGCCGAAGCGGCCGGCGTGGCGAGATGCCGGAGATCGACGGCGAGCGGCCGGTCGACGAGCTGAAGGCGTGGCTACGCGAGCAGGGCTGATTCGGAACGCAGGTGCCGAATCTGAAGGGGCGACCGATGCTGACCATCGGTCGCCCCTTCACTTTCGGCGTCGGCGGGTGGCCCACCAGATCGCCGCGGCCGCGATGGCGAACGGCACCAGGAAGCAGAGGACGGCGACGACCGACGGCTTAAGTGACCCCATGGCTGGGGAGCCTACGAGCCGAGGTCACCTCTCGGCCGTCGATCCGCCGGATCCGTAGGTGGCCGTGCCGGCGCCGTCCCGGATGGCCTACGCGGCCGGGCCGGTCGGCTCGGGCGGGCCGCCCGCCACCGCCGTCACTTGGCGTTGAAGTAGTTCGCCTCCGGGTGGTGCACCACGATGGCGTCGGTGGCCTGCTCCGGCACCAGCTGGAACTCCTCGGACAGCTGCACGCCGATCCGCTCGGCGCCCAGCAGCTTCACGATCTTCGCCCGGTCCTCCAGATCCGGGCACGCCGGATAGCCGAACGCGTACCGGCAGCCGCGGTAGTCGGTGCGCAGCAGGCCGGCCAGGTCCGCCGGATCGTCCTCGGCCACCGTCCGCCCACCCGGCAGGGTCAGCTCGGTGCGGATCCGCCGGTGCCAGTACTCCGCCAGGGCCTCGGTGAGCTGCACCGAGAGCCCGTGCACCTCCAGATAGTCGCGGTAGGAGTTGGCGGCGAACATCTTCGCCGTGTACTCGCTGATCGGCTGCCCGACGGTGACCAGCTGCAACGCCACCACGTCCAGCTCGTCGCCCTTGGGACGGAAGAAGTCGGCCAGGCAGAGCCGCCGCTCCTGCCGCTGCCGCGGGAAGGAGAACCGGGCCCGCTCCGCGTTGCCGTTCTCGTCCAGCACCACCAGGTCGTTGCCCTCTGAGTACGCCGGGAAGTAGCCGTACACCACCGCGGCCTCGAGGACCTGGTCGGCGATCAGCCGGTCCAGCCAGTACCGCAGCCGCGGCCGCCCCTCGGTCTCCACCAGCTCCTCGTACGACGGTCCCGTGCCGCCCCGGGCGCCGCGTAGCCCCCACTGGCCGAGGAAGGTGGCCCGCTCGTCGAGCAGCGCCGCGTAGTCGGCCAGCGGCACCCCCTTGACCACCCGGGTGCCGAAGAACGGCGGGGTGGGCACCGCTACGTCGGTGGCCACATCGGAGCGGACCGAGGCATCGTCCAGCTCCGGCAGCGCCTCGCTGACCATCGCCCGCTGCCGCTCCCGCCGCGCCCGCCGGGCGGCCAGGGCCGCCTCCCGCTCCGGGTCGACGACGGGCGCGCCGCCGCGCTTGGCCGTCATCACCCGGTCCATCAGGGACAGCCCCTCGAACGCGTCGCGGGCGTAGTGCACCTGGCCGGGGAAGACCGACCGGAGGTCGTCCTCGACGTACGCCCGGGTGAGCGCCGCCCCGCCGAGCAGGACCGGCCAGCGCTCGGCGACCCCGCGCGTGGCCATCTCGGCCAGGTTCTCCTTCATGATGACGGTGCTCTTGACCAGCAGCCCGGACATGCCGATCGCGTCGGCCCGGTGCTGCTCGGCCGCGTCGAGGATGGCGTTGATCGGCTGCTTGATGCCGATGTTGACGACCTCGTAGCCGTTGTTGGACAGGATGATGTCGACCAGGTTCTTGCCGATGTCGTGCACGTCGCCCTTGACGGTGGCGAGCACGATCCGGCCCTTGCCGCCGTCGTCGGCCTTTTCCATGTGCGGCTCCAGGTAGGCCACCGCCGTCTTCATCACCTCGGCGGACTGGAGCACGAACGGCAGCTGCATCTGGCCGGAGCCGAACAGCTCGCCGACCACCTTCATGCCGTCGAGCAGCAGGTCGTTGATGATGGACAGCGGCGACCGGCCGCCGGCCATCGCCGCGTCCAGGTCGGCCTCCAGGCCGTTGCGCTCGCCGTCGATGATCCGCCGCTTCAGCCGCTCGTCCAGCGGCAGCGCGGCCAGCTCCTCGGCCCGGGTGGCCCGCGCCGACGCGGCGTCCACCCCCTCGAAGATCTCGATGAACCGCTGCACCGGGTCGTGCCCCTCGCGACGCCGGTCGTAGACCAGGTCGAGGGCCGCCTCCCGCTGCTCCTCGGGGATCTTCGACATCGGCAGGATCTTGCTGGCGTGCACGATCGCCGAAGTCAGCCCGGCCTGCACGCACTCGTGCAGGAAGACCGAGTTGAGCACCTGCCGGGCCGCCGGATTGAGCCCGAAGGAGACGTTGGAGATGCCCAGGGTGAAGTTCACCCCCGGGTAGCGGGCGGCGATCTCCCGGATCGCCTCGATGGTCTCGATGCCGTCCCGGCGGGTCTCCTCCTGGCCGGTGGCGATCGGGAAGGTCAGCGCGTCGATCAGGATGTCCGAGCGGCGCAGCCCCCACCGGGTCGTCAGGTCCTCGATCAGCCGGCTCGCGACCCGGACCTTCCAGTCCTTCGTACGGGCCTGACCCTCCTCGTCGATCAGGAGGGCGACCACGGCGGCGCCGTGCTCGGCGACCACCGGCATCACCCGGGCGTAGCGGGACTCCGGGCCGTCCCCGTCCTCGAAGTTCACCGAGTTGACCACGCAGCGTCCGCCGAGCATCTCCAGCCCGGCCTCGATCACCGGCGGCTCCGTCGAGTCCAGCACGATCGGCAGTGTGGAGGCGGTGGCGAACCGGCCGGCCAGCTCACGCATGTCCTGCGTGCCGTCCCGGCCCACGTAGTCGACGCACAGGTCCAGCAGGTGCGAGCCGTCCCGGGCCTGGCTACGGGCGATCTCCACGCAGGCCTGCCAGTCGGCGGCGAGCATCGCCTCGCGGAACGCCTTCGAGCCGTTGGCGTTGGTCCGCTCCCCCACCATCAGCACGCTGGCGTCCTGGGCGAACGGCACGTGGTGGTAGATCGAGGAGACGCCGGCGTCCTGCCGCGGCTCCCGGGGGCCGGGGCGGACGCCGTGCAGCCGCTCCGCTACTACCCGGATGTGCTCCGGCGTGCTGCCGCAGCAGCCGCCGATCAGCGAGACGCCGTACTCGGAGACGAAGCGCTCGAGGGCGTCGGCCAGCTCCACCGGGGTCAGCGGGTAGACCGCGCCGTCGGAGGTCAGCTGCGGAAGGCCGGCGTTGGGCATCACCGACAGCGGCACCCGGGCGTGCTGGGAGAGGTAGCGCAGGTGCTCGCTCATCTCCGCCGGGCCGGTCGCGCAGTTCAGGCCGATCAGGTCCACGCCGAGCGGCTCGATCGCGGTGAGCGCCGCGCCGATCTCGCTGCCCAACAGCATGGTGCCGGTGGTCTCCACGGTGACGTGGCAGATCAGCGGGACCTTCCGCCCGGTCTCGGCCATCGCCCGATGCGAGCCGACCACCGCGGCCTTCACCTGGAGCAGGTCCTGGCAGGTCTCCACGATCAGCGCGTCCGCGCCGCCGGAGATTAGACCGGCGGCGTTCTCCTGGTACGCGTCCCGCAGGGTGACGTACGCGGCGTGCCCGAGGGTGGGCAGCTTGGTGCCCGGGCCGATCGAGCCGAGCACGAAGCGGGGCCGCTCCGGGGTGGCGTACGCGTCGGCGGCCTCCCGGGCGATCCGCGCGCCGGCCGCGGAGAGCTCCCGGATCCGGTGCTGGATGTCGTACTCGCCGAGGTTGGCGAGGTTCGCGCCGAAGGTGTTGGTCTCGACGCAGTCCGCGCCGGCCGCCAGGTAGGCGTCGTGCACCCCGCGGACGACGTCCGGCCGGGTGACGTTGAGGATCTCGTTGCAGCCCTCCAGCCCCTCGAAGTCGTCGAGGGTCAGGTCGGCCGCCTGCAGCATCGTCCCCATCGCCCCGTCGGCGATGAGGATCCGGTCCGCGAGCACATCCAGCAACGAAGTCCGCACACGGCCAGGTTAGTGCGACGTCTCGCGCCCTGGTCGAGCCATGCTGGCCTTCCCACATACTGTCAGCGGGATCACCGAGTCCGGTTTGACTGTTTGGCGCGGCTGGTCCGACCCGCGACCGGCGCGGCCGGCGGGCCGCATCCCCAGCCGGCACGTAGGCTGGCGGACGTGAAGGACATCAGGGACGCCAGCGTGCCCGGCGGGCGGATGTCGGGGCAGCGTCCCGGCGCCGCTCCCGACGAGCAGTGCGAGGTGACGGCGTGACCGAGTTCGACGGGCTGCCGGTGCTGCGGTCCCCGGTCGCCATCGCGGCCTTCGAGGGCTGGAACGACGCCGCGGACGCCTCCACCGCCGCCGTGGAGCACCTGGAGCAGGTCTGGCAGGCCCGGCAGGTGACCGAGCTGGACCCGGAGGACTTCTACGACTTCCAGGTGAGCCGGCCGACCATCACCATGGCCGAGGGCGAGACCCGCCGGGTGGAGTGGCCCACCACGCGCTTCATGGTGGCCAGCCCGCAGGGCACCGAGCGGGACGTGGTGCTGATCCGCGGCATCGAGCCGAGCATGCGCTGGCGCACCTTCTGCGAGCAGGTGCTGGAGATCTGCCACAGCCTGGAGGTCGAGCGGGTGGTGCTGCTCGGCGCCCTGCTGGCCGACGTGCCGTACACCCGGCCGCTGCCGATCAGCGGCAGCGCGTCCGACGCCGAGGCCGCCCAGCGCTACCAGCTCACCCCCACCCGCTACGACGGGCCGACCGGCATCGTCGGGGTGCTGCACGACGCCTGCACCCGCGCCGAGGTGGACGCGGTCTCGTTCTGGGTGCACGTGCCGCACTACGCGAACAACCCGCCCTGCCCGAAGGCCACCCTCGCGCTGCTGCATCGGGTCGAGGAGGTGCTCGACCTGCCGGTGCCGATGGCCGACCTGGCCGAGGAGGCGGCCGAGTGGGAGCAGCGGGTGCGCAGCGCCGCCGAGCAGGACGCCGAGCTGGGCGAGTACGTCCGCGAGCTGGAGGAGCGGGTCGGCGACGCCGGCATCACCCCGTTGACCGGGGACGAGATCGCCCAGGAGTTCGAGAAGTACCTGCGCCGCCGCGGCGGCTCCGCCGGCCCGACCGCCGGCTCCTGGTAGCCGGCCCCTCCCCCCTGTCGCTCAGCGGGCCCCGGACGACTCGTCCGGGGCCCGCTTCTTCGGCGTGTCCGGGCTGGCGCCGTCACACCCGCTAGGGCATCCTAGGAACCTAGCTGTCATGAGGAGGCGGGCATGCAGATCAACCCGGGCGCGGCCGAGTTCCCGCACCGGCAGATCGCCGCGCAGCTCAAGGCCCAGGTCCGCCGCGGCGACTGGGCGCCGGGCGAGCGGCTGCCGTCCATCCCGGCCATCGCCGAGATGTTCAGCGTGGCCAAGCAGACCGTGCAGCGCGCCGTCGACCAGCTGCGGGTCGAGGGCATCCTGATCACCAAACCCGGCTCCGGTACGTACGTCCGGGGCACCCGGCGCCGGCTCAACCGGCTCGCCCGGGGCCGGTACGGCGGCTTCCGCGGCTACCACACCGACCTGGCCGCCCGGTACAAGCAGCAGCTCGTCTCCGTCGGCCGCGCCCCCGCCCCGCCCGAGGTCGCCGACGCGTTCGGGGTCTCCGACGGCACCGAGCTGCTCTGCCGGCGGCACCTGGTCCGCACCGACGAGTCACCGGTCGAGGTCGGCGCGTCCTGGTTCCTGCCCGCCGACACCGCCGGTACCTCGCTGGAGCGGGCCGAGGCGTTCGGCCGGCCGCTCTACCAGGAGGCGGAGGAGGCCACCGGCCGCCGGTACGCCACGGCGACCGACACCATCAGCGCCCGCCAGCCCAGCCGGGAGGAGGCGGAGATCCTGCAGATCCGCCCCGACACCCCGGTGCTGCACCTGCTGCACGTCGCCTACGACGGCCACCGCAAGCCGATCGAGGTCGCCCAGGCCACCTGGCCCGGCCCGATGACCACCCTCACCGAGGAGTACAAGATC
>NZ_QGKS01000105.1 GCF_003172935.1 Micromonospora sicca | reverse complement strand
GCAAGGGGTTGAGTACCGTCGCGAGGCGTGCTGGCGGACCGGCTCGTAGTAGTGCCGAAGCCCCTGTAATGGGGGTGGAGCGAAGGGGCCGGGTCATCCGTGGCTGTGTGTGTCTGGTCAACCGGACTTTTTTCGGGAGGAGCCGATGGACAAGCTGAAGTCACCAGCGAAGCCGTTTGAGATTTCGAAGTGGGAGGTCTGGGAGGCGTTTCGTGAGGTGAAGCGCAATCAGGGTGCGCCGGGGGTGGACGGGCAGTCCATCGCCGACTTCGAGGCCGATCTGGAAGACAACCTTTACAAGATCTGGAATCGGATGTCGTCGGGGACGTATTTTCCGCCTCCGGTGCGAGCGGTGGAGATTCCGAAACAGCACGGCGGCGGCACGAGGATGCTCGGCGTCCCCACCGTCGCCGACCGGGTCGCGCAGACGGTGGTAGCCAGGCACTTGGGGATCCGGGTGGATCCAATATTCCACGAGGATTCCTACGGTTACCGGCCGAATCGGTCGGCTCTGGATGCGGTCCAGCGTTGCCGGCAACGGTGTTGGAAGAAAGACTGGGTGATCGATCTTGACATTCAGAAGTTCTTCGACAGCGTCCGGTGGGACCTCATCGTCAAGGCTGTCCAGGCTCACCGACGCCGTCTGGGTGACGTTGTATGTCAAGCGGTGGCTCCAAGCGCCGCTGCAACTGCCCGACGGAACCTTGCAGCAGCGGGACCGAGGGACCCCGCAGGGGTCCGCGGTCTCGCCCGTGCTGGCGAACCTGTTCATGCACTACGCGTTCGACACCTGGCTCGCCCGGACTTTTCCGGACGTGCAGTTCGAACGCTATGCCGATGACGCGGTCGTGCACTGCGTCAGTGAACGCCAGGCCCGCCAGGTGCTGGCGGCACTCGGGAACAGGATGGACGAGGTCGGGCTGCGTCTGCACCCCGACAAGACCAAGATCGTGTATTGCAAGGACGGCAACCGGCGCGGCTCGTACGAGCACACGTCGTTCACCTTCCTGGGGTTCACGTTCCAAGCCCGCAAGGCGCGCAGCAGGAAGGGGAAGAACTTCACCAACTTCCTGCCCGCGATCAGCAAGGAAGCCCTGAAGAAGATCAGCGGGCAAGTCCGCGCCTGGCGGATCCACCTGCGGATCGGCCACACCTTCGCCGAGCTCGCACGGAAGATCAACCCGATCGTGCGCGGCTGGCTGCAGTACTACGGGGCGTACTACCGCTCCGCGCTGTTGCCCCTCCTGGAACGCATCAACGCCTACCTGGTGCGCTGGATCCGCAAGAAGTACAAACGACTGCGGCCGTTCAGGAAGGCCCAACAGTGCTGGCAGCGCATCACCCGCCAGTACCCGAGGCTCTTCGCCCACTGGGCATGGACACCGCGCTTCTGGTGATCAGGATGACAAGAGCCGTGTAACGGGAGACTGTTACGCACGGTTCTGTGGGAGCCCGGGGGTGAAATCCCCCCGGGCGACCCGACCTTAGAAGAGTGAGCCGCGAAACATGGCGGCCGGCTCATCCTGCTCTTCCAACTGACGGTGCGGCTGGCCTCGAGAAAGTCCCGCCGCCAGGTCAGGCGCGGGCGGCTGGTTCGGTGGGTTTCGGGTCAGGGCTGTCACCCGGTCCACCGTCGGCTGGCTCGCCCTGCGCTTCGTCGGCAGCGCGGGCGGGGGCTGTCGCCCGCAGCTGACGGACTTCCTGGCTGGCCAGCATGCCGAGGACGGCGAGCACCACCAACGTGGCAAGGATCAGCAGCGTGTCGCGGGTGCCGATCGCCGTGGCGAGCGGTCCGACCGCCAGCTGGCCGAGTGGGATGGCGACCCAGGACCCCAACATGTCGTAGGAGTAGACGCGGGCCAGTCGGTCGGCCGCGATGTGCTGCGCGATCGACGTGTCCCAGGCCACCGCGAACTGTTCGACGGCGACGCCGACCGCCACTCCGGCCGACAACAGCACGACCATGGTGGGGGCCAGGGCCAGGCCCAACAGCAGCAACGACTCGGCGAACATGCAGGCCACCCCGAGCAGCAGCAGCCGGCGCACCCGGATCCGCATGGCGATCAACCCGCCCACGACCATTCCGGCGGTTTCCGCCGCCAACACCACGCCCCAGGCGCTACGGCCGATCGTCTCGTCCGCGACGGCCGGGCCGAGCACGTTCACGCCGCCGGCGAGGGCTGCGTTGAGGATCATGAAGCCGAGCACCACCACCCAGACCCAGGTCCGCGCGGTGAACTCGGTCCAGCCCTCCCGGAGGTCGACGACGATGCTCGTGCGGGTGCTCTTCGCCCGCGGGGCAGCGACCCGGACTCCGGTGAACGCGATAGCTGCGATAGCGAAGGTGAGCGCGTCGACGGCGAGGCCCCACCCGGGCCCGACGGCGGCCACCAGGAGGCCACCGAGCGCAGCGCCGCCGATCATGCCCGCGTTCATGCCGAGCCGGATGATCGCGTTGGCCGGCTGGATCAGCTCCGGCGGCACGGTCTGCGGCGTCGCGGCGGCCGAGGCTGGCTGAGCCAGCGCGCTCACGATGCCGTTGGCCGCACCGAGCGCCAGCAACAGCGGGATCGTCGCCGCGCCGGTGAGCACCAGGGCGGCCACCGCGGCCTGGGTCAGCGCACCCAGCACATTGGAGCCGACGAGCACCAGCCGGCGCGGGATCCGGTCGGCCACCAGCCCGCCGAAGAGCACGAACAGCACGGTCATCAGCGATCTCGCGCCGACCACCAGGCCCAGGTCGCGCACCGAGCCGGTCAGATCGAGTACGGCGAAGGCCAGCGCGATGGGAGCGACACCGTTGCCCAGCATGTTGACCATCCGGCCAGCAGCCAGGTATCGGAACGCGCCATACCGCAGCGGAGCCAGCATCAGTCCTCCATCCGGAACAGGACAACCATCAAAGCGGAGCAGTTCCACGTCGCCGAGCTGTTCGGCACCCAGGACGTCCTCATGGCTGAGGTCTCCGTGCCCAGGAGGTTGAACCAGGCGGTGACTGACGCACGGGTGGTGCAAGGGACACCCGTGATGATCCGCTTCTTGTGCGGTTTGATCGAGCCATTCTCTCGACAGCAGAGGCGACGGTGCAGGTCCGTTGCGGTGGCTGCCCTCGCGAATGAGCACGCCGCCCCTTCACAAATGGGTGGCGTGAGGGCAGGGAGGCGAGCAGGCTCGTGCTCATGACGAGCAGCGATCTGTGGGACGAGGACACCGCGGAGCGGTACGACGACATCTCGGCCGAGATGTTTGCACCCCACGTGCTCGACCCCGCCGTGGACTTCCTCGCACGGCTGGCGGGTTCCGGCCCCGCGCTGGAGCTCGCGATCGGCACGGGCCGGGTGGCGATCCCGCTCGCCGCCCGAGGCATCTCCGTGACCGGGATCGAGCTGTCGCAGCCGATGGCCGACCGGCTGCGGCGCAAGGTGCCCGCGGAGGACTTGCCGGTCGTCATCGGTGACATGGCCACGACGACCGTCCCCGGCCAGTTCTCGCTCGTGTACGTCGTGTGGAACAGCATCGGCAACCTGCGCACCCAGGACGAGCAGGTGCAGTGCTTCCGCAACGCCGCCCGGCACCTGTCGCCGGGGGGTCGCTTCGTCGTCGAGCTGTGGGTGCCGGGCATCCGGCGGTTCCCCCCTGGGCAGTCGGCGGTGCCGTTCGAGGTGACCGACCAGCACGTCGGCTTCGACACCTACGACATGGTCACGCAGCAGGGGACCTCTCACCACTACCGGCGGCTGGACGATGGGAGTGCGCGCTACGGCTACAGCAACTTCCGCTACATCTGGCCCGCCGAGTGCGACCTCATGGCGCGGCTGGCCGGCTTGACGCTGGAGCAGCGTGTGGCGGACTGGGACGGGGCGCCCTTCACGTCCGACAGCGAGAGCCACGTGTCGGTCTGGCGCAAGCCACTCGACGCCTCTGATGAGGGCTTAGCCGAGGCCTGAGCGAACGTCCGCTCATCCGCGGATTCGGTCGTCTCGGTTGCCCTGCCAACGGCATGTGCGGACGTTCCTGGTGGCGAAGCTACGACACGATGACAGGCGTGGCCGACGTCGGTAACCTCCAGGACCAGCGGCTCTGGAATGCGACCGTCGCAGCGATCGCGGTCCTGGACGGATTCGGCTTAAGAGAACCGCCACCCACTGGCGCTCACGCCTCGTCCTGCCAGGACACCCGGACGTCACAGCGTCGTAACGCACCCATTGACGAGCCCCGCTCGAAAGTTACACTCCCGGTGTAATAACCAGCCCCACGCTTCGCCTGAGTCGCCCAGCGCATCCCCCGTCGCCGCGTCTTTGCGAGAGGTGAAGATGAGCCCTCCACCCACCGACGGAATCGACCTGGCCCTGCACCACGTCGGCGTGCGGTTCGGCGGGCTGGTCGCGCTCGACGACGTCTCCCTGCGGGTGCCACCCGGCCGGATCGTCGGCGTCATCGGCCCCAACGGTGCCGGGAAGACCACCCTGTTCAACGTCGTCTGCGGGTTCGTCCCGCCGACCAGCGGCTCGCTCACCCTCGACGGCCGGCCGTTCCGGCCGCGCCCGCACCGACTCACCCGGCTCGGCATCGCCCGCACGCTCCAGGGCGTCGGCCTCTTCCCGGGCCTCAGCGTCCTCGAGAACGTGATGGCCGGCGCCAGCCACGCCGCCCGGGCCGGCTTCGCCGCCGCCCTGTTCGGCCTGCCCCGCAGCGACCGCGACGAACGCCGGCTGCGCGACGAGGCCCGCGACCTGCTGGCCGAGCTGGGCGTCGCGCAGCACGCTGCGGCGGCCCCCGCCACCCTGCCGTACGCCGTCCGCAAACGGGTCGCCCTCGCCCGCGCCCTGATCGCCCGGCCCCGCCTGCTCCTGCTCGACGAACCGGCCGGCGGGCTGAGCGCCGAGGACATCGCCGAGCTGGGCGAGCTCGTCACCGCGCTGCCCGGCCGGGCCGGCGCCGCCTGTTCGATCATGCTGGTCGAGCACCACATGGACCTGGTGATGTCCGTCTGCCACGAGATCGTGGTGCTCGACTTCGGCAAGGTCATCGCCGCCGGGACACCCGAGCAGGTGCGCGACGACCCGCTGGTGACCGAGGCGTACCTCGGCGCCGACGTGCCGGCCGAGACGACGCCGGGGGCCGCGTCGTGAGCGCCCTGCTGGAGGTCGAGGCGCTCAGCTCCGGCTACGGACCGGTGCCGGTGCTGCGCGAAGTCACGCTCGACGTGCCCGCCGGCACCATCGCCGCCGTGCTCGGCGCCAACGGCGCGGGGAAGACCACCCTGCTGCGCACCCTCTCCGGCCTGCTCCGGCCCACCGGCGGCCGGGTCCGCTACGACGGCGCGGACCTGCGCGGCGTACCGGTCGAACGCCTGGTCCGGCGCGGCCTGGCGCACGTGCCCGAGGGACGCGGCATCGTCGCCGAGCTGACCGTCGAGGAGAACCTGCGCCTCGGCGGCCTGTGGCGCCGGGACCGGGCCGACGCCCGCCGGGCGCAGGACGAGGTGTACCAGCTCTTCGAGCCGCTGGCCCGGCGGCGCCGGCACGCCGGCCACCAGCTCTCCGGCGGGGAACGGCAGATGCTCGCCCTCGGGCGGGCGCTGATCGCGCGCCCAAAACTGCTGCTGCTCGACGAGCCGTCGCTCGGGCTCGCCCCCCGGGTCGCGGCCCAGATCATGGCGCTGCTGCGCCGGCTCTGCGACAACGACGGCCTGACCGTCCTGCTCGTTGAGCAGAACGTCCGCAGCGCCCTCTCCGTCGCCGACCAGGGCGTGGTGATGTCCCTCGGCCGGGTGGTGATGGCCACCCCGGCGGCGCAGCTCCGCGACGACGCCACGCTGCGCCACGCGTACCTCGGGTTCTGACCGCCCGGCACGTAGGAAGGATCAGCGCTTGGACCGGTTCTTGTTCCTCACCTTCGACGGGCTGTCCACCGGGGCCGTCTACGCGGCGTTCGCCCTCGCCCTGGTGCTCATCTGGCGGGCGGCCCGTCTGGTGAACTTCGCGCAGGGTGCGATGGCCGTGGCGACCGCCTACGTCGGCTACGCCGTCGTCTCCGCCACCGGCTCGTACTGGCTCGGCCTCGGCGCCGCCGTCCTCGCCGGCCTCGCGTTGGGCGCGCTGGTCGAGCGGGTGCTGATGCGCTTCGTCGGCCACGCCAACCCGCTCAACGACGTCATCGTCGCCCTCGGCCTGGTGCTGCTGATCCAGGCGGTGCTCGGCATCGTCTTCGGCAACGAGTACCGGCCGGCGGCCGCGCCGTTCGACACCGACGCGCTGTCCCTCGGCGGGATCGCCGCGATGTCCCCGTACGACCTGTGGGTCCTCGGCGCGGTCCTGGCGGTCGTGGTGCTGCTCGGGCTGCTGTTCACCCGGACGCCTATCGGCCTGCGGATGCGGTCGTCCGCCTTCGCGCCGGAGGTGTCCCGGCTGCTCGGCGTCAACGTCGGCCGGATGCTCACCGTGGGCTGGGCCCTCGCGGCCGCGGTCGGCGCCCTCGCCGGCATGCTGGTCGTCCCCACCGGGCTGGGGCTGCACCCGCACGCGATGGACCTGGTCTTCGTCGTCGCGTTCACCGCCGCGGTGGTCGGCGGCCTGGACAGCCCGGCCGGCGCCGTGGTCGGCGGCCTGCTGGTCGGCCTGATCCTGTCGTACGTCACCGGCTACCTCGGCCCCGACACCACGCCGCTGGCCATCCTCGTCCTGCTGCTGGCGGTCCTGCTCGTCCGCCCCGGGGGGCTCTTCTCCAGCGTGAGAGCGAGGCACGTGTGACCGCGACCCAGCCTCCCGAGGTCTCCACCGTGGCGCCTCGGCCCGCCACCCCGTCACCGCTGCGCCGGTGGTGGCCCGGCCCGCCCGGCGCCGCCGGACCGCGCGGTTCGACGTTGCTGCGCCACCTGATTCTGGCCGTGCTCGCCGGCACGGCGGTCGTGCTGGTGACCAACCAGTTGGCGCCGTACCAGAATCTCCAGGTCGCCCGGGTCTGCGCGTTCCTCTGCGTCACCGCCGGCTACACCGTTCTGGTCGGGCTCAACGGCCAGCTCTCCCTCGGGCACGGGGCGCTGATGGCGACCGGGGCGTACACGGTCGCCCTGGTGCAGCAGGGTTTCGAGGAGCGGGCGGTGCAGGGCCGGTGGATCCTGCCCCTGTCGCTGCTGCTCGCCGCCGCGGTGACCGCGGTGGCGGGCCTGGTCATCGGGCTGGCCGCCGCCCGGCTGCGCGGGCCGTACCTGGCCGGCGTCACCCTCGCCGTCGCGACCCTGGTCCCGGCGCTCACCACGATCTTCACCGACCTGTTCAACGGCGAGCAGGGGCTGCGCTTCCCGACGGAGACGCCGCCGGCGTTCCTCGGCGCGTACTTCCAGCCGGAGCGCTGGCTGGCCTGGGTCGCGCTGCTCGCCGCCCTGCTGACGATGCTGCTGATGGCGAACCTGGTACGCAGCCGGTTCGGCCGGTCGCTGCGCGCCGTCCGCGACGACGAGGTGGCCGCCCGGCTGGCCGGCATCCACGTCGCCCGCAACCAGGTGCTCGCCTTCGTGGTGAGCGCCGCCTGCGCCGGCCTCGGCGGCGGCGTGTACGCGGTGCTCACCGCCACCGTCGCCCCGGGCAAGTTCTCGCTGGACCTGTCGCTGTTCCTGCTGATGGCGATCGTGATCGGCGGCCTGGGCAGCCTCGCCGGCGCGGTCTGGGGCGCGGTCCTGCTGGTGGCGCTGCAGGACCTGCCGAGCCTCATCACCGAGACCTTCACCCTGCCGTCGGGCCTGGCCCAGCGGCTGGAGGGCAACCTGGCCCTCGCCGTGTTCGGACTGATCCTCATCGTCGTCATGCTCGTGGCCCCGGGCGGCCTCCAGGGTGCCGCCCGCACCCTCACCGCGCGTCTGCGGCCAAGCCGCCGGACCGCCCGCCGCTGAGCCACCGGGTTCCACCCCCGTTCGCACCCCGTCGCACCGGAATGGAGAACCATGTATCCCACCGCACACCGCGTACTCGCGGCCACCGCCGGCCTCGCGCTGCTGATCGGCTCGTCGGCCTGCGCCAACGACGAGCAGCAGGCGGCCGAGAACGTCCCGGGCGTCACCGACACCGAGGTGGTGATCGGCACCCACCAGCCGCTCACCGGTCCGGCCGCGGCCGGCTACTCCAAGATCTCCGCCGCCACCAAGGCGTACTTCGACCACGTCAACAGCAAGGGTGGCGTGAACGGCCGGAAGATCGTCTACAAGGTGATGGACGACGGCTACAACCCGGCGAACACCGACAACGTCGTCCGCAAGCTCGTCCTCGACGACAAGGTCTTCGCGCTCCTCGGCGGCCTCGGCACCCCCACCCACACCAACGTGCTGGAGTTCGTCAAGACCCAGAAAGTGCCCGACCTCTTCGTCTCCTCCGGCAGCCGGAACTGGAACCAGCCCGACAAGTACCCCACCACCTTCGGCTGGCAGCCCGACTACACCGTCGAGGGCAAGATCCTGGCCACCTACGTGAAGCAGCAGTTCCCCGGTCAGAAGGTGTGCCACTTCGGGCAGAACGACGACTTCGGCCGCGACTCCCTCGTCGGCGTCGAGAAGATCCTCGGACCGGTGGCGGCGAAGCAGACCTACACCCCCACCAACCCGCAGGTCGGCCCGGCGATCGGGGCGCTGAAGGCGGCCGGTTGCCAGGTGGTCATCTCGGCGAGCATCCCCGGGTTCACCGCGCTGGCCATGGGCCAGGCCGCCGGCCAGGGGTTCAAGGCGCAGTGGGTGGTGTCCAACGTCGGCGCGGACTACACCACGCTGTCCAAGCAGCTCGGCGACAAGAAGGTCATCCTGGAGGGCATGCTCGCCGACAACTACCTGCCGATGGCGGGCGACGCGAGCAACCCGTGGATCCAGGCGTTCACGAAGATCCACCAGCAGTACAACGCAGCCAACCCGATCGACGGCAACGCCGTCTACGGCTACTCGATGGCGTACACCTTCGTGCAGGCGCTGCTGGCGGCCGGCAAGGACCTCACCCGGGAAAAGCTGGTCGACGCGGTGCACAAGGGCGGTTTCAAGGGGCCGGGCCTCACCCCGTTCCGGTACAGCCAGGACGTGCACGCCGGCTACAGCGGCGTGCGGATGAACAAGGTCACGGGCGGCGTACAGAGCTACTTCGGCCCGACCTGGACCACCGACGACGGTGACGGCGAGGTCAAGGAGTTCACCGAGGCGCCGACCGCGCCGCCGGCGGACGCCATCCCGACGACCTGACCGGCGCGACCGCCGGTCACCGGCCGGCAGGCCAGTCGGGACCGGGCCGCCACGGCGTCGTGGCGGCCCGGCCCCGGTGAGTCGCGGCGGCCTCCGAGCACCTGTCGGGCGTCGTTACGCTTGCGGTGCAACTTCCTTCGGCGCCGCCGCCCGTCCGGACAGGGGACCGTCAGATGATCGAGGTGGACGCCGACGCGCCGGCACGGGTGGACGGGCGGGCGGCGCGGGGCGAGCGCACCCGCGGCGCCATCGTCGAGGCGCACCTGGCGCTGATCGACGAGGGAGACCTCAAGCCCACCGGGGAGCGCATCGCCGAACGCGCGGGGGTGTCGCTGCGCACCCTGTGGACCAACTTCAAGGACATGGAGACCCTGTACGCCGCGACCGGGCAGCGGGTCAGCGAGCGGCAGGAGTCGCTGTTCCGCCCGATCCCGCCGGAGTGGCCCCTCAGCCGGCGGATCGCGGAGTTCTGCGCCCAGCGGGTCCAGATGGTCGAGGCGCTGGCGCCCTCGGCCCGTGCCTCCGCGCTGCGCGAGCCCTTCTCACCCCAGTTGCGGCGCAACCGCGAGGAAGCCATCGCCCGGATGCGCCGCGAGATCGAGCTCGCGTTCGGCCCGGAACTGGCGCAGGCGGGGGAGGGGCACGAGCAGCTGCTCGACGCCCTGACGGTGGCGAGCACCTGGGCGGCCTGGTCGATGATGCGCGACGCGATGGGGCTGGACGTCGAGGCGGCCCGGGCCATCCTGGCGCAGACCGTCGGTGCCCTCCTCGTCGACGCCATCGCCGCCGCCCTCCGCTAACCCACCCCACCCCGCCTCGTTGGTGGACCGCGGTGGCGGGCTGGTGACCCGGGCGCTGGCCGGCCAGGTCGTGCCGGAGTCGACGCTGCGGGCCGCCTGCCACGCCGGCCGGTTGCTCCGGGTGCTGCCGCAGGTCTACGTGGACACCCGCCTGGTCCCGCCCGGGCCGGACGCCGGCCTTCCCCTCCTCGCCCGGCTGAGTCCCGAAGTGGCGCAGCGCGCCGTGCTCGCTCACGCGGACGGGCGGGGTGCGTTGAGCAGCCTCACCGCCCTCGACGCGTGGGGTCTGCGCGGGCAACCCCGGGCGAGCCGGTGCACCTGGACGTGCCGGCCGACTCCGGCCTGCGCACCCGGCCCCATCTCGTGGTGCACCACCGCCGAGGCTTCACGGTGGAACCGCCGCACGTCGTCACCCGCCGCGAACTCCCGGTCGTACGGCTGGAAAGCGCGCTGGTCGACGCGTGGCCGGCGCTGCCACCACTCGACCACCCGGCTCCCCTGATCCGGGCGGTCAACGACCGGCTGACCACGCCCCAGCGGGTCGACGCGGCCCTCGCGACCGTGCCGAGGCTGACCGGTTGGGCCGAGTTGCGGACGCTGCTCCCGAGGCTCGCCGCCGGCTGCCGCAGCCCGCTGGAGATCTGGGGCCACGACCACGTCTTCACCGGCCCCGACCTGCCCGCCTTCCAGCGGCAGGTACGCATCCAGGCCCGGCGCCGCAGCATCTACCTTGACGTCTACGCCGAGCCCGAACGCGTCGACTTCGCACTCGACGGCGCGACCACGCACGGCGATCGCCGGCAGCGGGAGATCGACCTGCGGCGGGACGCGCCGCTGGCCACGCTCGGCATCCTGGTGGTGCGGTTCGCGCACCGCCGGTTGGTGCACGAGACCGACGAGGTACGCCGGGAGATCCTGGCGATCCTCGCCAGCCGTCGTCCTGGCCACTGACCGGGCTGAGGGAGGGCTGCGGTGATCGTCCAACGGCCGTCCGTCGCGCGGCCGGGGGCGGCGGCTGAAAGGTCGACCAGGAAGGGGCATCGTGCCGATCAGGGCTCCTGCCCTACCCTCGGCGTCATGATCGAGTCGCTGCCCGGCGGGCGGTTGTCGGGCCTGCGTACCATGCTGGCCTGGCACGGTGTGCCCGGCCTCAGCTGCAAGGGTGCGACGCACCGGATCCGGTCAGCCCGGTTGGAGATCGCTGTCGCCCGGGTCCGTGACCTCCTCGACTTCGCCGAGATGGAGGACGAGGAGATGCGCTACTGGCAGGGCGTCTCCCAGGAGGCCGCCGTCGCCGGCCTGGCCGGGCTCCCGCCCGACGTGCCGGTCTGGACCCGGGAGGCCGCGGCGTTCACGGCGCGGGAGCGGAGCACCGGGCGGCTGGTGGGCAGCTTCAGCCTCTACGTGCAGCCCGGGCGGCAGATGCACGTCGGCGGTTCGGTGGTCGCCGACGCCCGTGGAAGGGGCTACGGCCGGGAGGCGCTGGAGCTGGTCTGTGCCATCGCGCACCGCCATCTCGGACTGTGCCATCTCGTCGCGCGGTGCGAGGCGGCCAACGTGGCGAGCCGGCGGTGGCTGATGTCGGCCGGCTTCGCCCAGGTGGCCGGTGACCCGAGGCATGTCCTGCCGGACGGGCGTGCGGTGCAGGCGCTGTGGTGGCAGCGCTCCGACCCGCGATCCCGACGGCGTTGCGCCAGCTTTCAGGCACCCGGTTTGCACCTGCACTTCCCCTGACCGGCGGGCGTCAGGCGCTTGCCTGACCGGCGGGCGTCAGTCGCGCAGCGTACGGAGAATGCGGGCCAGGTCGGCCCGGTCGGCCTCGTCGAGGTCGCCGAAGAAGCGTTCCGCCTCGGCGTTCCGGGCGGCCCGGATGGCGGCACCGACCCGGGTCCCCTCGTCGGTCAGCGCGACCAGGGTGGCGCGCCGGTCCTCCGGGTCGGGCCGCCGCTCGACCAGGCCCCGCTCCTGGAGCCCGTCGACCACCTCGGTGGTGGAGCGCGGCGCGATGTGCAGCTGCTCGGCGAGCGTGCTCAGCCGCAGCGCGCCGTGCCGCATCAGCACGGCCAGGGCGCGGGCGTGACCGGGGTTGATCTCCCACGGTTCGAGGGTGCGGCGGGACTGGTGGCGCAGCCGCCGGGCCACCCCCCAGAACAGCTCGGCCAGGCTCTCCTCGTCGTCCCCGGTCACGGGAATACCGTAGCAGTACTTCCTGTTGCTACCTCACGATGAGGTAACCTCAGCATTACCTCCAACAGGAAGCGAGCACCCGTTGGAAGCACCCCGAGAAGGCCGCGGTGGCGGCCCACGCACCGTCAGCGCTGCCGAGAAGGCGCAGGCCCGGCAGGTGTCGCTGCGCCGGGTCGGCCGGCTCTTCGCCGCGCACCGCGGCCAACTGGCCGTCGTCGTGTCGATCATCGTGGCGTCGTCCGTCATCGCGATGGCGTCGCCGTTCCTGCTCCGTACCGTGATCGACCGGGCCCTGCCCGAGCGCGACCTGACCCTGCTGGTCTGGCTGGTCCTCGGCATGGTCGCCGTCGCGGCGGTGACCTCCGTGCTCGGCGTCGTGCAGACCTGGATCTCCACCCGGGCTGGCCAGCAGGTCATGCACCGGCTGCGCACCGACGTCTTCGCCCACCTGCACCGGCAGTCGATCGCGTTCTTCACCCGCACCCGCACCGGCGAGGTGCAGTCCCGGATCACCAACGACATCGGCGGCATGCAGACCGTCGTCACCTCCACCGCCACCTCCATCGCGGCCAACCTGACCACCGTGGTCGCCACCGCCGTCGCCATGGTGGCGCTGAGCTGGCGGCTGTCCCTGGTGTCGCTGGTCGTGCTGCCCCCGGCGATCTGGCTGACCCGGCGGGTGGCCCGGATGCGCCGCGAGATCACCGCGCAGCGGCAGCGGGAACTCGCCGACCTCAACGTCACCATCGAGGAGGGGCTGTCGATCAGCGGCGTGCAGCTGAGCAAGACCCTCGGCGCCGGGCCCAAACTGGTCGAGCGGTTCAACGCCTCCTCGGCCCGGCTGGTCGACCTCGAGCTCCGCTCCGAGCTGGCCGGCCGGTGGCGGATGGCCGCGATGACCGTCATCTTCGCCGCCATCCCGGCGGTCATCTACCTCAGCGCCGGCCTCCCGGCGACCGCCGGCACGCTGAGCATCGGCACCCTGGTCGCCTTCACCGCCCTCCAGGGCGGACTCTTCCGGCCGCTGATGGGGCTGCTCAACGTCGGCGTCTCGCTGACCGCCTCGCTGGCGCTGTTCGCCCGGATCTTCGAATACCTGGACCTGCCCGTCGAGGTGGACGACCCGGCCCGCCCGGTCGAGATCGACCCGGCCCGGGTCCGCGGGCACCTGCGCTTCACCGACGTCACCTTCAGCTACCCGGGCAGCGACACCGCCGCCGTCGCCGGCGTCAGCCTGGACGTCCCGGCCGGCACCAGCCTCGCGCTGGTGGGCGAGACCGGCTCCGGCAAGAGCACCCTCGCCGCGCTGATCACCCGGTTCCACGACCCGGCCGCCGGCCGGGTCACCATCGACGGCGTCGACCTGCGCGACCTGCGCCTGGCCGACCTGGCCGCCGTCGTGGGCGTGGTCAGCCAGGAGACCTACCTGCTGCACACCACCGTGCGGGAGAACCTGCGGTACGCCCGGCCGGACGCCACCGACGCCGAGATCGAGGCCGCGGCCCACGCCGCGCAGATCCACGACCTCATCGCCGGCCTCCCCGACGGGTACGACACGGTCGTCGGCTCCCGCGGCCACCGCTTCTCCGGTGGCGAGAAGCAGCGCCTGGCCATCGCCCGTACGCTGCTGCGCGACCCCCGCATCCTGGTGCTGGACGAGGCGACCAGCGCGCTGGACACCGAGACCGAACGCGCCGTGCAACGGGCCTTCGACGCGCTGTCGGAGGGCCGCACCGTGGTCACCATCGCGCACCGGCTCTCCACCGTGCGGGACGCCGACCAGATCGCGGTGATCGACCACGGCCGGATCGTCGAGGCCGGCACCCACCAGAGCCTGCTCGACCGGGCCGGCCGGTACGCGGCGCTCGCCGCGTGACCAGCCACGGCCCGACGGGGCCGTCCCTCGTGATAGGGCAGGTCCCGAGCCGGTCCCGTTCCTCGTGACCGCGCACGCCCCGACCCCGCGCCGATCCGGCCGCCGGGCCGGGCCGTCCGCGGGCTACCGGCCGGCTGCGGCGCGCACGCGCGGGTCCGCCAGGGCTCGCGCCATCGCGGCCAGCAGGCCGCTCGCGCAGAGGCCGGGCGCGCCGACCAGGAACTCCTCGCGCTCCATCCACTCGACCCGCTCGACGCCCGGCCGATCCAGGAGCGCCTGGTCCAGTGATCGCGCGGCGTCGTCGTCGTAGCACAGCCGGGCCTCGTCGCCGAGCCGCAGCCCCCAGTGGAACGGGCCGATCAGGTCCGGGCCGCTGTCGGTCTCGTCGTAGATCTCCAGCCACCGGTCGCGCGACTGCGCTGGCGTGACGCCTAGCGCACTCGCCTCGACGAGGTCCCGGACCGTCAGCGGCTCCATGCCGCGTTCGGTGACCGGCAACGCCAGGCCGGTCAGCTCGTCGTCGTGCTCGGGGCACGAGCAGTCGGACCGCTGCGGCGGCATCCAGTCTTCGCTTTCACGCCGGTCGATGAAGACCATGGCGGGATCGTACGGGTGCTGGGTGGTCCCGTGGGGGCGCCGGGACGCCCGACGGCCGAAGGCCCGGCGAACATCGGACGGCGGCCAGGCGCGGCCGGGTCAGCCACCGTGCCGGTGGCGCCAGGGCCGGCCCTCGTCATCGGTACGCAGGAAGCTGCCGTCGCCGAGCGGTTCCAGGTCGTACGAGGTGCGGGTCGGCGCGTCGAGCACGCCCCGGATCTCGCCGGTGCGGACGTCCACCAGGTGGTGTCGGTGCCACTCCTCCTCGGTCTCCTCGATCTCGCCGACGACCGTGACGACGGCGGTGTCCGGGTCGAGATAGCCGCCGGCCCACTCGACCATGGCGTCGGCCCACTCGTGGCCGAAGGCCGCCAACGGGATCCGGACCACCTCCGCGCCGTCCGGCCAGGTGTGGAAGGCGACGTCCTCCTGCTCGTGGTGCACGGTCATCACGTGCCGACCGTCCGGGGCAAGGTCGACCACGACCCGGTCCTCCCACGGGTAGTCGGTCAGCTCGATGCCGGTCCCGGTGAGCCGGCCCCGGAACACCCGCGAGCCGTCCTGCCCCTCGCCGACGTCGAGCAGCATGTGCACACCGTCCGGCTCGGGGAAGTGCTCCGCGCCGTGGCCGACGCTCTGCAACTCGACGTCCGACCGGACCTCGCCCGTCATCGTGTCGACCACCAGCCACCGGTCGAGCCCGTTGCCGCGCATGGCCATCCCGTCCGGCCGGTAGATCCACACGAGCCGCTCATCGACCGAGAACTCGCACGAGACCCGGGCGTTGACGAGTCCCTGTTCCGGGCGCGGCCCGAACTCCAGCCGCCAGAACTCATGGCCGTCCCGGTCCACGCACCGCACAGAGTCTGTCGTCGCGTACACCGTCCGGCCCAGGTCGCGGGTCACCGCCCGCCCCTCGATCCGGCCGTCTTCGCCACTGAGGTCGAAGACAGCGTCCGGGCTGAGCGGGCCCGTCGCGGCCGGCGGTCGGGAGAGGTCGTACGCGAGCAGCCGCCCGTCGACGAGGCGGGTGTGCACCGGGTGGATCATCGTCATGGCTGGTCAGGCTAGCGGACCCGGGTGACCCGACGATCTCCCGAAAATGCGATCTCCAAAACGTGAGTCGCAGGTGCATCGTGGGTAGAGTGGCGCGGTGCATGACGGAGTGCAGGCTCAGGTGCCGGTGCTGTATGTCGCGGACGCCGACGCCGCGCGGCGGTTCTACGAGGCCTTCGGCTACTCGGAGCAGCGCTCCGGCGGTGAGGGCGAGTCCCGCTGGTCGTACCTGCAGTGCGGGGAACTGACCATGCTGCTGGCGGCGGTGCAGCCGCGCCTGGTCACCGTCGAACTGCCCCTGCTGATCTACCTCTACGTCGGCGACCTCGCCGCGACGCTCCAGCGGCTGACCGACGCCGGACATCCCGTCGAGCGTGCCGGTTATCCGGAGCACGCCCCGGGCGGGGAGTGCCGGACCGCCGACCCGGACGGCAACGTGGTGGTGTTCGGGCAGCGTCGGGTCGTCCCCGAGCAGGCCCGGGTGGAGCAGCCCGGCGGCGAGGCGCGCTTCTCGCTGATCCGCGAGGCCGCCGAGGCGGTCAGCCGCCGGGGCGGCGCGCCGGCCCACTGCCAGATCGGCGGCCCGCGCGGCGAGGCGTGCCCGGAGCCGGCCGAGGTCAAGCTCGCCGACTCGTGGGGCGACACGGTGTGGGGCTGCTTGGCACACGCCGACGAGGCCCTGCTCAACGCCCGGGGCGCGTTCCTGGCCACCGAGGACGGGATGGGTCTGGGCCCGTTCCTCCAGCTCCACCAGGCACACCCGGACCGGGCCGCGCAGGGCTGACCTTCGGCCTCTCGCTAGCCACGGCCTGGGTGAGGATCGGCTCCGGGGGCGGGAATTCGCGGCAGCATCGGACGGTCGAGTCAGGTCATTCGGCGGAACCCGTCGGCCGTGAGGCGCGGCTAGGCTGCTGTCGCTTCTGATCAGCGACACAGTTAGGCACAGCATCATGGCGTTGCGGTTCAACACTCCACCGGGCTGGCCGGCGGCACCTGAAGGTTGGCTCCCGCCAGCGGGATGGCAGCCGGATCCAACGTGGCCCGTGCCCCCGGTCGGGTGGCAACTCTACGTCGACGACGCCGCCCCGCAGGCCCCGATGAACCTTCCGGCGGTGCGGAGCACCACCGATGTCATCGCGCCCGAGCCGCGCCCAGCGACCCTCGAGTTGCCGCCCGTGACCGGCACCCAGTCGTTGCCGCCGACGGCAGCCCCGCCGCCCCGGCCGCAGGTGGCGCCGGCCGTCGAGCCGGGCGTGCTGTGGGCCGCCACCGGTCAACCCATCACCGGTATCGGTGCCGGCCGGTACAAGTTGACGGCCACGATGCTCTACTTCGAGCGGGGCGTCCTCTCGACGAATGCGCAGCAGGTGCCGATCGGCGACGTGGTCGACGTGGACCTGCGACAGTCGATCACCCAGAAGGCCCGGGGCGTCGGCAACGTGATGGTGAAGGTGCAGCGCTCGAACGGCTTCGAGCTGGTGGTGCTGGAGGACATCCCGGAGCCCCGCAAGGCGGTGTCGATCATCAACGAGACGGCCCACGCGGCCAGGTTGGCCCAGCAGGAGCGGATGAACACCCGGCACTACTCCGGCGCGCCCGCTATGGTGCCGCAGCCGCCGGCGGCCCCAGCCGTCCCGTCCGCGCCGCCGCAGGTCGATCCGATCGCGCAGCTTCGGCAGTTGGGCGAGCTTCGGGACGCGGGAATCCTCACGGAGGAAGAGTTCGCGGCGAAGAAGGCGGAGATCCTGTCGCGGCTCTAGATCCTTGGGTTCGAGAATCTGAACAACTGAGTCAGGTTTTCAGGCTGCGGTTTTGAGTCGTGCGCGGGCGATGTAGTCGTCGACGTGGTGGTCGATGGCGGCGAGGGCTTGACGCAGGTCGGG
>NZ_QGKS01000420.1 GCF_003172935.1 Micromonospora sicca | reverse complement strand
GCCCCCTCCCGCGATCTTGCACTCTGGGGCCCCGGATTCGCGGCTCATGTCCGCTCTGCCGGGGCCACCAGTGCAAGATCGCGGGACTTGGGGGCGCGGGTTAGTCCTTGAGCTGGTACGTGGGGCGGATTACGGCGCGGGCGAGGGTGTGGAAGGCGAGGTTGAAGCCGACGAAGGCGGGGCTGGCGTTCTTGCCGACGTCCAGGCGCTCGACGTCTACGGCGTGCACGGCGAAGACATACCGGTGCGGGCGGTCACCGGGCGGCGGGGCGGCGCCGCCGTAGCCGGTGTCGCCGTAGTCGTTGCGGATGCTGAAGGCGCCGCCGAGGTCGCTCTCCTTCACCCCGGTGGGCAGCTCGGTCACCGAGGCGGGTACGTCCACCAGCACCCAGTGCCAGAAGCCGCTGCCGGTCGGGGCGTCCGGGTCGAAGCAGGTCACCACGCTCTTCGTCCCGTCGGGGAAGCCCGACCAGGCCAGCTGCGGGGAGACGTTCTCGCCGCCGGCGCTGCCGTGCGCGTACCGCGCCTCCATCGGCTCGCCGTTGTGCACGTCGTCGCTGGTGAGGCTGAACGACGGCACCGTGGGCAGCAGCTCGTACGGGTCCGGGGCGATCGGTCGTTCCAGGGTCATCGAAACGGGTCCTTCCGGGTGCGCGCTTTTCCTGCGCCCCTTCATACCCCGTCGACGCGCCGCTTCGAACCGAAAGCGTGTCGTGTCCGGCCCCATGGCGTGAAACCATCGCGGGTAGCGGGCGGAGCGTCGCCGCCGCCCGGCTGACCGACGGACGGGTCCTCACCGACGGGACGTGCCGGTTCTGGTTCAGCGTGCCGGCCGGCCAGGACGGCTCCCGCCTGCTGGTCGTCGGGCGGGACGGCGGGGCATACACCGAGGCGGGCCTGAACGGCACGCTGGTGATGGTCCGTCTCGGCGGTTGACGCGGAGGGTGTGGGATTCGAACCCACGAAGGACATCGCTGCCCTTACCGGTTTTCAAGACCAGCGCCATCGGCCACTAGGCGAACCCTCCCGGGCCACGCCCCCCGCAGGGTACGCGACCGTGCCTAGTCTGCCACGGGCGCTCGGTCGGGCGAGCCGCCGTCCCACCATCACTGGCACGATGGCCGGATGTGGGAGACCCCGGCGGTGGTGCTGATCACCGGGATCATGGCGGCCGGCAAGTCCACTGTGGCCGAGCTGCTGGCCCGCCGGGTGCCCCGCTCGGTGCACCTGCGCGGCGACGTGTTCCGCCGGATGGTGGTGAACGGACGGGCGGAGATGACCGCGCAGCCGTCCGAGGAGGCGTGGCGGCAGCTCAGGCTCCGGTACGAGCTCGCCGCGACGGTGGCCGACCGCTACGTCGGGGCAGGCTTCACCGTCGTGCTCCAGGACGTGGTGCTGGGGGCGGACCTGCCGGCCATGGTCGCGCGGGTCCGGCACCGGCCGCTCGCGGTGGTGGTGCTCGCGCCGCGCCCGGAGGTGGTCGCGGTCCGCGAGCGGGACCGGCCGAAGAAGGCGTACGGCGACTGGCCGGTGGCGGACCTGGATGCCGGGTTCCGGTCCGACACCCCGCGGATCGGGCTCTGGCTGGACACCTCGGACCAGACGCCGGAGCGGACGGTGGCGGAGATTCTGGCCCGGGCGTGGACGGACGGCCGGATCGGGTAAGACTGGGCCATGCGCGCGATCACGATTCCGGAACCCGGCGGACCCGAGGCACTCGTCTGGGCGGAGGTGCCGGATCCGGAGCCCGGCCCGGGCGAGGTGATCGTCGACGTGCGGGCGAGCGCGGTGAACCGGGCGGACCTGTTGCAGCGGCAGGGGCACTATCCGCCACCGCCGGGGGCGCCCGCGTACCCCGGCTTGGAGTGTTCCGGGGTGATCGGCGCGATCGGTCCCGAGGTGACCGGCTGGACGGTGGGCCAGGAGGTCTGCGCGCTGCTGGCCGGCGGCGGGTACGCCGAGCGGGTGGCCGTGCCGGCCGGGCAGCTGCTGCCGGTGCCGGCCGGCGTCGACCTGGTCGAGGCGGCGGCCCTGCCCGAGGTGGCCTGCACGGTCTGGTCGAACGTCGTCGCGCTGGCCCGGCTCACGAAGGGTGAGACGCTGCTCGTGCACGGCGGCGGCAGCGGGATCGGCACCTTCGCCATCCAGCTCGGCGCGGCCCTCGGGGCGATCGTGGTGGTGACCGCGCGGGCGGCCAAGCACGAACGGCTGCGCGAGCTGGGCGCCGCGCACACGATCGACTACCGCGAGCAGGACTTCGTCGAGGAGGTCCGTCGGGTGACCGACGGCCGGGGCGCGGACGTGATCCTCGACATCATCGGCGCCGCCTACCTGCCGCGGAACGTGGCGGCGCTGGCGACCGGCGGTCGTCTGGTGGTGATCGGCATGCAGGGTGGCCGCAAGGGCGAGCTGGACCTGGGCGCGCTGCTGGCCAAGCGGGCCTCGGTGGCAGCGACGGCGCTGCGCTCCCGCCCGCTGGCCGAGAAGGCGGAGATCGTCCGGGGGGTCCGCGAGCAGGTGTGGCCGCTGGTGGAGTCCGGGGCGATCCGCCCGATCGTGGACCGCCGGCTGCCGATGGCCGACGCGGCCGAGGCGCACCGCCTGGTGGAGACCAGCGACCACCTGGGCAAGGTGCTGCTCGTCGGCTGACCGCTCAGTCGGACGCGGCGTCGGCGCCGGGGCGGGCCAGCATCAGCCGGGCACCCGGGCCCTCCGCGGCCAGCGCGTCCTCCGGGTTGTAGAGCGTGCAGCGCTGCAGCGACAGGCAGCCGCAGCCGATGCAGCCGTCCAGGTCGTCGCGGAGCTTGCCGAGCAGCCGGATCTTCTCGTCCAGCCGGTCCCGCCAGGCCCGGGAGAGGGCGGCCCAGTCGTCCGGCGTCGGGGTACGCGACGACGGCAGCGAGTCCAGCGCCTCCCGGATCTCCTCCAGCGAGACGCCCACCTGCTGGGAGATCCGGACGAACGCCACCCGGCGCAGCTCGGTGCGGGCGTACCGGCGCTGGTTGCCGCCGGTGCGCTCGGCCCGGATCAGGCCGAGCCGCTCGTAGTAGCGCAGCGCCGAAGGGGCGACCCCGCTGCGGGCGGAGAGTTGCCCGATGGTGAGTGATTCGTGCATCACACGACCTTGAGTTGAAGTGAGCTTCAGGTCGCAGGCTAGCCGCATGACGACGACGACCGCCACCGACCCCGTCACGCTCGGGGCGCTGCTGGACCGGATCCGGGCCGGCCGCGAGTTCGGTGCCAACGTGTACTCGACGCTGGACGTGCTCCAGGTGCTCTACGACCGGGTGCTGCGGATCACCCCGGCGACGATCGACGACCCGGACCGGGACCGCTTCCTGCTCTCCAAGGGGCACGCGGTGGCCGGCTACTACGCGCTGCTCGCCGCGAAGGGGTTCATCCCGGTGGAGTGGCTGGACGACCAGGGCGGCCCGGAGAGCCGGCTCGGCGACCACCCGGACCGGCTGCTGGTGCCCGGGGTGGAGATCGGCTCCGGGTCGCTCGGCCACGGGCTGGGCCTCGGCGTGGGCACCGCGCTGGGCCTGCGGGCGCAGGGCCGGCTCGACCCCCGGGTGTACGTGCTGCTGGGCGACGCCGAGCTGGACGAGGGCTCCAACCACGAGGCGATCGCGTACGCCGGGGCGACCGGGCTGGCGGGGCTGGCGGGGCTGACCGCGATCGTCGTCGACAACCGCTCGGCGAGCCACGGCTGGCCGGGCGGCGCGGCGAGCCGGTTCACCGTCAACGGGTGGACCGCCGCGACCGTCGACGGGCGCGACCACGAGGCCCTGCACACCGCCCTCACCGGGCACGACAACCACCGGCCGCACGTCGTCGTCGCGGTCGTCGCAGAAGAGGAGTGATCGTGCGCGACACCTTCGTGACCAGCGCCACCGCACTGCTGGACGACCCCCGGACCACTATCGTGCTGGCCGACATCTCGGCCGCCGCGTTCGCCCCGGCCGCCCTGCGCCACCCCGATCGGGTGCTCAACGTCGGGATCCGGGAGCAGCTGATGGTGGGTGTGGCGGGCGGGCTGGCGCTGACCGGGCAGCGCCCGATCGTGCACAGCTACGCCCCCTTCCTCGTCGAGCGGGCGTACGAGCAGATCAAGCTCGACCTCGACCACCAGGGCGTCGGGGCGGTGCTGGTCAGCGTCGGCGCGTCCTACGACCGCGCGGCGGCCGGCCGTACCCATCTGGGCTCGGCGGACGTGGCCCTGATCGACACGCTGCGCGACTGGACGGTGCACGTCCCCGGCCACCGGGACGAGGTGCCCGGGCTGCTCCGGGACGTGGTGTGCGGGCAGGACTCGGCGTATCTGCGGCTCTCCACCCAGAGCAACGCCCGCGCGTACCCGGACGCGGGTGACCTTCGGGTGCTGCGCGACGCCGGTCCGGGCGCCCCACTGCTGGTCGCGGTCGGGCCGCTGCTCGACGCGGCGCTGGCCGCCGTGGAAGGGCTGCCGGTCACCGTGGCGTACACGCACCGGCCGCGACCGTTCGACACCGCGGGTCTGCGGGCGCTGGCCGGCGCCGAGGTGATCCTGGTCGAGCCCTACCTGGCCGGCACGTCCGCCCGGGTGGTCGGCGCCGCGCTGGCCAACCGGCCGCACCGGCTGCTCGCCCTCGGCGTGGGCCGCGAGGACCTGCGCCGCTACGGCTCGGCCGAGGACCACAGTCGCTGGCACGGCCTGGACGCCGCCGGCCTGCGCCGGTCGGTCGGCGAATTCCTCGCCGCGGTGCCGGCGCCGGCCTGATCGGCCGGGGCGGGCCGGCGGAGGGAGGCGGAAAAAGCGGGACCCCGCGCCTGGGTCGAGCCGGGGCGACGGGGTCCTGCGGTGGTTCGTGCGGGCGGGGCCCGAGGTCAGCGCCGGGCCGTCCCGGCCGGGCGGCGGCGGGCGCGCTCCCGGGCCAGGATCCAGATCGCCTCGACGCCGTCCTTCCAGGTGATCTTCTTGCCCTCCTCGCGGCCGCGGGCGCGGTAGCTGATCGGCACCTCGTACGGGCGGATCCGCTGACGCAGCAGCTTGCCGGTGACCTCCGCCTCCATGCCGAAGCCGCGGGAGCGGATCTGGAGCGAGCGGTAGAGCTCGACCGGCATCAGCTTGAAGCAGGTCTCCAGGTCACCGATGTAGGAGTTGTAGAGCACGTTGGCGGCCAGGGTGACGCCCTTGTTGCCCACCACGTACCAGAAGCTGTAGGAGCTGTGGCTGCCGAACGTCCGATTGCCGTAGACGACGGTGGCCCGGCCGTCGAGGACCGGCTCCAGCAGGCGCGGAATGTCCTGCGGGTCGTACTCGAGGTCGGCGTCGAGGATGACCATGTACTCACCCTCGGCGTTGTCGACGGCCGTCTTGATGGCCGCGCCCTTGCCGGCGTTGCGCTGGTGGGTGATCACCCGCAGCCGCGCGTCGTCCACTCGGCCGAGGACCTCCGAGGTGCCGTCTCGGCTGCCGTCATCGACGACGACGAGCTCGATCTCACACGGGTAGTCGACCGCCAATGCCTGCTTGAGGGCATCCGCGATTCGTTCTTCCTCGTTGTAGACCGGCATGAGGATCGAGAGCTTCACGGGAGATCTCCACGGTGGGGACAGCAAATCGGCCCTAGCGTAGCCTGGCTCTTCGTCGCGGTGCAGCCCGCCACCTCCCCATCGGGCCAGGGGCGCCGGGCGGTCCGACCTCGATGATTTCCGGCGGAGCGTTCGGAACCGCCCTGCTCAGGGCGCGACGCGGTGAAGCGCGGAAGCGGTCGCGGTGCCCGTCGAGCGGCGCCGCCGGCCCGAAGCGCACCACTCGGCCCTGCGGTGCCGGCCGTCCGGTCAGCCGCGACCGGCCCCGGGTACCGACCCGGACCCGCCACCCGCCCGATCTGTCGGAAGAGTTCCCTTCCGCACCGGGGCGCAAGCTTTCCGAGACGCACCCACATCTCTCCATCGGCCGGCTACCTTCCGGTAACTCAATCGACATCCCACGATTGAGCCGAAAGGAGCGCGTCGATGCTTGGTACCCCGGCCAGGCGCGTACGGACGACTCGACGGCAGGCCCTGGCCGTCCTGTCCGCCGCCGCCCTCGCCCTGCCGATGCTCGTCGGACCGGCCTCCCCCGCGGCCGCCGCCGACCGTCCCGCCGTCCAGCCGCTCCCGACCGCCCTCGAGACCGTCCGCGCCGCCGAGTCCACCGCGCTCTACGGCTCCCCCGACATCCGCCCGCTGGAGCAACGCCGCACCGCCCTGGTGACCATGGGCGACAGCGAGATCTCCGGTGAGGGGATGGGCAACTACGTTCCCGGCACCCACCAGGACGGCAACTGGTGCGACCGCTCGTACGACCAGGCCGTGTTCCGTACCGGCATCCCGGCCGACGAGAGGTACAACCTGGCCTGCTCCGGCGCCAAACGGCGACGGCACCATCCAGTTCGGACCCGTCGCCACCGACTGTGCGATCCGTCGCGTCTTCTTCCAGGGCGCGTGCTACCCGACGTACACCGACCAGTGGACGATCCGCACCGACGGCAGCCGGCGCGCGGTCGAGGAGGCGATCACCTCGATCCGGCAGACCATGACCGGGGCCGGCTACCTGCGCTCGGACTACGAACTGGTGCTGATGTCGTACCCGAGCCCGGGCAGCCCGGACGTGGAGGACAACCCGGGCTTCCCCGGCTGGTATGCCGGCGGCTGCCTGCTCTACCTTGCCGACGCCGCGTTCGCCCGGAACAAGGCGGTGCCGCTCTTCGAGTCGGCCCTGCGCGCGGCGGCGACGAACACCGGCACCCGCTACCTCGACGCCAGCCGGCTCTTCCACGGCCACGAGGTGTGCACCGACAACACCTCGGTCCGCGGCCTCTACATCGAGGTCGGCATCTGGGACGAGAACGCCGCCCGGCAGTCGTTCCACCCCAACTACCGCGGGCACGGCATGTTCGCCCAGTGCATCACCCGGTTCTGGAACTCCGGGCAGGAGAAGGCGACCTGCGTCGACCCGGCCAGCACCGGCCAGGGCGTGCTCCAGCCCGGGCTGATGGAGTTCAGGCAGCTCCGCAACGCGGCCACCGGCACCTGCGTGGACGGCAAGGGCTACGACTCGCGCAACGGCACCGTCCAGCAGTCGTACGCCTGCCACGGCGGCCGTAACCAGGGCTTCTGGTACGACCCGACCCGGCAGTCGCTGCACTCGGAGCTCTCCCACGACCGCTGCCTGGACGTCTCCGGCGGGTCGCTGACCTCCGGCACGGCGGTCAACATCTACGACTGCCACGGCGGGCCCAACCAGCAGTTCGTCTTCGCCGGCAGCCAGCTCAAGCCGGCCGGCGCGACCAACCTCTGCGTGGCGTTCGACAACCCGTGGCTGGGCACCCCGCGGCTGCGGCTGGCCAGCTGCTCCACCAGCACCCGCCAGCAGTGGTCCTTCGAGTCGCGGTCGTTCGCCAACCCGGTGGGCTACGGCCACGACGACTTCATCGGCTCCCGGGTCTACTGACCCCGGCGACCGGGCCCCATCCCCGTGGAGGGGCCCGGTCGGCCGTCAGTTCTGCTTGAACGGGACCACGACCAGCCGGGCCACGCCGCCGTCGCCGTCCTTGGCGCCGGCCACGCCGACCGTGGTGCCGACCTTGACGTCCGTCGACTGGATCGTGGTACGCCGCTCGACCACCCGGAGGTCGTCGCCGAAGGTCCAGGTCATGGTGAAGCCGTCGGTCGACTTGACGGTCATGGACTTCGCGTCGATCCCGGTCACCTGGCCGCGCTGGACTGCGACGGTCTTCGTACCGCCGTCCCTGGTCTGGACCACGACCTCGCCGTGCAGGGTGTTCTTGCGCAACAGCACCCGGGCTCGGTGCCGCTTGCGCCACTCCTGGCCGCGATCACCGCGCTTGTCCTTCGGACCGGCCGAGGTGGACGGCTCCGGCTCGGCGGAGGACGACGCGGGCGCGGCGACGGGGTCCACGTCCAGGTCGGCGGCGTCGAAGCCCAGCGCGGCGAGCGCCTGACCGTCCGCGCCCATGGCGGCGGCGACCTCGACCGCGGTCTCCTTCGCCGAATCCTGGGCCAGTCGGGCCGGGCCGCAGCCGGCGAGGCCGAGCGCGGCCGCCGCGAGCAGCGCGGTGACGCCGGTGACGATTCCCTGACGTGCCATCAGTGTTCCTCTCGTCCGTGGAGCATCAGCGTCCCGCGTTCCGGCGAGCGGACCGTCAGCCCGGTGTACGGGTCAGGTAAGGATCTCCGGGCAGCCGGACGGTGAAGGCCGCCCCGCCCTCCGGCGCGTGGCCGGCGGCGATGTCGCCGCCGAGCCGGCGGACCAGCCCGGCGGCGAGCGCCAGCCCGAGCCCGCTGCCCACCTTGCGCACCCCCCGGTACCGCTGGTGCAGCGCGCCGCGCTCGAAGGCCACCGCCAGGTCGTCGTCGGTGAAGCCCGGTCCGCCGTCGCGGACCTCGACGATCCCGCCGGCGGCCGGGTCCGCGCCGGCCGGCCGGGCCGCGAGCACCACCGGCGCCCCCGGCGGTACGACCCGCAGCGCGTTCTCCAGCAGGCCGTCGAGCACCTGCCGGATCCGCCCCGGGTCGGTGTACGCCGGCACCGGCCCGGACGGCACCTCCAGCCGGAACGTCACCCCGAGCGCGGCGCACCGGTCGGACCAGGTCCGTTCCGCCTCGGCGGCCAACCGGGCCAGGTCGACCGGGACCGGTTCGAGCGGGAGGTCGGCGGCCTCCAGCCGGGCCAGCGACAGCAGGTCACTGACCAGCCGGTCGAGGTGCTCGGCCTCGGCGAGCATGGTCCGGCCGGTGTCGGGCACCCCGTCCGCGTCGATCACCCCGTCGGCGAGCGCCTCGGCGTAACCGCGGATCGCGGTCAACGGGGTGCGCAGCTCGTGCGAGACCGAGAGCAGGAACTCGCGTTGCCGCCCCTCGCTGGTGGCCAGCGCGGCGGCCAGGCCGTTCAGCGCGTACGCCAGGTCGGCCACCTCGTCCGGCGGCTCGACCGGTACGCGTACCGCCCGGTCCCCGGCGCGCAGCCGGGCGGCGGCGGTGGCCGCGGTCCGGATCGGCCGGGCCAGTCGGCGGGCGAGCAGCAGCCCGGCCGCCACCCCGGCGGCGAGCCCGGCCAGCAACGGGAGCCAGAGGCTGCGCAGCACCTGCCGCCACGGCCCGCTGCTGGTGGCCCGGGTCAGCACGACGCCGTCGCCGCCGGGCAGCGCCCGCCCCTCGACCAGGGCCCGCTCGCCGTTCACCAGCCGCCGCCCGGAGACGTCCTTGCCGGTCGCCACCCGGGTCACCACCTGCCGGGGCAGGCCGGGGCGGTCCACCTGACCGGCGCGGACGACGTACACGTCGATGTCCTGCTGGCGGAGCTGGCGGATCAGCCGGTCCCCGGCGTTGTCCCGCTGCCGGGCGGGGCGGACCCGCAGCACGTCGGCGGCGAGGCGGGCCTGGGCGGCGAGGGCCGCCTGGTCGCGCCGCTCCGCGCCGCGTACCGCGAGGGGGACCGCGACCAGCGCGGTCACCAGCACCGACACCAGCGCGACCGCGCAGGTGACCAGCACCGCCCGGGTGGTCAGGGTGCCGGCGAACCGCGGGCGCGCGGGCGTCGGCGCGGAACCCGGCCCGATCACCGGCAGGGCGACGGTCGGCTGGTGCGGTCGGCCCGGCCCCGGGGCGGGCTGCGGGCCGACCGGTCGCTGCGGGTGGGTCGGCGGCGGGCCGGCGGGATCAGGCATCGGCCGCGTACCCGACGCCGCGGTGGGTGCGGATCACGCTGGCCGGGCCCAGTTTGGCGCGGACCTGCGCCACGTGCACGTCCACGGTCCGGGTGCCGGCGTGCGCGGCGTACCCCCAGACACCGGCGAGCAGTTCCTCCCGGGTGAACACCCGGCCCGGCCGGGCCATCAGGTGGGCGAGCAGGTCGAACTCGGTGGAGGTGAGCTGGACCGGGGCGCCGGCGGCGGTGACCGTCCGGCGGGCCGGGTCGAGGACGACCGGGCCGACCACCCGGGGCTGCTCTGCCCCGGCCGGCGCCCCGGCCGATCGGCGCAGCACCGCCCGGACCCGGGCGACCAGCTCGCGCGGGCTGAACGGCTTGGTCACGTAGTCGTCAGCGCCCAGTTCCAGGCCGACGATCCGGTCGACCTCGTCGTCCCGGGCGGTGAGGAAGATGACCGGGGTCCAGTCGCCGGCCTCGCGGAGCCGCCGGCAGACCTCCGTCCCGGCCAGGCCGGGCAGCGCGATGTCCAGCACGCACGCCACCGGGCGCAGCCGCCGCGCGGCGGCGAGGCCCCCGACGCCGTCCCGTTCCAGATGTACGCCGAACCCGTCCCGGGTCAGGTAGAGCCGGACCAGGTCGGCGATGGCCGGCTCGTCCTCCACCACGAGGACGAGCCCACGCTGCGCGGTGTCGGCGGTCACCGGCCCATGATTACCGACCGGCGGGCGTCCGGGACGTCCGGGGAACGTTCGGGTTCGGTAAGGACCCGGTCAGCGCACCGGCGCCGGGCGGAACGCGGCCGGCCGGGCGGCGAGCGGCGGCTCGCCGATGGTGGCGACCAGTCGCTCCGCGGGCGTCCGCAGGCGGGTACGGAAGGCGTGGTTGAGCAGCGCGTCGAGCTGCCAGACCTGCTTCGGGTGATGGGTCCGGATGAGGAACCGCTCGCGGGCCCCGTCGATCGCCGTGGCGGCCAGCTCGACGCTGTGCAGGCGCGGGTCCGGGCTCCAGGTGACGTTGCTCAGCTCGCGCAGCTCGGTGTTGAGGTGGAGCCGCAGCCGGTGCAGCACCCGGGTCTGCTGGGTGACCACCAGGCGGCGGTGGGTGAGGAGCATCAGGTAGTCGCCGCCGACCGGGTGGTCGGGGCGGCTGCACCGGGTGACCAGGATGGTGGCGTCGCCGGAGCCCACGCACCGGCGGAAGATCGGCATGTGCCGGCTGACCGTCTGGGTCGCCAGACCGGTCTCGGCGGCGGCCGGAAGGAACGTTCGGGAGAAGACGTCCATGCAATGTGCAACGACGGCTGACCAAGCGTGACATGGGTCACAGCAAATTTCTGGAACTTCCATCCGTGCAAATCGCACGCGGTGTCCGACATCGGGACCGCCGCCGGCCGGGGCGGCACCGGCCAGGGTCAGACCGGCAGGTCGGCGAAGAGCTCGCCGAGCCAGCCGGGGACGGCCGACGCGTACTCGGCGCGGGCCGGGTCGGTGGACCGCAACGCGCGCCGCCAGGAGAGCGACCGGCTCACCGTGGCCACCCGCATCGCCAGGCCCGCCACCTCGCGCAGCGTCGCCCGGTCGTGCCGGTCGGTCCACGCCTCCAGGTACGCGTCCCGCAGCCGGATCAGCGCCGGATCACCCGGGGCCAGTTCGCCGGCGTACGCCACCGAGCGCAGGGTGACCAGCAGGGTGCCGAAGGGGTGGGCGACCGAGGCGTCCCCCCAGTCGAAGAAGCGGTACCCGTCGTCGCCGACGAAGACGTTCCCGTCGTGCAGGTCGTCGTGCTGGACGGTGGCCGGCACGTCCACCTCGGCCAGTCGACGGCACACCGCCGCGAACTCCGGCCGGTACGCGCGCAGCCGCTGGTGCAGCTCCGGGGTGAGGCCGTCCGGCTCGCCGAGGAGCAGCGCCTCCTCGTCGTCCAGCAGCCGGTCGAACAGCTCGGGCATCAGCTCCGGCCGCTGGTCCGGCACGCCCCGGTCCAGCAGTCGCCACGCGTGCGGGGCGACCGCGACCTGGAGTTCCGCGTACGCGGGCAACACCTGTGCCCAGTGCGTGACGTCCCGCTTCCCGGCCAGCGTGTCGCGCAGGCTCGGGCCCCCGTCGGGCAGCAGCGACCAGCCCCGCTCGACGTCCACGGCGATCGGGTCGAGCACCGCCCCGGCGCAGAGCCGGGGCAGCTCGGCCAGCAGCGCGGCCTCGTACCGGGTGCCGGGGTTGTTGGCCTTGAACCAGAACGGGCCGGCGTCGGTGGGCACCTGCCACACCAGCGACCAGGGCCGGACCCGGGACTCGACCGGGCCGGTCACCCGGTGACCGTGGGCGGCCAGCGCGTCACGGACCCAGGCGAGCGCGTCGTCGCGCCGCGGGTCGGTCGACCAGTCGCTGGCATCGGTGCGGGTCATCGTCACGTCCCGCAGAGTAGGGGTCGACCGGCCCTGCGGCGAGGCCCTTTCCGGGCCGGTCAACCGGGGCCCGGGTGGGGGCCGGTCAGAGGAGCTCGACGATGGTGGCGTTGGCCATGCCGCCACCCTCGCACATGGTCTGCAGGCCGTAGCGGATGCCGTTGTCCCGCATGTGCTGGAGCATGGTCGTCATGATCCGGGCGCCGGACGCGCCGAGCGGGTGACCGAGGGCGATCGCCCCGCCGCGCGGGTTGAGCCGCTCCGGGTCCGCCTCGGTCTCCGCCAGCCAGGCCAGCGGCACCGGGGCGAACGCCTCGTTCACCTCGTACACCCCGATCTCCTCGATGCCCAGCCCCGCGCGGCGCAGCGCCTTCGCGGTGGCCGGGATGGGGGCGGTGAGCATGGAGACCGGGTCGTCGGCGGCGACCACGGCGGTGTGCACCCGGGCCAGCGGGCGCAGCCCGTGCCGGCTGGCCCACTCGCTGGTGGTGACGGCGAGCGCCGCGGCACCGTCGGAGATCTGGGACGCGGACCCGGCGGTGACCACGCCGTCGGCCCGGAACGGGGTGGCCAGCTCGCCGAGCTTGGCCAGCGAGGTCTCCCGGCGGATGCCCTCGTCGGCGGCGAACTTCCCGCCGTCGGCGAGCGCCACCGGGGCCAACTCCGGGTCGAACGCGCCCGCGTCCTGCGCGGCGGCCGCCTTCTCGTGGCTGGCCAGCGCGAACTCGTCGAGCTGCGTGCGGGAGAAGCGCCAGCGCTCGGCGATCAACTCGGCGCCGACGCCCTGGTTGAACGGGAGCGGGGAGTCCTGGGCGACGCCCTCGACGCCCCGGTAGCGCTCCAGGATCTGGCCGCTGAACGGCACCCCGCCGGCCACGCTGGAACCCATCGGCACCCGGGTCATCGACTCCACACCACCGGCGACCACCAGGTCGGCCTGACCGGACAGGACGGTGGCGGCGGCGAAGTGCAGCGCCTGCTGGCTCGACCCGCACTGCCGGTCGACCGTGGTGCCGGGCACCGACTCCGGCCAGCCCGCGGCGAGCACCGCGTTGCGGGCGACGTTCCACGACTGCTCGCCGACCTGCGAGACACAGCCCCACACCACGTCGTCGACCTGGCCGGGCTCGATGCCGGTCCGCTCGGCGAGGGCGCGCAGCACGTGCGCCGAGAGGTCGACCGGGTGGACACCGGCGAGGCTGCCCTTGCGCCGGCCGACCGGGGTCCGTACCGCGCCGACGATGACTGCGTCACTCATGTTTACTCCCCGGTAACCTGGCTGCTCCCGATCCTACGTCGTCACCGGCCGGCCGTCCGCCCCCGGTTCCGTCGCGGCAGCGGGCCGACATCCCGGGCGGCTGGCATGCTGGGGCCGTGCGGTCACAGCCCTTCCCCGTCCACCAGTGGCGGGTGCCGGTGGTCCTGCCGGTGGCCAAGCTGGTCGGCGCGGTCGTCGTGCTCGGGCTCGGGCTGCTCTTCGCCGGTGACGACCGGGTCCAGCCGGTGCTGGCCGGACTGGCCGCCGCCGGACTGGCCGGCTGGGGGCTGCGCGACCTGGTGGCACCGGTCCGGCTGGCCGCGGACTCCGACGGGATCACCGTGGCCCACGGCTTCGCCGGGCACCGTCGACTGTCCTGGCCGGAGGTCGAGGCGATCAGGGTGGATCGGCGTACCCGCCGCGGGCTCACCGCCGAGACGCTGGAGATCGACGCGGGCGAGTCGCTGCACCTCTTCGGCCGGTACGACCTCGACGCGCCGCCGGCCGAGGTGGCCGAGGCGCTCCGGGCGGCGCGGGCCGCCGGCCGGCGCGGCTGAGCAGCGGGTCAGCCGCCGGGCAGCATCCCGGTGCGGACCAGGGCCAGGCCGAGCAGCGCCACCAGGATGATCGCGCCGCCCGCGACCTGGAAGACGGTCCGCCGCATCCGCGGGGCGTACGCCAGGACCAGCGCCATCAGCGCGCCGGTGACCAGCCCGCCCAGGTGGCCGGCGATGGAGATGCCCGGCACGGTGAACGTGAAGACCAGGTTGATCACCAGGATCGGCAGGATCGCCGAGGTGTCCCGGCCCAGCCGCCGCATGATCACGAAGATCGCGGCGAAGAGGCCGAAGATGGCCGTCGACGCGCCGACCGCGGTGCTGTTGGGCGCGCTGAAGAGATAGACCGCCACGTTTCCGCCGAGCCCGGCGATCAGGTAGAGCGCCAGGAAGCGCAGCGGACCGAGCGCCGCCTCCAGCGTCCGGCCGAGCACCCAGAGCGCCCACATGTTGAGCAGCAGGTGCACCACGCCGTAGTGCAGGAACATCGCGGTGACCAGCCGGTACCACTGCCCCTCGGCGATGCCGCCGATCGTGCCGTCGGGGAGGATCGCCTGCCCCAGCACCGCCCCCCAGTCGGTCAGCGGGGTGCCGCCGCCCATCAGGCCGCCGAAGCCGGAGCCGCCGGCCGCCGCGTCCCCGCCCCGGTCCGAGGCGATGGAGAGCAGCATGACCAGCACGTTCAGCGCGATCAGCGTCTTCGTCACGTAGCCGTGACGGCCGGCGGCACCGCCACCGAAGGCGGTACGCGCCGGCCGCACGCTGCGACGTCCCTCGCTGACGCACTCCGGGCACTGGTGCCCGACCGACGCCTCCCGCATGCACTCCGGACAGATCGGCCGGTCGCACCGGCTGCACCGGACGTACGTCTCCCGGTCGGGGTGGCGGTAGCAGACCGGGGTGGTCGGCACCGGCCCGCCGGTCCCGTCACCCGCCTGCCCGGAGCGCTGAGTCATGCAGGCAAAGGTACCCGGGTGGTGCTCAGGACGGCTTGCGCTCGATCTCGACGCGCTCGATGACCACGTCCTGCAGCGGCCGGTCGCTCGGGCCGGTCGGGGTGTTCGCGATCGAGTCCACGACCTTCGCCGACTGCTCGTCCGCCACCTGACCGAAGATGGTGTGCCGGTTGTTCAGGTGCGGCGTCGGCGAGACCGTGATGAAGAACTGCGAGCCGTTGGTGCCCGGCCCGGCGTTCGCCATCGCGAGCAGGTACGGCCGGTCGAAGCGCAGCTCCGGGTGGAACTCGTCGGCGAACGTGTAGCCCGGGCCACCGCGACCGGTGCCGGTCGGGTCACCCATCTGGACCATGAAACCGCTGATCACGCGGTGCGAGATGGTGCCGTCGTAGTACGGCCCGCTGCCCGGCTGGCCGGTACGCGGATCGGTGTACTCACGGTTGCCCTCGGCCAGGTCGACGAAGTTGCGGACGGTCTTCGGCGCGTGGTTCGGGAAGAGCTCCAGCCGGATCGGGCCAGCGTTGGTGTGCAAGGTGGCGTAGACAGCCTCGGCCACGGGTACTCCTCACTCGTTGGTCAGTTCCATACGGATCCTCCCATGTGCCCGATCTGGCAGTGCGGAGGCATCCGAAGGTGGAGGATGACGGAGGAACAACTCCCAGGAGGTGGGACCGTGTTTGGAATCGGGCGACGAAAGACCCAGGGGCAGCTGGCCAAGGCCGAGCTGAACCAGGGCATCGGTCACCTGAGGCAGGCTGCCACGTACGCGGCGAAGGGTGCCGGCGCCACGGTCGGCCCGCGGGTCCAGGCAGCCCGGGGTGCCGTCGCGCCCACCGCGGTCATCGTGCGGGACCGCGCGTCGAGTGGTCTCGCCTCGACGGTCGCGGCGCTCGCGCCGCTGGTCCTGGCCGTGCGCAACGCGCAGGCCGAGACGGCGGGGAAGGCCGTCGCCGGCAGGAGGGCCGCCGCCGCCAAGCAGGTCGCGGTGAGCAAGAAGGTGAAGGCGAAGAACATGAAGGCCGCGAAGAAGAAGCAGAAGAAGTCCCGGGGCGGCATGATGACCGGGCTGTTGGCCGCCGGCACCGTCGCCGGCCTGGCCGGCGCGATGGCCATGCGCCGCCGCCGGGAGCAGCAGGAGTGGGCCGAGTACGACCCGACCGGCAAGCTGGACCCGATGCGGGAGGACGTGGACACCATCGTGGTGGAGACCCCGGACCCCAGCGCCAAGGTGACCGACGCCTCGGCGACGGGCGCCGGCAGCTCGACGGTGGCGAAGGGCGAGAGCGCCTCCACCACCACCCCCGGCCCCCCGCCGGTGATCCAGCCGACCGACCAGGTCCCCTCGGTCGCCGAGGGCGCCCGGGACGTCTCCGGCCGGCCCGCCGACGACGTCACCAAGGCCATTAACAACGGGAAGAACACCGCCAAGGCCAGCGGTCGCCGCTGACCGCGGGGTCACGGAAAGCGCCGGCGCGCGGGATCACCCCGCGTGGCCGGCGCTTCCGCTTGCCGGCCGCCGGCCGTCAGAGCCAGCCGTTGCGGCGGAACAACCGGTACAGCGTGAACGACGACGCCAGCATCAGCGCCCAGACCCCCGGATAGCCGTACGTCCATCCCAGCTCGGGCATGTACTTGAAGTTCATGCCGTAGATGCCGGCGATCGCGGTCCACACCGCGCCGATCGCGGCCCACGCGGCGATCTTGCGCATGTCGTTGTTCTGGTCGACGGTGACCTGGGCCAGCCGCGCCTGGAGGATCGAGTTGAGCAGGTCGTCGTAGGAGTTCACCTGCTCGACCGTGCGGCTGAGGTGGTCCTGCACGTCCCGGAAGTAGCGCCGCACCTCCTGCGGCACCTCCCGGTTGACCTGGGAGGTGAGGGTGAGCAGCGGACGCTGTAACGGCATCACCGCCCGCTTGAACTCCACCAGCTCCCGCTTCATCTGGTAGATCCGCTGGATCCGCCCGGTGCCCTGCCCGTCGAAGACGTCCGCCTCCAGCACGTCCAGGTCGTCCTCGAGCTGGTCGGCCACCTCCAGGTAGAGGTCCACCACCCGGTCGGTGATCGCGTACGCGACCGCCCACGGCCCGTGCAGCAGCAGGTCCCGCTTCGCCTCCAGGTCGGCCCGGACCGGGGCGAGCCGGCAGGCGTCGCCGTGCCGGACGCTGATCAGGAAGTTCGGCCCGATGAAGAGCATCACCTGACCGGTCTCGACCACCTCTGAGTTCTCGGTCAGCTCGGTGTGCTCGCAGTACCGGGCGGTCCGCAGCACCAGGAAGGTGACCTCGCCGAAGCGCTCCAGCTTGGGGCGCTGCTGGGCCTTGACCGCGTCCTCGACCGCCAGCTCGTGCAGCCCGAAGGTGGCGGCGATGGCCGTCATCTCGTCCAGTTCGGGCTCGTGCAGCCCCAGCCAGACGAACCCGTGCCGCTCCCGGCGGGCCGCCGCCAGGGCGTCGGCGTAGTTCCACTCGCCGGGCTGCCGCTCGCCGTCGACGTAGAGGCCGCAGTCCACGATCCCGCTGCGGCCGGGTCCGGCCGTTTCGGCGGTACGGGGGGAGCCGTCGGCGTTGAGCATGCGGGTCATCGCGCGTACCGGCGCGGCCCAGGCGCGCGGCCTGAGCACCCGGCCGCCGTTCTGCGCCGTCGGTCGGCCACGCTCGATCGGGTCGGTCATCCCTCGCCCCCTCCCACCGGTGCTGCTGCGGCTTGCAGGTTACGCCGCCGTCGGCGATCCGCCGCACGGTGAAGGGCCGCCCAGGCGGGCCGGGGCCGACGGACTGCGATCCGGCTCACGGCGCACCCGGCCGCCGCGTCCGGTTCGGGGCGCGGCGCGACCCGGTGACCGACCGGCGTGGGTGGGGCGCCGGGTGGGCCGGCCGCGTCAGGGGGGTGAGGGGC
>NZ_QGKS01000107.1 GCF_003172935.1 Micromonospora sicca | reverse complement strand
CGCTGGGGTGCTGCTGGTGGTGGCGGTGACCTCGAAGTCGAGGCCTTCCGGCGGGACGCGGTGCAGCCGGAGCAGCACCTGCCACTCGCCGGGCTCCAGCTCGCCGGGCAGGTAGCCGGGGGTGGCCCAGTCCGCGGTGATCGTGTACCCGTCGCGGGCGCCGCCGGACCAGCCGCGGAAGCCGGCCGGCCCGACGCAGCCGAGGTCCAGCACCCCCGCGTCGCGGAGGTAGTCCAGCCGGACGGTGAGCGCCGCGGTGCCCGGCGCGACGGTGACCGGCACGGCCCGCAGCACGTCCTCCGCGCGGTCCCGCAGCGTCCACCTGCCCCGGTGGGTGACCATGGTCAGGCGTCCGCCCCGACGCCGGTACGCGGCGCCGGCACTGGTGGCGCCGCCGCGCTCCCGACCAGCTCCCCGTCCCGGTAGACCAGCGAGCGCCCGGGTCGCGGCGCCACCCAGCCGGTGTCGCCCGGCTCCGGCTCCCGTCCCTCCGGCACCACGACCTGCACGCTGGTCGCCGTGCCGTCCTCGGCGGGCAGCACGTCCAGCGACACCAGGGAGAAGCTGCCGAGGTTCTCCACCACGACGACCTGACCGGTCAGCGCGTCGGTGACCGGGTCGGGGGAGTAGTCGAGGTATTCGGGGCGGACGCCGTAGACCAGGTGCTCCCCGTCGGTCACCTCTCCCCGGGCCTCCTCGGGCACCGGCAGGCGCACCCCGGCGACGGCCAGGGCGTCGCCGTCGACCCGGGCCGGGACCAGGTTCATCGGCGTCGAGCCGATGAACCCGGCGACGAAGGTGTTGGCCGGGCGGCGGAACACCTCGGTGGGGGTGCCGACCTGCCGGATCCGGCCGCCCTCCATCACCGCGATCCGGTCGGCCAGGGCCAGCGCCTCGGCCTGGTCGTGGGTGACGAAGACGGTGGTGACGCCCAGCTCGCGTTGCAGCCGCTTGAGGAACGTCCGCGCCTCCAGGCGCAGCCGGGCGTCCAGGTTGGACAGCGGCTCGTCCAGCAGGAACACCTGCGGGTGGCAGGCCATCGCCCGGGCGAGCGCGACCCGCTGTTGCTGGCCGCCGGAGAGCTGGCCGGGTCGGCGGTCCAGCAGCGCCGACAGCCCCAGCTCGTCGGCGGTGGCCGCGGCCTTGTCCTGCCGGGCGGCCTTGCCGACCTTCTTGATCCGCAGCGGGTACGCGATGTTGTCCCGCACGGTCATGTGCGGGAAGAGCGCGTAGTCCTGGAAGACCATCGCCACGTCCCGCTGACCGGGCGGCAGGTTCGTCACGGCCCGCTCGCCGATCCGCACGGTGCCGCCGGAGGCGACCTCCAGCCCGGCGATGGTGCGCAGCAGGGTGGTCTTGCCGCAGCCGGACGGGCCGAGCAGGGCGAAGAACTCGCCGTCGGCGATCTCCAGGTCGAGGGCGTCCAGGGCGCGTACCCCGTTGGGGTAGACCTTGGTCAGTTCGCGCAGGGTGATGGCGGACATCAGCGCTTGATCCCTCCGTGGAAGCGGAATCCGTACCTGCTGCTGACGAAGACGAACATCAGCGCCACCGGCAGCGAGTAGAGCAGTGAGAAGGTGGAGAGCAGTCGCAGGTCGGCCTGGCCGCCCTCGGTGTAGAGGGTGTACATGATCACCGCGGCGGGCGCCTTGTCCGGGCCGCGCAGCAGCAGGAACGGCACCAGGAAGTTGCCCCAGACGTTCGCCACCGCCCACACCCCGACCGTGGCCAGCCCCGGCCGGACGACCGGCACCACGATGTGCCGCATGATCTGCAGCGGGCTGGCCCCGAACACCCGCGCCGACTCCTCGTACGAGGTGGGCGTGGCGTCCATGAAGTCCTTGAGGATGAAGATCGCCGCGGGCAGCAGGCCGCCGGTGAGGATCAGGATGACGCCGAGCCGGGAGTCGATCAGGTGGAGCCGGAACGCCAGCTCGAACAGCGGCACCATGGTGGCCGTGCCGGTGACGATCGACGACAGCAGCAGCAGTCCGTAGAGCAACGCGTCGCGCCCCGGCACCCGGACCCGGCTCAGCGCGTACGCGGCCAGCGCGGCGAAGGTCACCACCAGCAGGGCGGTGCCGCCGGCCAGCCAGACCGAGTTGACCAGCGAGGTCAGCGCGTACGGGTTGTCCAGCAGGGCGCGGAAGTTGTCCAGGGTGAAGTCCGGCAGCGAGGTGCCGATCGTCGGCGTGTCGTCGAACGGCGCGGTGGCCAGCCAGAGCAGCGGCAGCGCGAAGAAGGCGAGCACCAGGCAGAGGAAGACGTACCGGCCGATCCGGGCCAGCATGTGCCGTACGGCGGCCCTCGACCGGTCGGCGGTTCCGGTGCCGTCCGTCGTCGTCGTCACGGTACTCACGGCGCCTCCTGAGTTCGCGACTGCGGGGCTCGCAGGACCGGCTCACTCCTCGCGCTCACGGCGCCTCCTGAGTTCGCGACTGCGGGGCTCGCAGGACCGGCTCACTCCTCGCGCTCACGGCGCCTCCTGAGTTCGCGACTGCGGGGCTCGCAGGACCGGCTCACTCCTCGCGCTCACGCCCGCTCCTTCCGCCGGCCCAGCATCCGCAGGTAGACCAGCGCGATGACCAGGTTGATCAGCAGCATGATGAACGAGATGGCCGCGCCGAAGCCCAGCTCGCCGCCGGAGAGCGCCACCTTGTAGACGTAGACCGCCAGCACCTCGGAGCGCTGCTCGGGGCCGCCCGCGGTGATCAGGAACGGGGTGAAGTCGTTGAACGTCCAGAGGCTGATCAGCAGCAGGTTGGTCAGCACGTGGCCGCGGATGCGCGGGAAGACCACGTCGCGCAGCTGCTGCCAGGTGGACGCGCCGGCCAGCCGGGCGGTCTCCAGGTGCGAGCGGGGCACGTTCTCCAGCGCGGCGGCGTAGAGCATCATCGAGAACGCGGTACCCCGCCAGGTGTTGAAGATGACGATCGACAGCATCGGATGGTCGAGCAGCCAGGCCATGCCGGGCGTGCCGAGCAGCGCGTTGAGCGTGCCGGCGTCCCGGTCGAGCAGGGCGATCCAGAGGAAGGCGACGACCGAGCTGGGCAGGATCCACGACAGCAGGACGAACGCCTCGACCACCCGGCGCAGCGGGCCCCGCCGGTCGCGCAGCGCGAAGGCGATGGCGAAGCCGAGGCCGGCCTGGCCGAGCACCGCCGAGCCGAGCACGAACTGCAGGGTCAGCAGCAGCGACGTGCGGAAGCGCTCGTCGGTCAGCGCCCGGGTGTAGTTGTCCAGCCCGACGATCTCCGGGTTGGCCGCGGCCAGGCCGGTGAGCCGGTAGTTGGTGACACCCAGGTAGATCGTCCAGGCGGCCGGCACCACGAGGAAGAGCAGGATCAGCACCATGCTCGGGACGAGGAACCCGGCGGCGCGGGCCCGGCCCAGCCCGGCGGCGTCGGGGGCGGGGGAGGCGCCCGTGTCCGGGCGCGCTCCCCCGACCGTCTCGTCAGGACGAGACGTTACCTGGACCACCGACGATCCCTTCGACCTTCTTCTGGTACGCCGTGGCGGCCTCGTCGACGCTCTTGCCCGACGCCGCGGCGGCGGTCGCCTCCTGCAGTGCCACCGACACCTGCGGGTAGACCGCCAGCGGCGGCCGGTACGCGGTCAGCGGCAGCACCTTCTCGGCGACGAAGTTGAGCATCGGGTCGCCCGCGAGGACCTCCTTGTTGACGTCCATCCGGGAGGTGATCCGCGCCGCCCCGGCGAGCTGCGCCTTGGTGGCCTCCGCCGAGTGCATGAACGCCAGCAGCTCGAACGCCTGGGACGGGTACTTCGAGTTCGGGTTCAGCACGTCGACGCCGCCGCCGGACATGCTCACGAAGTCCTGCCCCCGGATGCCCGCGCCGGGCTGCTTGGCCGGGATCATCGCGTACCCGACGGTGCTGTCCCGGTCGGGCATCTTGGCGATGCCGTCCTTCGGGTTGATGACGCTGCGCCAGAAATAGTCGCCCTCGCCGAGGATGCCGATCTTGCCGGCGGCGAACTCCTCGAAGGACTTGTCCCGACCCTTGGCCTCCTGCTGGAGCTTCGGGTCGCCGAGGCCGCCGCCGTAGACCTTGGTGTAGAAGTCGAGCATGTCCTTGACCGGCTGGTTGGCGCCGGCCCACTTGCCGTCCTTCCAGATCTCGCCGCCGGCGCCGACCAGCAGCGGCAGCGCGCCCTGCATCGCGGTCGCCTCGCCCATCGCGGTGCCGGCGTTGATCTGGATCGGCGTCACCCCGGGCAGCGCCTTGAGCTTGGCGCCGGCGTCGAGGATCTCCTGCCAGCTCTTCGGTTGCCAGTCGGCGGGCAGGCCGGCCTGGGCGAAGAGCTTCTTGTTGTAGTAGAGGACGCGGCCGTCGGTGCCCTGCGGGATGCCGTACCGCTTGTCGTCGAACGTGCCCAGGCCCTGCACGCTCTCCGGGATCTGCGACCAGCCGTCCCACTTCTCGGCCTGGTCACCGGCCACCTCGGACAGCGGCTTGAGGTATCCGGCCTGGGCGAACTCGCCGACCCAGATGCCGTCGACGGACACCACGTCGGCGCCGCCCTTGGAGCGCAGGTCCAGCGCCAGCTTGGTCTTGTACTGCTCGTCGTCGACCCCGCTGGGCACGAACGACACCTTGGCGGTTACCCCCTTGGCCTTCTGGGCTTCGACGAACCGGGGGATCACCCACTTCTCGATCCACTCGGCGCCGGTGGCGTTCTTGCCGCCGGCGATGGCGTTGGCGGCGATGGTGAGGGTGATGTTCTTGGCGTCCTTGCCGGCCGGCTCGTCGCCTCCACCGCAGCCCGTGGCGGTGAGGGTGACGGCGGTGAGCGCGGCGAGCACACCCGTGACGCGTCTCGACGTGACTGACATGGGTTGTTCCCTTCGCAAGGAGAGACTTCGAAGAGACTCGCGGGTCGCCCGCCGGCCGCAGGTCCATGCCGGCGGTGCTTGTCGGCCACAATGTCATGACAGCCTGACGACGTAAATACCTGTCACCGAAATGAGCCGGAAACAGGCGCGTCACCGCTCGGCGACGGTCACCTCCAGCGCGTACCGGGAGGCCCGGTAGATGTGCGCGCCGTGCTCGACGTAGCGGCCCTGGTCGTCGTACGCCGTCCGGGTCATGGTCAGCAGCGGGGCGCCGCGCCGCTCGCCGAGCATCTGCGCCTCCGCCGCGGTCGCGGCCCGGGCGCCGATCCGCTGCTGGGCGCCGCGCACCCGCAGGCCGGCCGCGCGCAGGATCGCGTACAGGCCCCGGCTCTGCAGGCCGTCCAGGGTGAGCCGGACCAGGTCGAGGGGGAGCCAGTTCTGCATCACCGCGAGGGGCTCCCCGTCGGCGAAGCGCAGCCGGCGCAGGTGCTGCACCTCGCTGCCCGCGGCGACCCCGAGCGCGGCCGCCACCGGCGCCGGGCAGGCCACGGTGGCCAGTTCGAGCACCGAGGTGGACGGCTGCCGCCCGGCCCGGGCCAGGTCGTCGTGCAGGCTGGTCAGCTCGACCGCGCGGCGCACCTCACCCCGGACCACCTGGGTCCCCACGCCCCGACGGCGGACGATCAGTCCCTTGTCCACCAGGTGCTGGATGGCCTGCCGGACGGTGGGCCGGGACAGTCCCAGCCGGTCGGCGAGCTGCAGCTCGCTGTCCAGCCGGTCGCCCGGTGCCAGGTCACCGCGCTGGATCGCGGCGCTGAACTGCTCGGCGACCTGGAAGTAGAGCGGGACCGGGCTGCTCCGGTCGACCACGATCTCGGGGCCGGTCACGGGGACCTCCTCGTCACGGTTGCCCAGGGGGTCGGGGGCGCGTCGATGGGCGCCACTGTACCGAAGTGGTCACCGAGCGCGCCCGCCGGATGTCAGGACAACACATTGACACAACTCGCGGCCACTGTTACCAATCAGGGACCAGGATCGAGGTGGCGGTCACGCCGTCGCCGGCCCGGACAAAGGACGCCGCATGCTCGATGTGCTCACCATCGGCCGGGTCGGAGTGGACATCTATCCGCTGCAGATCGCCACGCCGCTGGCCGAGGTCGAGACGTTCGGGAAATTTCTCGGCGGCAGTGCCACCAACGTCGCGGTCGCCGCCGCCCGGTACGGGCTGCGCGCCGGGGTGGTCACCCGCACCGGCGCCGACGCCTTCGCCGACTACGTGCACCGGGCGTTGCGGGACTTCGGCGTCGACGACAGCCAGGTGCGACCCGTCGCCGGGCTGCCCACCCCGGTGACGTTCTGCGAGATCTTCCCGCCGGACCACTTCCCGATCTGGTTCTACCGCACCCCCACCGCCCCGGACCTGCAGATCCACCCCGACGAGCTGGACCTCGCCGCCATCGTGGCCGCCCGGGTCCTCTGGATCACCGGCACCGGGCTCTGCCAGCAGCCCAGTCGGGACGCGCACACCACCGCGCTGGCCGCCCGCGGCGGCCGCCCGCACACCGTCCTGGACCTCGACTACCGGCCGATGTTCTGGCCCGACCCGGCCGCCGCCACGGCCGCCTACGCCGAGGCGCTGCCCCGGTTCACCGTCGCCGTCGGCAACCTCGACGAGGTCGAGGTGGCGGTCGGCACCCGGGACCCCGAGCAGGCCGCCCGGCTGCTGCTCGACCGCGGGCCGCGGCTGGCCGTGGTCAAGCTCGGCCCGGACGGGGTGCTCGCCAGCACCGCCGAGCGCACGGTCCGGGTGCCGCCGGTGCCGGTGGCGGTGCTCAACGGGCTCGGCGCCGGGGACGCCTTCGGCGGCGCCCTCTGCCTGGGCCTGCTGCGGGACTGGCCACTGGAGCGGACGCTGCGCTTCGCCAACGCCGCGGGCGCCATCGTGGCGTCGCGGCTGGCCTGCTCGTCCGCCATGCCAGACGAGGCCGAGACCGAGGCGCTCGCCGCCCGGGCGGAACCGGCCCCCGCGACGGAAGGAGACCGGTGAGCACCGACTACGAGGCGTTGACCCTCACCCGCGCGCACCGGCCGCAGGCGATCGCCGAGGCCGCCGCCGGGCGGACCCGCCGACCCTGGCCGGACCACGGCCGACCGCTCTTCCTCATCGCCGCCGACCACCCGGCCCGGGGCGCCCTCGGCGTCCGGGACCGGCCGATGGCCATGGCCGGGCGGGCCGACCTGCTCGACCGGCTACGACTCGCGCTGTCCCGGCCCGGGGTCGACGGGGTGCTCGGCACCCCGGACGTCCTGGAGGACCTGCTGCTGCTCGGCGCGCTGGAGGACCGGCTGGCAATCGGCTCGATGAACCGCGGTGGCCTGTTCGGCGCCGCGTTCGAGCTGGACGACCGGTTCACCGCGTACGACGCCGACAGCATCGCCGCGATGGGCTACGACGGCGGCAAGATGCTCTGCCGGATCGACCCGGCCGACCACGGCACGGCCTCCACGCTGCAGGCCTGCGCCCGGGCGGTCAGCGCCCTCGCCGCGCACCGCACGGTGGCGCTGGTGGAGCCGATGTGGGTGGGGCGCACCGACGGGCGGGTCCACGTCGACCTGACGCCCGAGGCGGTGATCAAGAGCGTGAGCGTCGGGCAGGCACTCGGCACGACCTCGGCGTACACCTGGTTGAAGCTGCCGGCGATCGACGAGATGGACCGGGTGATGGCCGCGACCACCCTGCCCGTCCTGCTGCTCGGCGGCGACCCGACGGAGGCCCCCGACGTGGTCTACGCCCGCTGGCAGCGGGCGCTGCGCCAACCCGGCGTCCGCGGGCTGGTGGTCGGCCGGGCGCTGCTCTACCCGCCGGGCGACGACGTGGCCGCCGCGGTCGACCTGGCCCACTCGCTGCTGCCGACGCGGCAGGAAGCATGACCGGGGAGCTGCACCTGCCCTGGGGTACGACGGCCCGACCGCCCTGGGCGCTCGAGCTGACCCCCGCACGGGCCGGCTGGATGTACGCGGGACTGCGGGTGCTGGACCTGCCCGCCGGCGGCGTGGTCACCTTCGCCACCGGCGACGAGGAGATGCTGGTCCTGCCGCTGGCCGGGGCCGCCACCGTCCGCTGCGACGGGCTGCGTATGGAGCTGGCCGGTCGTGCCTCGGTCTTCGCCGCGGTCACCGACTTCGCCTATCTGCCCCGGGACGCGACGGTGACGGTCCGGGGCGAGGGGCGCTTCGCGCTGCCGTCGGCCCGGGCCACCCGCCGGCTGTCGCCGCGCTACGGCGCGGCCCGGGACGTGCCGGTGGAGCTGCGCGGCGCCGGGCCGGCCAGCCGGCAGGTCAACAACTTCTGCGCCCCGGAGGCCTTCGACTGCGACCGGCTGGTCGCTGTGGAGGTGCTCACCCCCGGCGGCAACTGGTCGTCCTACCCGCCGCACAAGCACGAGGACGACCGGGTCCACGACGGCGGCCGGGTCGAGGCGGCGCTGGAGGAGATCTACTACTTCGAGGTGTCCGGGGCGGCGCCGGGCGACGACGGGGGACCGGTCGGCTACCAGCGGGTGTACGGCACCGACCGGCGGCCGATCGACGTCCTCGCCGAGGTGGGCAGCGGCGACCTGGTGCTCGTCCCGTACGGCTACCACGGCCCGTCGATGGCCCCGCCCGGCTACCACCTCTACTACCTCAACGTCCTGGCCGGCCCCGGCCCGGACCGCACCATGGCGTGTGTGGACGACCCACGACACGGCTGGATCCGGGGCAGCTGGGCCGACCAGCGGGTCGACCCGCGGCTGCCGCTGACCGGCCCGGCCCGGGGAGGCGACTGATGCGCAGGCTCACGGTGGCGCAGGCCCTGGTGGCGTTCCTCGCCCGGCAGTGGTCCGAACGCGACGGCCGGCGGCGCCGGCTGATCCCCGCCTGCTTCGGCATCTTCGGCCACGGCAACGTCGCCGGGCTCGGCGAGGCCCTCGCCGGCGCCGCCGCCGCGGGCGTCGACCTGCCGTACCGGTTGTGCCGCAACGAGCAGGGCATGGTGCACACCGCCGCCGCGTACGCCCGGATGACCGACCGGCTCAGCACCCTGGCCTGCACCACCTCCATCGGCCCGGGCGCGACCAACCTGGTCACCGGAGCCGCCGGCGCGACCATCAACCGGCTGCCGGTGCTGCTGCTGCCCGGCGACATCTTCGCCACCCGGGCGGCCAACCCGGTGCTGCAGGAGCTCGAGGACACCCGCTCCTACGACGTGAGCGTCACCGACGCGCTGCGCCCAGTCTCCCGCTACTGGGACCGGATCAACCGGCCCGAACAGCTGCCGGCGGCGCTGCTGGCCGCCATGCGGGTGCTCACCGACCCGGTGGAGACCGGCGCGGTCACTCTCGCCCTGCCGCAGGACGTGCAGGCCGAGGCGTACGACTGGCCGGAGGAGCTGTTCGCCGACCGCGTCTGGCACGTGCCGCGCCCCCGCCCCGACGAGGGGGCCGTCCAGCGGGCCGCCCGGATCGTCACCGCGGCCCACCGGCCGGTCCTGGTGGCCGGCGGCGGCGTCATCTACAGCGGCGCGCCGGACACGCTGCGCCACTTCGCCGAGCGGCACGGCGTGCCGGTGGTGGAGACCCAGGCGGGCAAGGGCGCCCTGCCCCACGACCATCCCCTCGCCGCGGGCGCGGTCGGGGTCACCGGCACCGCCGCGGCCAACGAACTCGCCGCGAACGCCGATGTGGTGATCGGCGTCGGCACCCGGTACAGCGACTTCACCACCGCCTCCGGCACCCTCTTCGGCGACGCCCGGTTCGTCAACCTCAACATCACCGGCTTCGACGCCGCCAAGCTGTCCGGCGTCCAGGTCGTCGGGGACGCGCGGGAGAGCCTGACCGCGCTGAGCGCGGCCTGCGCCGACTGGGCGACGCCGGCCGCGTACCGGTCGACGGTCGCGGACCTGGGCGCCCGGTGGGCGGCCGTGGTGGACCGCGCCCGGCACGCCGACCCGCAGGCGCCGCCGACCCAGGCGGCGGTCATCGGCGCGGTCAACGACGCCGCCGGCCCCCGCGACGTGGTGGTCTGCGCGGCCGGGTCGATGCCCGGTGACCTGCACAAGCTGTGGCGCAGCGCCGACCCCAAGGCCTACCACGTCGAGTACGGCTACTCGTGCATGGGCTACGAGATCGCCGGTGGGATCGGGGTGAAGCTGGCCGCGCCCGACCGGGAGGTCTTCGTGCTGGTCGGTGACGGTTCCTACCTGATGCTGCCGAGCGAACTGGTCACCGCGGTGGCCGAGGGCGTCAAGCTGGTCGTGGTGCTGGTCGACAACCAGGGGTTCGCCTCGATCGGGCGGCTGTCGGAGAGCGTCGGCGCGCAGCGGCTCGGCACCGCCTACCGCGACCGCGCCGGTGCGCCGCTGCCGGTCGACCTCGCGGCGAACGCGGCGAGCCTCGGCGCGGAGGTGATCCGGGCGACCACCATGGCCGAGCTGCGGGCGGGTCTGGACGCGGCGAGGGCGGCGCACCGCACGACGGTCGTGCACGTGTCGACGGACCCGATGGAGGCCGGGCCGGACGGCGGCGCGTGGTGGGATGTGCCCGTCGCCGAGGTCTCGGCCACCGCGGCGGCGCAGACGGCCCGGGCCGCGTACGAGGCGGGGCGCAAGGCGCGCCGCGCGCACCTGCACCCGTCCTGACCCACGTCGCCGGGGGCCACCGCGGACCCGGTGTCCTCGGTACACTGCCGCGATGCACCGGTCCCGGGTCCACGCCCTGATCATCGACGTGCCGCGGGCCGCCGCGGCGCAGGCCGCCGACTTCTGGGCCGCCGCGCTCGGTGCCCCGCCTCGGCACCTCGCCGACGAGCCGGAGTTCACCAACCTGCCGGACGTCGTGCCCGACCTGGTCACCGCGATCCAGGCGGTCGACGACGCGCCGCGCTACCACCTCGACATCGAGACCGACGACGTGCAGGCCGAGGTGGACCGGCTGCGCGGGCTCGGTGCCACGCCGGTGTCCCGGTGGCAGGAGTGCCACGTGCTGCGTGCCCCCACCGGCCACCTGCTCTGCGTCATCCCGGTCGTCGGCGACCCGGCGGGGTTCGCGGCGACCGCCCGGCGCTGGGACTGATCGTCCGACGGGCGACGCCCCGACCGCCGGGACGGCGGCCGGGGCGTCCACAGGGTCGGGTCATCCGGTGTACGGCAGGGTGACCTTCGACCGGTTGCCGGTGCCGAGGCTGGTCGGCGTGCTGCCGATCGCGTTCCAGACCTCGACCTTCACCGTGCCGCCGGCCAGGTTCCCGAGCGTGCCCGCGGCCGAGTACAGGCCCTTGGTCTCGGTGTAGTGCTCCCAGCCGTCGACCGGGTCGGTGGCGAAGTAGTGGTACGTCTCCACCCGGTCGAAGGTGCCGTCGCCGGTCAGGTCGTAGGAGACCCGGACGTGGGTGCCGTCGCCCACCCCGGTGCCGGCGTCGAAGAACAGGTCGAACCGGGTCTGCCCGCCGGAGTACGTCGCGGTGACCCCGGTGGCGGTGTAGACCAGCGGGTTGTGCGGCGTACCCACCCAGTTGCCGTTGGCGGCGGCGACGGTCGCTGTGCCCGCGACCCCGGCGGTGCCGGACAGCTGGCTGGTGCCCTGTAGGTACAGGTTCGCGGCGAAGCCGGTCGGCGGCGGGGTGGTGGTGGGCGCCGTCCCGGTGTACGGCAGCACGACCTGCGACTGGTTGCCGATGCCCAGGCTGGTCGCCGCGCCACCGATGGCGTTCCAGACCTCGACCTTCACCGTGCCGCCGGCCAGATTCCCCAGCGTGCCGGCGGCCGACTTCAGCCCCTGCGTCTGCCGGTAGTGCTCGACCCCGATGACCGGGTCGGTGGCGAAGTACTGGTACGTCTCCACCCGGTCGAAGCTGCCGTCGCCGGTCAGGTCGTACGACACGCGGGACTGCACCCCGTTGCCCACCGCTGTGCCCGCGTCGACCGCCAGGTCGAAGCCGGTGGCGCCGCCGGTGTAGGTGCCGGTCAGCCCCGTGGCGGTGAACACCTGCGGGTTGGTCGGCGTGCCGTCGTGGGTGCCGTTGGCCGCGGCCACCGACACCGTGCCGGCCGCACCGGCCGTGCCACCCAGCGCCCCGCCGGAGAGCAGGTACTGCGTCGGGCTGAGCGGCTGCCCCGGCGGGGTGGTGGGCGATGGCGACGGGCTCGGGCTGGTCGGGGTCGGGCTCGGGCTGGTCGTCGTCGGCGGGCCGGTGGGGACGACCACGCCGCCGGTGGCGTTGCCGCCGCTCCAGGTCAGCGCCCCGGAAGTGGCGGTCTTCCCGGCCGGGACGACCAGCTTCGTACCGTCGGAGAAGGTCACCGTCAGCGGCGCGGCGGTAATGTTCGACGCCACGTAGGTGCGCGCGCCGCCCTTGGCGAACACCTTCGCCAGCGGGTGGCTGGCGGTGACGGTGGTGTCCACGGTGCCGAGCGCGGCCAGGTTGCGGATCCAGTGGAAGGTGTGCGCCTTGCTCTCGCCCTCCTCGCTGGTGAAGGTGCTGTTCGCCCGGAAGTTCGACAGCGCCCGGTCGCCGTCACCGAGGGCCAGGAACTCCCAGATCACGTCCTGCCAGACAGTTGGCGGTCCGCCGTTGTTGGTGACCAGCTCGTTGTAGTTGGCGGTCACGTAGGCCGGGTCGTCGCCCAGGTAGAAGTGACCGCCGGTGATCGGCAGCATGTTGATGCCCTGGATCATCTCCGGGTCCGCGGAGAACCAGGTGGAGTACGACGCGCCGTCGCCCCAGACCATGCCGACGGTCCGGTGACCGAAGGCGGAGGGGAAGTTCGCGTCGCGCACGTCGAACCAGTACTCGGAGATCGCCGCGGACTGGGTGGTCCAGATGTAGACACCGGCGTCCCGGACGGCGGTGTCGCCGGTCGCCTGGCCCCACTGGATCAGGGCGTTGGCGAAGTTCATCCCCTCCGACGAGGACTCCTGGTTGTTGCCGGCGAAGAAGGCGGCGTGCCCGGAGGCCCAGTCGTGGCCGGCGTAGATGTCGAAGTCCCGCAGGTAGGGGAACCGGGCGTCGGCGCGGTCGTAGTTGTTGGCGTCGCGGACCAGCAGGTCGACCATGCCGCCGTACTGGGCGTCGGCGGCCCAGGCGGGGTCGAACTTGGCGACGGTCGCGGCGGCGGCGACGAGGTAGCCGTAGTGGAAGTGGTGGTCGTTGAGGTCCTCGTCGGAGAGGTACGAGGCGGGGTAGCCGATCAGCGTGCCCCAGTTCCGGTCGTAGTAGAAGAGCTGGCCGGTCTCCCCGGAGCCGGCGGTCAGCCAGTTGGTGAGCCGGGTCTTCATGGCGTTCACCGCCGCGTTGCGCACGGTGGTGAGGCCGAGTTGGTCGGCGATCTCGGCGATGCGCGCGGCCCGGCCGAGGCCCTTGCCCGCCCAGTAGGTGTCCTGGCCGCTGACCCCCTCCGGGTGGGCCAGTTCGGCGTTGAGGTGGTTGGTGACGGTGGTCAGGTCGGCGCCGGAGGAGTCGCCCACCGCGGGCACCTCCGGCAGCACGCCGGTGTACCTCATGCTGGTGGTGAAGGACGAGACGCCGGTGAGCGTGCGCATGGCGCCGCGCGGCGAGACGTACGTCGGGGTGATCGGGGTGCCGCCGGCGAGGCTGCGCCACTGGTGCGGGTAGAGCGACACCACGGTCCTCGTCTCGGTGCCCTCGCGCTGGGTGGTGGTGAACGCGTACGTGGTGCGTACCGTGCCGGTGGCCGGGTCGTACGCGTAGGTCATCCTGGTGCCGGTGACGTGCGCGTGGGCGTACCTGCCGTATTCGGCGGCGAGGGCGGCCTTGTCGGCGCCGCCGGGCAGGACGGCGACGGAGAAGTAGCCCTTGCCGCCCAGCGTGGAGCTGATGCCCGTGCCGGCCACGGTCCAGCTCGCGCCGGTCGGCGCGTACGCCACGTAGTCGTGGCCGCGGACGGTGAAGCCGATCATCGCGCCGGAGTTGGCCCAGACGGTGGGCGCCGCGGCGGCGGTGATCTGCGCGTTGCCGCCGGTGATCCGGTAGTAGCTGAACGGCAGGCCGTGGCCGATGGTGGCTCGCATGGTGCGCGCGCCGTCGGTCCAGTCCGCGGTGACCGTCCAGTCGGTCCAGTCGGCGGCCTTGACGACCGGGGCGCCGAGCCCGGCCACCCCGACCCGGATGTCCTCGGTGTACGGGAAGTGGTATTCGCCGACCCCGGTGGCGGTGCCGCTGATCGCCGGTGTGGTGGTGTACGACAGGCCGAGCCCGTTGGTCTCCGCGTGGTACGCGAGCGGGTGGGCGTGCAGGTTCTCGCTGGTGGCGCAGTTGTTGCGCTTCCAGAGCAGCGACGACCACCAGTCGTTGGTCGGGATCGCGCCGGTGGGGGCGTCGGCGGTGACGAAGAGGCGCGGGTTGGTGCTGATCTCGCCGCAGCCCTTGGGCAGCGCGGTGCCGGGCGGGCGGGTCTCGGTGAAGCTGCCGGCGCCGACGGTGCCCGCCTCGGCGGTGCCGCCGCCGAGCACGACGACGCCGAGGCCGCCCGCGGCGAGGAGAGCGGCGGTGGCGAGGGCCAGGGCGCGGACGCCGCCGCGGCGCCGTCCGACGGGGGCCGGGACGGGTGTCGGCCCAGGACGGTCGCCCGGGGAGACGTCCCGGAGGGGGAGGGTCATGGGGTTCCCCTTCGCAATCAGGGATCGGGGCACGGGGTGTGCGGCAGGGAGCCGAGAGAGCGCTCTCTTGAGGAGCGAGGTTAGGTATTGGTTACATCCCCGTCAATGGCTTGTTACGCCAGAGAACGCTCTCCAGGGCTTGCTCGCCGCCTGCCCGCGCGATCCTCGACCCCTCCGGATCAGCGAAGATGGCCCATCGGTGGACCTGGTGACCCGTCCCGCGAGCCCTGAAACACGCGAAAAAAATCAGCTATCAGGATCACGACCGGGGCCAGTGGGCCGCGGCCGGATGAGGTCCGGGGCGCCGCGCGGCGGCGGCGTCCCGGTCCAGGTTCGGACGGCCTCAGGCGGCCGACGCCACCGCCGACCCGTCCCGCCGGGCGGCCGGCGCCGGCTGGGTACGCGGGGATGCGCCCGCCCAGCCGCCCTCGTCAGCCGAGCGGTCCCGGTCGGCGGTGTCGGCGGTCGCCGCCGAGGCCGGGCGGCTGGCCGCCTGAGCGGCGCGCATGCCCTCCTGCGCGTTGTTCCAGGCGGCGCAGGGCCAGGCCGCGCCGACGCAGCTCGGGCTGACGCAGGCGCCGTCCTCGTCGGCCTGGTGGGTGTCGGCCACCGCGGTGGCCAGGCCCCACAGCAGCGGGTCGGTCACCTCGACCGGACGGTCGGCCGGGTCTGTGCTTGCTTCGGACATGAACGTCCCCCCTCTTCGAGCGGCCCCCACCATTTCCAGTTCCGCGGTCGATCAAACCTCCGCCCGTGATCTTTTCGGCGTCCGTGCCGGTCGGCCGCCGGCCGGCCGGCGGCATAGGCTTACCGGTGTGGCGAGGTACTACGACCTGCATCCGGACAATCCGCAACCCCGGGTCCTCCGGCAGGTCGTCGACCTGCTCCGCGACGACGGCCTGATCGCCTACCCGACCGACTCCTGCTACGCCTTCGGCTGCCAGCTCGGCAACCGGGGCGGACTGGACCGGATCCGCGAGATCCGCCGGCTCGACGACCGGCACCAGTTCACCCTGGTCTGCCGGGACTTCGCCCAGCTCGGCCAGTTCGTCAAGGTCAGCAACTCCGTCTTCCGGCTGGTGAAGGCCTGCATCCCCGGCAGCTACACCTTCATCCTGCCGGCCACCGGGGAGGTGCCCCGCCGGCTCCAGGACCCCCGCAAGCGCACCGTCGGGATCCGGGTGCCGCAGCACACCGTCACCCAGGCACTGCTGGCCGAACTCGGCGAACCGCTGCTCTCCAGCACCCTGCTGCTGCCCGGCGAGGACGAGCCGATGACCCAGGGCTGGGAGATCAAGGAACGGCTCGACCACCTCCTCGACGCCGTCGTCGACGCCGGCGACTGCGGCGTGGAGCCGACGACCGTGGTCGACCTGTCCGGACCGGAGCCGGAGATCCTGCGCCGCGGGGCCGGAGACACCGCCCGCTTCGAGTAGCCACCGCGCCAATTACCCGGTTCGACCGCGCGTTCCGCACCCGCCGTTCCACCATGTTGGGGCGGCGGCCTACACGTGATCCCCCCCCGTCGCCGCGCCGGCGGCGATCGGATGACGGGAGTACGACGTGAGCGGACTCGTGCTGATCGCGGTGCTGGGCGTGACGGTGCTCATCGGCACCACGCTCGGCGGCCGGTACAGCGTCGCGCCGCCGGTCCTGCTCATCTCGATGGGCGCCCTGCTCGGGCTCCTCCCGCCCTTCCGGCACGTGGTGCTCGAACCGGACGTGGTGCTCCTGCTCTTCCTGCCCGCGATCCTCTACCGGGAGAGCCTGGTCATCAGCCTGCGGGAGATCCGGGCCAACCTCGGGGCCATCGCCCTGCTGGCGGTGGCCCTGGTGGTGCTCACGATGGTCGCCGTCGCGTACGCCGCGCAGGCCCTCGGGGTCGAGCCGGCGGCGGCCTGGGTGCTCGGCGCGGTGCTCGCACCGACCGACGCCGCCGCGGTCGCCGGGCTGGCCAAACGGATGCCCCGCGGCATCCTGACCACGCTGCGCGCGGAGAGCCTGATCAACGACGGCACCGCTCTGGTGCTCTTCTCCGTCGCCGTCGGGGTGATCGCCGGCGGCGCGGTGCCCAGCGCGCCCGGCCTGCTGGTCCGGTTCGTCGTCTCCGCCGCCGGCGGGGTCGCCGCCGGCCTACTGGCCGGCGGAGCGTCCGTCCTGATCCGCAAGCACGTCGACGATCCGATGCGCGAGGGCGGGCTGAGCATGCTCACCCCGTTCGTCGCGTTCCTGCTCGCCGACGCCGTGGACGCCAGTGGCGTCCTGGCCGTCGTCGTCGCCGGCCTGCTGCTGTCGTACGCCGGGCCCCGGGTCATCCGGGCCCGCTCCCGGATCACCGCGTTCGCGTTCTGGGACCTCTCCACCTTCATGATCAACGGCGGTCTCTTCGTGCTGCTCGGCATGCAGATCCCGCGCTCGCTGCGCAGCATCACCAGCCACTCGCCGACGCAGTCGCTCGGCATCGCCGCGGTGGTCACGGCCGTGGTCCTGGTCACCCGGATGGGGTGGCTGCACCTCGCCATCCCCGCCCTGCAGACCCTCGACCGCCGCAAGGGCCGCCGCGCCAGCCAGTTCGACTGGCGGGTACGCACCGCCGCCGGCTGGGCGGGTTTCCGTGGGGCCGTCTCCCTCGCCGCCGCCCTCGCCGTCCCCGTGGCGACCAGCGCCGGCACCCCCGTCCGCGAGCGCGACCTGATCATCTTCGTCACCGTCACCGTCATCGTGCTGACCATGCTGATCCAGGGCACGACGCTGCCCTTCGTGGTCACCTGGGCGCGGCTGACGGGCGACGTGGAGCGGGCGGACGAGGTACGCACGGCCCGGATCCGCGCCACCGAGGTCGGGTTGGCCGCTCTGCCGCAGGTGGCCGCCGAACTCGGCGCGTCGCCGGACGCCGTCGACCGGCTCCGCAGCGACTACCAGGAGCACCTCGACGACGTCCGCAGAGCCGACGACCACCAGACGGCGGAGGAACGCGAGACCGCCCGCCGGCTGCGGCTCGGGGTGCTCGAGCACAAGCGCCGCGAGATCACCCGGCTGCGCGACTCCAACGAGATCGACGACGCGGTGCAGCGGGAGGTGCAGGCGGCCATCGACATCGAGGAGATCCGGCTGCTCGGTCCGACCAGCGAGGACTGACCCGCCAGGCTAGATCCTTGGGTTCGAGAATCTGAACAACTGAGTCAGGTTTTCAGGCTGCGGTTTTGAGTCGTGCGCGGGCGATGTAGTCGTCGACGTGGTGGTCGATGGCGGCGAGGGCTTGACGCAGGTCG
>NZ_QGKS01000192.1 GCF_003172935.1 Micromonospora sicca | reverse complement strand
CGCCCACCCTCACCACTCCGCGGCGCGGGGACGCGACGCGGAGTGGTGAGGGTGGGCGTGGTGGGTGTGATGGGACCCGTCGAGTCGGCGCGAAGGCGTCCGACCCAGCGGGAGAACCGGAAATGGCGTCTGTGAGCCATCTCGACTCCTCCTGATTGAGGGACAGGATCTTCCGGGTCGTTCCGCTGCCGGTGGGGTGTGGCGCTCACCGGAGCAGGTTGGGACCAGCAGCCACCCGGTCCGCGGGCGTCGGTGACCGCGGACCGGACCGCTGGTCAGTTGTGCTGGTGTGCGGTGCCGGCGGTGGCCGGCGCGGAGGTGATGCCGGCGGTGGCCGGCGCGGAGGTGGTGCCGGCGGTGGCCGGCGCGGCTGCCGGGTGCTGGTGGTCCATCCCCGGGGGCATCTGCCCGTTCTCGTCGAGGACGTGCAGCATCGTCGACATGCCGGCGTCGGAGTGGAACTGCATGTGGCAGTGCAGCATCCAGTGCCCCGGTCCGACCGAGTCACCGGCCACCACCTGGACGCCGAAGGAGTCGCCGGGGCCGAGCGTCTTGTTGTCGATGATCGGTACGGAGTCGGCGAACGGCTGCCCGTTGCTCACCACCCCCGTCCGGGTGTCCGCCCAGGAGTGGCCGTGCAGGTGGAAGGTGTGCATGTCGTTGCCGATGCCGATGACGACGAACTCGACCCGCTCCCCCTTCCTGGCGACCAGGCAGGTCGGGCCGGGCTGCGGATTCACCGTGTCGCAGGTGTCGGTGGCCTCGCCGCGACGCAGGTTGATGCTCTGCCGGTCACCGAAGGCCGTCACGTACGTCCGGTCCGGCTTCGGGTCGCTCGGCCGGCGGACGACCAGCCCGCCGAAGAGCCCAGCGGAGAGGCCCTGGGTGCCGTGCGGCCCGCCCACCACGTGGTCGTGGTACCACCAGTAGCCGGCGGTGCCCTGCGCGCCGGTCCGGTTGTTGCGGGGCTGGGCGTACCAGGTGTAGGTGCGCGACTCACCCGGCGGGACGTACGACGCGCTCTGCACCGTGCCGTCGGACTGCTGGGTGTACTTCACCCCGTGCACGTGCAGCGAGACGCCGAGCGGGTGGGCCGGGTTGGTGCGCAGCGCCGCCAGCGTCTCGGCGGAGACCTGGTTGTGCAGGGTGATGGCGAGGCACTCCCCCTCCATCATCTCCATGGTCGGGCCCGGGTAGGAGGCCGTCTCCGGGGTGAGGCCGTAGCCGAGCCGGATCTGCGTGCCGTCCTTCGGCAGTTCCACCGCGTACAACTGGAGGCTGCGGTCCGGCTTGGCGCAGCCCTCGGGCCGTTCGGCGGAGAACACCCCGGTGCCGGCGGCCGCGAAGCTGCCGGCGCCGACCAGGGTCAGCAGCACCACCGCCGCGACGACCAGCAGTCGCCGCGCCCCGGAGCGGGAACGGTCGGGCCGGGCCGCGTCCGGCTCCGGAAGCGGACCGGTCTCCGTCAGTCGCCAGGCGCTCACCGGGCACCCCGCAGTTCCACCATGCGCTGGTAGCTCCGCTCGGCGGCGCCCAACGACCCGGGCGGGTTGGGCTGGGCGTTCGGACCAGAGTCCTGCTCCCACAGGTACTCGAAGCGGCCCCCACCCGTCAGCTCGCCGAAGAAGTCGGCGAACGGGATGACCCCGGCGCCGAACTCGACGTCCAGGTAGGAGTTGCCCTGCTGGGGGTCGGGCAGCGGGACGCCGTCCTTGACGTGGAACAGCGGGTAGCGGTGCGGCTGGGCGTTGACGTAGTCGACCGGGCGGAAGCCGGGGTACTTGCGGGCCCCGCCGTACGCCCAGAGGATGTCCATCTCCAGGTACACGTACCGCGGGTCGGTGAGTTCGAGGAACAGGTCGTACAGCCGTACGTCGGGGCGGTCGACCGCGAAGCTGAACTCGATGGTGTGGTTGTGCTGGTAGAGCTTGATGCCCCGGGCAGCGGCGGCGGCGCCCCACGCGTTGAACTCCGCGGCGGCCGCCTGGTAGCCGGCGATCGTGCGGTCGCCGGTGGGTGCCTGGGCGGTGCCGACGGCCGGCATGCCCAGCGTCTCGGCGACGTCGAGCTCCCACTCCAGGTTGGTCCGGAAGTCGTTCAGCCCGCGGTGGCTGCCCGCCGCCTTCAGCCCGTTGTCGTCCAGCAGTTGCCGGATCTGGGCCGGGGTGATCGCGCCGACGGCGCCCTGGGTGTAGCCGGCGAACTCCACCTCGCGGTAGCCGATGCGGCCGAGTTCCTCGAAGACCGCCGCGAAGCCGACCTGTGCGATCTTGTCCCGGACGCTGTAGAGCTGGATGCCCAGGTGGCCGCGCGGGATCAGCCGACCGTTCGAGTCGCCGCTCGACGCGCAGGCCGGCGCGGCCCCGGCGAGGCCGGCCGCGCTGACCGCCACCGTGGACCCGGCGAGCCCGCGTAACAGCGTACGGCGATCGATCCTGTTCTTTGCCATGGTTGGTTCCCTTCGCTCGATCAGCAGCAGGTGGTCGAGTTGGCGGCGGAGGAGGCCGACCCGTTGGGGCAGCACGGGTTCAGCGGCGCGATCCGCACGTCGCGGAAGCTGATGAGGTCGGCGGTGCCGTGGTTCTGCAGGCCGAGGTATCCGCGCGCGCTCTGCCGTCCGGCCCCACCGGGGTCGTCGGACCGAGGCGGGCTGAAGACAGCGTCCGGGCTGTTCACGTAGTCGTTGATCAGCTCCCCGTTGCGGAAGACGGAGTAGTGCTGGCCGACCACCCGGATCTCGTAGTCGTTCCAGGTGCCCTTCGGGGCGGCGTGGGCGCCGGCCAGGTCGACCCGGTCGAAGCCGTACACCGATCCGCTCTTGTACTGGTCACCGTCGGGCCGGTCGAAGATCTGGAGTTCGTGGCCGTACTTGATGGCCACCCACTCCGGGCGGGACTCGGCGGGGTGCTGGCGCACGTCCGGGAAGCGGACGAAGACTCCGCTGTTGGCCCGGCCGTCCCCTGGGGCGTCGTCCCGCCACTGCAGCTTCAGCGAGAAGTCGCCGTACGCGCTCACCGGGAACCAGAGCATGCCGAGCCCCGGCTCGGGCCGGCTGCTGATCGACCCGTCGGCGTTGCGGGTGAAGCCACCCGCGCCGACGTGCTGCCAGCGGGCGAACGACGACGCGGAGCCGTCGAGCAGCGGCTGGTAGCCGTTCTTGTCGTCCGGCCTGCCGACGCCGGAGCGGCCGGCGGCGCTCACCAGGCGTCCGTGCTCCTGATGGGTGATGACGCCCAGGTGGTGCAGGTGCTCGGCGATCACCGTGACATGGCTGACGAACTGGCCGTGGTTGGGCCATGCCCGCTCGTCGGCGATGACGTTGTTGATCGTGCAGTCACCCTCGACGACCCGGTTGGGTACGCCGCTGTCCACGGTGCCGAGCCACACGGTCGGGCGGGTGTCCTTGACCGGGCAGTCCGGCCCGGGTCCGCTCGCCACCACGGTGAAGGTGACCGACGCGGTCCCCGAGGTGTTGCCGGCCTTGTCGGTGGCCCGGTAGCTGAGGGTGTGCTGACCCGGCTGGTTGACGGTGACCGGCGCCGCGTACCGGCTGTAGGGCTGGCCGTCGAGGGAGTACTCGATCCGGTCCACCCCGGAGCCCGCGTCGGCGGCCGACAGGGTCACCGTGGCGCTGCCCAGGTAGGCGCCGTTGTCGTCGAGCTGGCCGGAGACGGCGGCGGTCGCGGTGGGCGGGGTGGTGTCGGCGGGCGGCGTCTGCACCACCGTGAACGACACCGACTGCGCCGACGAGGTGTTGCCCGCCTTGTCGGTGGCGCGGTAGCTGACCGTGTGCTGACCCGGCTGGTTCACCGTCACCGGCGCCGAGTAGCCGGCGTAGGGCTGCCCGTCGAGGGAGAATTCGATCCGGTCCACGCCGGAGCCGCTGTCGGTCGCCGACACGGTGACCGTGGCGCTGCCCACGTACGCGCCGTTGGCGTCCTTCTGCCCGGTCACCACGGCGGACGCGGTGGGCGGCGTGGTGTCGGCGGGCGGCGTCTGCACCACCGTGAACGACACCGACTGCGCCGACGAGGTGTTGCCCGCCTTGTCGGTGGCGCGGTAGCTGACCGTGTGCTGACCCGGCTGGTTCACCGTCACCGGCGCCGAGTAGGCGGCGTAGGCGCCCCCGTCCAGGGAGTACTCGATCCGGTCGACACCCGAGCCGGTGTCCGTCGCCGAGAGGGTCACGGTGGCGCTGCCGACATACGCGCCGTTGGCGTCCCGCTGCCCCGTCACCGTCGCCGTCGCCGTCGGCGGCGTCGTGTCGGCCGGCGGCGTCTGCACGACGGTGAACGACACCGACTGCGCCGACGAGGTGTTACCCGCCTTGTCGGTCGCCCGGTAGCTGACCGTGTGCTGACCCGGCTGGTTCACCGTCACCGGCGCCGAGTAGCCGGCGTAGGGCTGCCCGTCCAGGGAGAACTCGACCCGGTCCACGCCGGAGCCGCTGTCCGTCGCCGACACGGTCACCGTGGCGCTGCCCACGTACGCGCCGTTGGCGTCCTTCTGCCCGGTCACCACGGCCGTCACGGTCGGCGGCGTGGTGTCGGCCGGCGGCGTCTGCACCACCGTGAACGACACCGACTGCGCCGAGGACGTGTTACCCGCCTTGTCCGTCGCCCGGTACGACACCGTGTGCTGACCCGGTTGGTTCACCGTCACCGGCGCCGAGTAGGCGGCGTAGGCGCCCCCGTCCAGGGAGTAGTCGATCCGGTCGACACCCGAGCCGGTGTCCGTCGCTGACACGGTCACCGTCGCGCTGCCCACGTACGCGCCGTTGGCGTCCTTCTGGCCGGTCACCGCGGCGGTCACCGTCGGCGGCGTGGTGTCGGCCGGCGGCGTCTGCACCACGGTGAACGACACCGACTGCGCCGACGAGGTGTTACCCGCCTTGTCCGTCGCCCGGTACGACACCGTGTGCTGACCCGGTTGGTTCACCGTCACCGGCGCCGCATAGGTGCCGTACGTGCCCCCGTCCAGGGAGTACTCGACGCGGGACACCCCGGACCCGGTGTCCGTCGCGGACAGGGTCACCGTCGCGCTGCCCACGTACGCGCCGGCCGCGTCCTTCTCCCCGGTCACCGCGGCCGTCACGGTCGGCGGTGTGGTGTCCGACCCGCCGTCGCTGACCACCAGGAGCCCGGTCATGCCGCCGTGGCCGGGGATCGAGCAGAAGTAGCGGTAGGTGCCGGGCGTGAGCACCACGTCGACCGTCCACCGGCCCCCGTTGGCATCCGATGGGTCGGCCAGGATGTTCACGTCGACATCGCTGTTGTACGCCGGGTTCCCGGTCTCGAAGGTGAGGGTGTGCTGCATGCCGGTGGTGTTGCCGGTGGCCGCGCTGTTCTCGAAGACGAGGGTGGCCGGTCCGGCCGTGGCGGTCGTCGGCGCGGACCGGTACGACAGGAAGTTGTCGCCGGCGGTCCAGGTGAGGACCTGGGCCTGCAGTTGCCGCGACGGCGCGGTCGCGCCCGCCGTGGCCGGCCGTTCCAGATCGGTCGGACGCGCACTCGCCGGGGACGCAGCCACGGCGGCGGTCAGCAGGAGGACCATCGTGGCGATGGTCGCCATCGGTCTCCTGAGCCGGCTCAGGGCGAGCCGGCCGCGCGGTGGATGTGAGTTCATGGATGCCTCTTTCACGGTCCGGGGGGAACACCGGGCGGAGCGTGCGTCGGCCCGTCGATGTCAGGAGTTGGCAGAGCTGCCCGGCGGCCCCTCCCTGGCCGCACGGGATCCGCGGCCGTGGCGGTTTGCCACGGTCGTCCTGTATGGAGTGATGGTCCGAGGTCGGCGGCGAGCCGGATCGCACGCGGCATCGGACGCGGTTCCGCGTCGGAGCTGACTGGGGTGTCGTCGGGTACGGACGGACATCGGTCGACCCGCGGCGCGTGCCCGCGCCGGGTCGCCGTGGTGCGGCGTTGACCCGGGGACGGCCATCCCTGGCCGGTCGTGGCCTCCGGACGTGTTGCGCCGCCTGAGGGCCACAGTGGAGAGCTACCGTGCCGGTAGTTCATCTCGACGAAACATATTGACAGTGACCGACCCTACTAACTTCCTCTCAGGCTGTCCATAGCTTTCGTTCGTGTGGCAGATACTTTTCTCTTGCGGAGACGAAAGTGCCGGACAGTCACGCCACAAGGGACGGACAATCCGCTGCTCCCCGCGCCGCCTGGACGACCAACTTCGCCGCGGAGGCCGAGGCCGCCCTGCTGCCGGCGTCCCCGGTCGCCCTGGTCGATCACCACCTGCTCGCTTCCGGTCAGGATCGGGCCCGCGCGATGGCGGCCGTACGGACCTGCCGGGTCGCGGTCGACCAGGGCTGAATGCTGGCCGGCGGGCGCTCGGCGGTGGGCCGGCGGTCATGCGGGACCGGTCGAAATCGGCCAAGCGCGACCGGCATGAGCCGGCGCTCACGCCGACGGACGGTGGCGGGTGGTCGAGCTCGGCGACGGCCAGGTCAGCGACCGCTCGGCCGCCGTCGATCCGGCTGCGCTGGTCACCGCGCTGAGCCGGGCCCGCCCGGACGTGGCCTGACCGGACGTCGGCGGGGCCCGGTCAGGCCGGCGCGGCGAGCACCGCGTCGATCGACCGACCCGGGGCCGATCTGCCGCTACGCACGCCGTCCATCGAGCCGGATCGTCCACGGCTCCACCCTGTCGACCCGCAGATGCGTCCCGCTCCATGGATCGCGGGCGAGGGTGGTGCGGACGAGGTCCTCAGACTCGGCGTCGACGGCGAGTACCACCCGGTGCTCGTCCGCCAGCGGCCCGCCCAGGACGACGAACCCCGCACTCACCAGGTCGTCCATGAACGCCGCGTGCGCGGGCCAGTCGGACTGCTCCTGCATGGGCCGTGCCGGGTCCCACCGAGGGCCGGATCGGCGAAGCAGGACGAGGAACATGGCCACGAACGGACATTACTGCATCGTGCGACCTCGCCGGGCCGGTGGAAGTCAGCCCCCGGCACCCGGGGCGTCAGACGCCCTTCGCCCCGTCGATGGCTTGTCGCAGCAGGTCGGCGTGCCCGTTGTGGCGGGCGTACTCACCGATCATCTGTAGATACACGTAGCGCAGCGACGCCACGTCCTCGTCCGGGAAGGTGAAGGTGTCGTCCATCGAGGCCGCAGCCACGGCCTCACGGGCAAATTCTGTCTCCTCGACCAGAAGCGCGTAGTCGGCTGGGGCGCTCGCCGGATCGGCGCCCTCGAAGTCGGCGTCGCGCCATTCCGGCGTGGAGTAGAGCGTTTCCAGCGTTTCGCCGCGGAAGAGCGTGCGAAACCAGCTGCGCTCCACTTTGGCCATGTGCCGCAGCAGGCCGAGGAGTGACAGGTTCGAGGAGGCCAGTGGCGCCCGCGCCAGCTGGTCGGCGTCGAGACCGGCGCATTTGTGCAGCAGCGTGGCGCGATGCCAGTCGAGAAGGTTCCGAAGCTGGTCGGCCTCCGGTGCGACGAGAAGGTCACTGGGACGGCGCACATCGGGGGCGGTCCACGTCATCCCGCCATGATGGCACGCGCCGGGACGCCAGCGGCATGCTCACTCGCCCGCAATCCCGTCGCCCGAACGGCGGGCCCGTGGCGGCGGTACGGCGGATGATCACGGTCCGTTCGGCAGGGTTCGGCGACCCGTGCGGCCCGGAGCGGTGGGGACCTCGGAGGAGTGCGAAGACGCGCCATCAGCGTACAGCGGCATTAGCCCTGATTCGGACACGCCCTCGTTCGTGGCCGGAAACGTAAGGGCTGATCAGGGGCTATTGAAGATCATGGCTTCCTCAATCAACGAGGTCGGCGAGGCGACCGGAAGGAGACGGTTGCCCCGGTCACCCATTGATCTGCACCGCTGCCCGTGTGATCGTGCTGCCACGAGTCGCCGACCCCCGGTGGCTCGGGATGGCCGGTCCGTCGATCCGGGGCAACGCCGGCAGCCCCGGGAGACCCACCATCGCCCGCCTTGCAGCTTGACCGCGGCGCGCGCCCCCACCGGGCTCCGCGCGCCGCCTAGGAACAGGAGCACACCCCCTTGAAGCTCTCATCCCGCCTCGTCGCGCTCTCCGGCGCGGCCGCGGCCGGTCTGGTCGCCGCCGGCGCCGCAGCGGCCGTACAGGCCGCGCCCCCCAGTCCCGCCCCCGACGCGGCCCAGGCCCGCACGCTCGCCGCCAACTCGGCCAGCGCGCTCGTCGCCGCCCGCCCGCAGTACCTGCACGCCAGCGCCGACGACGCCTTCGTCCAGAAGCCCGTCATCACCTCCGAGGGCACCCAGTACGTGCCCTACGAGCGCACCTACAAGGGCCTGCCGGTGACCGGTGGCGACTTCGTCCTGGCGACCGACTCCGCCGGCAACCTGAAGTACGCCTCCGTCGCCCAGCAGCAGAGCATCGGCAGCCTCGCCACGACGCCGAAGCTCAAGGCCGCGGCCGCGGAGAAGACCGCCCGCGCCCAGCTGAAGAGCGTCGCCGGCGTCGAGGGCACCACGCTCGTCGTCTACACCCTCGACAGCAAGCCGACCCTGGCCTGGGAGACCACCGTCCGGGGCACCTCCGCGGACGGCCCGAGCCGACTCACCGTGGACGTCGACGCCCTGACCGGCGAGGTGCTGCGCAAGCAGGAGCACGTCGTGCACGGCAGCGGCACCGGCGCGTGGAACGGGCCGAGCCCGCTGACCCTCAACACCACGCTGTCGGGCAGCACGTACTCGATGAAGGACCCGGGCGTCACCAACCAGAGCTGCCAGGACGCCGCGACCAACACGACGTTCTCCGGCTCGGACGACGTCTGGGGCAACGGCACGGCCACCAACAAGGAGACCGGCTGCGTCGACGCGCTGTTCGGCGCCCAGACCGAGCACAAGATGCTCGCCCAGTGGCTCGGCCGCAACGGCGCGAACGGCAGCGGTGGCGCCTGGCCGATCCGGGTGGGCCTGAACGACCAGAACGCCTACTACGACGGCACCCAGGTCCAGATCGGCAAGAACACCTCCGGTCAGTGGATCGGTTCGATCGACGTGATCGCCCACGAGATCGGCCACGGCATCGACGACCACACCCCGGGTGGCATCTCCGGCAACGGAACCCAGGAGTTCGTCGCCGACACCTTCGGCGCGGCGACCGAGTGGTTCGCCAACGAGCCCGCCAGCTACGACGCTCCGGACTTCCTGGTCGGCGAGAAGATCAACCTGGTCGGCAGCGGTCCGATCCGCAACATGTACAACCCGTCGGCGCTGGGTGACCCCAACTGCTACTCCAGCAGCATCCCCAGCACCGAGGTGCACGCGGCGGCCGGACCCGGCAATCACTGGTTCTACCTGCTGGCCAACGGCAGCAGCCCGACCAACGGTCAGCCGGCCAGCTCGACCTGCAACGGCAGCAGCGTGACCGGCCTGGGCATCCAGCAGGCCATGAAGATCATGTACAACGCGATGCTGCTGAAGACGACGTCCTCGTCGTACCTGAAGTACCGCACCTGGACGCTGCAGGCGGCGAAGAACCTCTACCCGACCGGCTGCACCGAGTTCAACACGGTCAAGGCCGCGTGGGACGCGGTCAGCGTGCCCGCGCAGGCCGGTGACCCGACCTGCAGCGGCAGCACCACCCCGCCGCCCACCGGCAGCTGCTCCGGTCAGAAGCTGGCCAACCCCGGCTTCGAGTCCGGTGCGGTGGGCTGGAGCGCCACCTCGGGGGTCATCACCAACTCGACCGGGCAGGCCGCGCGCAGCGGTTCGTACAAGGCGTGGCTCGACGGGTACGGCTCGACCCACACCGACACCCTGTCGCAGTCGGTCAGCATCCCGGCCGGATGCCGGGCCACGCTCTCCTTCTACCTGCACATCGACACGGCCGAGTCGGGCAGCACCGTCTACGACAGGCTGACCGTCAAGGCCGGCAGCACCACCCTGGCGACGTACTCCAACGTGAACGCCGCCGCCGGCTACGTCCTGAAGTCCTTCGACGTCTCGTCGCTGGCCGGCACCACCGCGACCATCTCGTTCAGCGGTGTGGAGGACAGCTCGCTGCAGACGTCCTTCGTGATCGACGACACCGCGCTCAACCTGAGCTGATCATCAAGGAAAGCGGTCGGTCGTCGTCCTCCCGGCGACCGACCGCTTCGCCGAGCTGTCGCCGCCCCTCGAAGAAGTCGAGCAGCCTCTTCCTGCCGGTCGGCGACTCGAACGCGTACCCGTGGTCGAACTTGACCATCGGGAGGCGACGACGCCGCGCGGCCAGCGCGTCCAGCGCCCGGGTGGCTTCCTTCTCGGCCTTGAGCAGCTCGTCGCGTTCCCGCTGGCACTCTTCGGCCGTCACGATCCGCGGTTTCTCCATGCCGGGATCCTGAACCGGAGCACCGACATTCTGCCGGCCCGGGCGCGCCTCGGTCGGTCGGCGCGGGTCAGTCCGGCCGGCCGCCGCCCAGCCGGGCCGCGGCGTGTTCCATCGCCTGGCTGAACATCTCCATCTGCCGCCTGGACTGCTCCCGCAGGCCGCCGAGCCGCGCGGCCAGGGCGTCCGCGTCGGCCCGTGCCGAGGCGCTGACCTGGGCTTCGAGGTCGGCGAGGGCGGCGTTGACGGCCACCACGATGTGCCCGCAGACGGCCTCGACGCCCGCCGCCGACAGCCGCGGGTCGACGGTGACGGACTCCAGCCGTCCACCCTGGACGACCACGGCTCGCACCAGCCCGTCGGCCGCCGTGCCGTCGGCGCGCAGCAGTTCCTCCGCATCGCCGTCGGGGTGCTCGACGGGCCGGGAGCGCATCGCCGACAACGCCTGCTGGGTCCGGGTCAGCAGTTCATCCAGGCTCGCGGCCGCGGAGAACGGTTCGTTGGTCATACCCGCGCTTTCTTCACGTCCTTTCCGAGCACCGTGACGATAGCAATCCGCCACTCGGCCCGCCCGCCACCTCGGCGTCCCGTCCACCATTCCGGACGGCGATCGCCCGGCCGGTGCTCCGGCCGGGCGTTCGTCCGCTGCGCCGGCTCCGGCCCGTGGGCCGGAGCCGGTGGTACGTCAGCGCAGGCGCAGCCGCTGACCCGGGAAGATCAGGCCCGGATCGTCGCCGACCACGCGCTTGTTGCGCTCGTACAGCGCGTGCCAGCCGCCGGCCAGGTCCCGCGCGTCGGCGATCATCGACAGCGTGTCGCCCGGCTTGACCACGTAGGTGCCCGAGCCGCCCGAGGCCGGCGCGGTACGCCGGTGGCTGCGGGTGGTCGGCCGCTCGCTCCGCGAGGAGCGCTTCTCCGCCTTGGACTTGCTGCCGGAGTCCGAACGGGACGCCGACCCGGAGTCCCTGGTGGAGTAGCGCTTGGTCGAGCCGCCCTTCTTGCCGCAGACCGGCCAGGCACCGATGCCCTGCCCGTCGAGGACCTTCTCGGCGATCGCGATCTGCTCGCCGCGGCTGGCCAGATCGGCCCGGCTGGCGTACTTCTGGCCGCCGTAGCCGTTCCAGGTGCCCTTGGAGAACTGCAGGCCACCGTAGTAGCCGTTGCCGGTGTTGATGTGCCAGTTGCCGCCGGACTCGCACTGGGCGATGGCGTCCCAGTTCACGCTGGCCGCGCTGGCTGGCGCGGCCGGGCCGAGGATCGCGGCGGCACCGGTGGCCGCGCCGACGACGAGCGCCCCGACGGCGACCCGACGGCGGCCGGTCCGGCGGTGACGTGCGCTGTGTTCAGTTGCCATGGATTTCCTCCACGCCGACGAGGTGAGCTGTCGGGTTCGGGCCGAGGAGCCCGGCCGCCGGTCGGCGGCTTCACCCCGAGGTGTCGAGCACCGAGGAACGTGTGGGTCCCCCGCTCCCGCCTGAGGTCCAGGTACCACGGGGGCCGGCGGCGGAATTAGGCGTTACCGGTCCGTGGTGTCCGCGATCGCGAACGGATACGACGTTAGGAATGATTTCGGACGATCGCCCACTTCTTGTGAAGTTCTTCACCCGGCCGAGCGAAGGCGGGGATTTCCGAGTTGCGACGCTCCCGAACATGCAATAGGGAGGCCGCCGGGTCGACTGCCCGACGGCCTCCGCGGACCCGTTCAGTACGTCAGGCCGTAGCCCTGGGCGAAGAGCGGAACCTGCCCGTCACCGGCGTTTATGGGCTGCTGGCTGACCGAGTTCATCCAGGTCATCGGCAGTTTCCCGGTGGGCGCGGCGCCGAAGAGGACGTCGGCCACGCCGGCACCCTCGGTGCCCGGCAGCCAGGACGCCAGCAGCGCGTCCCATCTGGGCAGCTCGGTGGCGATGTCCATCGGCCGGCCGGACACCAGCACCACGATCACCGGCACGCCGGCGTTGCGCAGGGTGGCGATGGTGCGCAGGTCCTCCCGGTCCAGGCTCATGCTGCCGGTCCGGTCGCCCTGGCCCTCGGCGTACGGCGTCTCGCCGACGACGGCGATCGCGGCCCGGTAGCTGCCGTCGATACCGGTGCCGCGCTGGTTGTAGGTGACCGTCGTGGTCGGACCGACCGCGGCCCGGATGCCCTGCAGGATCGTGGTGCCCGGCGTGATGTTGCCGGAGGAACCCTGCCAGGAGATGGTCCAGCCGCCACTCTGGTTGCCGATGTTGTCCGCGTTCCGGCCGGCCACGAAGATCTTGTTGTCGGCCCGGGCCAGCGGCAGCACGCTGCCGGTGTTCTTCAGCAGCACCTGCGACTCGCGGACGGCCTGCCGGGCGAGCGCGCGGTGGCTGACACTGCCGACCGTGGGGGTCCAGCTCCGGTCGGTGTACGGCCGCTCGAAGAGGCCCAGCTCGAACTTCTTGGTCAGGATCCGCCGGTTCGCGTCGTCGATCCGGCTCAGCGGCACGTGGCCGTTCTGCACCTCGGCACGCAGGGTGCTGATGAAGGTCTTCCAGGCGGCGGGCACCATCACCATGTCGATGCCGGCGTTGACCGCGGCGGTGACCTCGGCGGCGGTGAAGCCGGCGGCGCCGTCGATCTGGTCGATGCCGTTCCAGTCGGAGACGACGAAGCCGGTGAAGCCGAGCTCACCCTTGAGGACGGTGGTGATCAGGTACCGGTTGCCGTGCGTCTTCACGCCGTTCCAGCTGCTGTACGAGATCATCACCGACCCGACGCCGCGCTGCACCGCGGCCTGGAACGGTGGCAGGTGGACGGTCCGCAACTCGGCCTCGGTCAGCTGGGTGTCGCCCTGGTCGTCGCCGCCCGCGGTGCCCCCGTCGCCGAGGTAGTGCTTGGCGGTGGCCAGCACTGACGTGGGCCCGCCGAGTGACGGGCCCTGGAGCCCGGTGATCAGCGTGGTCATGTTGGAGGGGAGGTCCGGCGTCTCGCCGAACGATTCGTAGGTGCGGCCCCAGCGGTCGTCGCGGGCCACGCAGAGGCACGGCGCGAAGTCCCAGTCGACACCGGTGCCGGAGACCTCCTCGGCCACCGCCTGGCCGATCTGCTGGACCAGGGCCGGGTCGCGGGTCGCCCCGAGGCCGATGTTGTGCGGGAAGATGGTCGCGGCGACCACGTTGTTGTGCCCGTGCACCGCGTCCACCCCGTAGATCATCGGAATGGCGAGCGGAGTGGCGAGGGCGCCCCGCTGGAAGCCGTCGTACATGTCGGCCCAGCTGGTGGCGGTGTTGGGCGAGGGCGCGGAGCCGCCACTGGAGAGGATCGAGCCCAGCCGGTAGGTGGTCAGGTCGGCGGCGGTCACCGAGCCCCGCTCGGCCTGGGTCATCTGGCCGATCTTCTCGTCCAGGGTCATCCGGGCGAGCAGGTCGGCGACGCGGGTGGCGACGGGCAGGGTCGGGTCCTGGTACGGGTAGGTGGCGGCGTTGGCCGGGCGCGCGGGCACGGCCAGGGCGGTCACGGCGACGAGGAGCAGGGCGAGGCTGAACGGACGGTGGACACGGTGGTGGCGGGTCACAGGTCACTCCTCCCGGAGGAACGGTCATGCCGTTGTCCGGCACCATATGCCACCCGGACATCGACGGACACCGCTGAACGACCCGAGCTGTGAACAATCCTGCCGATTCCTCCGGTCCCGTGAGCACCGGCTGCCGGCCAGGGCTCGTGAGCACCGGCTGCCGGCCAGGGCTACGGTGGCGGGGTCCGCCGGCACGACGCAGCCGACGACCCACCGGCGGCGCGGATCGGGGCGAGGTGGCGGAGCGGACATGACCGACTACGGGCACGAGCTGATCTTCGGCGGCTTCCTCACGCCCGCCGCCGACGACCCGGCGCGGGTGGTCGCCCTCGCCAAGCTCTGTGAGCAGGTCGGCCTGGACCTCGCCACCTTCCAGGACCACCCGTACCAGCCGAATCTCCTCGACACCTGGACGCTGATGTCGTACCTGGCGGCGGCGACCAGCCGGATCCGCCTTGCCGGCAACGTGCTGAACCTGCCGCTGCGCCAGCCGGTGGTGCTGGCCCGCAGCGTGGCCAGTCTGGACCTGCTCACCGGCGGCCGGGTCGAGCTGGGCCTCGGCGCGGGCGCCTTCTGGGAGGCGATCGAGGCCGCCGGGGGACGTCGCCGCACGCCGCGCCAGGCGGTGGACGCGCTGGACGAGGCGATCCGGGTCATCCGGGAGGTCTGGGCCACCGACCGGCGGGGCATGGTCCGGGTCGACGGGGAGCACTACCGGGTGGTCGGCGCGAAACGCGGGCCCGCGCCGGCGCACGAGGTGGGGATCTGGGTCGGCGCGTACAAGCCGCGGATGCTGCGGCTGGTCGGCCGGGCGGCGGACGGCTGGCTGCCGTCGCTGGCGTACCTGCCCAAGGGGCCGGCCGAGCTGGCCGAGCTCAACGCGCTGGTCGACGACGGCGCCGAGGCGGCGGGGCGGGATCCCCGGTCGGTACGGCGGCTGCTCAACGTCTCCGGGCGGTTCACCCCGTCCCGCTCCGGCTTCCTCGTCGGGCCGCCGGAGCAGTGGGTGGAGGAGCTGGCCGGCCTCGCCCTCGACCACGGCACGTCCGGGTTCGTCCTCGCCGCCGACGACCCCACCGCCATCCAGCTGTTCGCGCAGGAGGTGGCGCCCGCCGTACGCGAGCTGGTCGCCGCCGAGCGCGCCGAGCCCGGCAGCCGCGCCGAGGCCGTCGAGGAGCAGCGCGAGGCGGTCCAGGCCGGCGGCTCCACCACGCTCGCCGTCACCGCCACCCCGGATCCGGGGGTACGGCTGACCGACCATCAACTGTGGGACGAGTCCACCCGCCCGGCCGCCCCGCTGCCGCCGGCCGGGCACGTCTACACCCCGCACGCCCAGGCCGTCGGCGCACACCTGGTCGACGTGCACGACCACCTGCGCCAGGAGCTCGGGCAGGTGCGTGACCTGCTCGAGCAGGTCCGGCGCGGGGTGGTCTCCGCCGGTGCGGCACGGGCCGTGCTCAACGAGATGACCATGCGGCAGAACAACTGGACGCTGGGGGCGTACTGCGCCGCGTACTGCACGGCGGTGACCCAGCACCACGGGCTGGAGGACAACTCGATCTTCCCGCACCTGCGCCGTTCGGACCCGGGGCTGGGCCCCGTGCTCGACCGCCTGGCGGCGGAGCATGTGGTGATCCACGACGTGGTGGAGGGCGTGGACCGGGCCCTGGTGGACCTGATCCGCAACCCGGGCGACTTCACCGAGCTCCAGAAGGCGGTGGACGTCCTCACCGACACCCTGCTGTCGCACCTGTCGTACGAAGAGCAGAACATGGTCGAGCCGCTTGCCCGTTACGGCTTCTACGCCGGTCAGGTGTGACGGCCGGGCACACCCGGCTCGTCGCCGTATTCCCGATGGCGCCGGCCATCGGCGTGATCCAGCTGGCTTTGGTTTTCCTAAGTCAGCGGCGTACCGTCGTCCGCATGACGGACTTCCTCAAGCAGCGCGACGCCTGGTTGACCAGCAACTGCTCGATCGCCCGCGCGCTCGAGGTGGTGGGGAACCGGTCCACGCTCCTGCTGCTGCGGGAGGCGTCGTTCGGCACCCGCCGCTTCGACGACTTCGCCCGGCGGGTCGGCGTCAGCGAGCCGGTCGCCGCCGCGCGGCTGAAGCAGCTCGTCGCCGACGGCCTGCTCGAACGGCGCCCCTACCGCGAGCCCGGACAGCGCACCCGGGACGAGTACCTGCTGACCCCCAAGGGGCAGGAGCTGCTGCCGGTGCTCACCGCGCTGCGGCAGTGGGGGGACGCCTGGGCCGCCGACGAGGCCGGCCCCTCGGTCCGCGTCGAACACCACGACTGCGGCGCCGCCGTCCACGCCCGGCTGCGCTGCGAGGCCGGGCACGACGTGCCGCCCGACGAGATCGACGTCCGCCCGGGCCCGGGACTGCGACGGGCCTGACCGGTCAACCGGTCGCCATCCAACCCTCGACAATCAGGAGCAGCACATGAAGATCGCTGGACGCAGCGCCCTCGTCACCGGGGCCAACCGCGGCTTCGGCCGCCACCTCGCCGCCGAACTGGCGGCCCGCGGCGCCACCGTCTACGCCGGGGCCCGCAACCCGGACAGCGTCGACCTGCCGGGCGTCACCCCGGTCCGGCTGGACATCACCGACCCGGACTCGGTGGCCGCGGCCGCCGCGCTGGCCGGCGACGTCACGCTGCTGGTCAACAACGCCGGCATCAGCACCGGGGCCGACCTGCTCGACGCCGACCTGGCCACCATCCGGCTGGAGCTGGAGACCCACTTCCTCGGCACGCTGTCGATGGTGCGGGCATTCGCGCCGCGCATCGCCGCCAACGGCGGCGGGACCATCCTGAACATCCTCTCCGCCCTGTCCTGGGTGAGCTTCCCGCAGACGGGGGCGTACAGCGCCGCCAAGTCGGCCGAGTGGTCGATGACGAACGGCCTGCGGGTGCAGCTCGCCGACCGGGGCGTCCGCGTCGCTGGCCTGCACGTCGGCTACATGGACACCGACATGACGGCCAACGTCTCCGCTCCCAAGTCGGACCCGGCCGAGATCGCCCGGCTGGCCGTCGACGGGATCGAGGCCGACCGGTACGAGATCGTCGCCGACGAGACCTCCCGGCGCGTCCTCGCTGGCCTGTCCGGCGGGGTGGCCGCGATCTATCCCCAGCTGTCCTGACGACCGGACGCGCGGCGGGTCCCCTGGTGGGATCCGCCGCGCGTCGCCGTCGACCGGCGCACAATGGCGGCATGCGACAGGGCTTCACTCACACGGCGGTCCTCGCGATGGCCCCGACGACGACCCGGCCGCCCCCGGGGCCGCCGTCACGAGCGTCCTCTGTGGTCACTGGGAGCACGAGGGGCCATGCCCGGTCGCGCCGCACCACACAGGGGCGGAACGGCACGGCGACGAGGTGCGCCTGCGCATCCTCTTCGCCGCCGAACCGCACCTGGAGGAGCGCGTGCGGCGCGACATCGACCGGGCCCTCACCGGCGGCGAGCTGACCGGCCCCGACGGGCGGACGTCGCGGTGGCGGCTGCTGAGCAGCGGGCCGGCCGAGCCGTCCACCCAGGAGGGGGCGCACCTGGCGCGACTGGCACGCGGTTGACGTTCTCTCCGCCCTAAAGGACGGAGATTCCCTCGACGGTGCGTGTGGAACAGCGCACAGCGTCCGAGCGGATTCCTGCTTCTCGGCGCGGTGCCGGCACGAATACCGGTCTTACCTGCGCTCCACAGGCGTTTAGGCTCTCGGCGCGTCCCGCCGCGAGCACGTTGATGGCCGCGTTGACGTCCCGGTCGTGAACCGCCCCGCAAGGGCAGGTCCATGACCGGAGGTTCAGCGGTTTGGGTCCGTCGATCCGGCCGCACATAGAGCAGGTTTGCGACGTGGGCACGAACCGGTCGATCTTTGTGAAGGTGCGCCCGTACCGGGCGGCCTTGTACTCCAGCATCGCCGTGAACTGTGTCCAGCCGGCGTCGTGCACGGACTTGGCCAGCCTGGTCCGGCCGAGACCGACGACGCACAGGTCCTCGACGTACACCGCTTGGTTGTCGCGGATGATCCGTGTCGAGAGTTTGTGCTGCCAGTCCCGCCGCGTGTCGGCCACCCGGGCGTGCGCCTGCGCCACCTTCACGACGGCCTTGGCGCGGTTGTTGCTGCCCCGCTGCTTGCGGGAAAGGTCCTGCTGCAACCGGCGCAGCCTGCGGGCGGCGCGGCGCAGGAACTTCGGGGCCGCGACCTTCGTGCCGTCGGAGAGCACGGCGAAGTGGGTGAGGCCCAGGTCGATACCCACCTCGGAGGCGACCGGCGGCAACGGCTCATCGCTGGCCTGGACGACGAATGAGGCGAAGTACCGGCCCACCGCATCCTTGATCACCGTCACCGAGCTGGGCTCGGCCGGCAAGGTCCGGGACCAGCGCACCGGCACGTCCCCGATCTTCGGCAGGCGCAACCGGCCGTTGTCCAGCACCGCGAACCGGGCGTTCCTGGTGAACCTGATGGCCTGCCGGTTGTCCTTACGCGACCGGAACCGCGGCGGCGCGACCTTGCGCCCCTTGCGCTTCCCGGACAGCGAGGCGAAGAAGTTGCCGTACGCCACGTTCAGGTCCGCGAGGGCCTGCTGCAACACCACCGACGACACCTCGCCCAGCCACGCCCGCTCGGGCGTCAGCTTGGCCCGGGTGATGACCTGCTTCGACAGGTCCCCGTCGCAGACGTACGGCTCGCCCGCCTCGTGGGCCTGCTGACGTGCGCGCAGCCCGTCGTTGAACACCACCCGCGCGCACCCGAACGCCCGAGCCAGCGCTTCCTGCTGGACGGGCGTCGGGTAGACGCGGTAGTTGTACCGCAACTGCACATCAGACAGTCTGGCAGCCGCCTATGACAGACATCGGCAGCGTCCGCACCGGCAGACACCGCGTCCTCGCCCTCCACACCCACTCGGTTTCGTGACGAAATGCCGGCACAGGGTGTTCGCCGACCGGGCACCTGATCCGGCTCGAAGAGATCATGCGCGCGGTGTGCGCCGACTTCGAGACCGAGCTCGTCGAGTTCACCGGCGAAGGCGAGCACGTGCACCTGCTGGTCAACTTCCCACCCAAGGCCGCCCTGTCGAAACTCGTCAACAGCCTCAAGGGCGTCTCCTCACCGTCCTGCGTCAGCACATCGAACAGCAGAACCGGCCGGGTTAGAGCACTGGCCCGCACCCCGGTAGCGCCCGTCAGTCGGCCGCAGCGCGGGCGCCGCGGCCGACGGACGGCAGCGCCCTACAACGTGCGGGCGAGCCGATCGGCGAGGATCCGGGTGAACCGCGACGGGTCGGCCAGCTCCCCACCCTCGGCGAGCAGCGCCATGCCGTACAGCAGCTCGGCGGTCTCGGTCAGGGCCTCGGTGTCGGCGCCCTGCTCGTGGGCCTTGCGCAGCCCGGTGACGAGCGGGTGACCCGGGTTGAGCTCGAGGATCCGCTTGACCCGTGGCACCTCCTGCCCCATCGCCCGGTACATCTTCTCCAGAGTCGGGGTCATGTCGTGCGCGTCGCCCACCACGCAGGCCGGCGAGGTGGTCAGCCGGGAGGAGAGCCGGACCTCCTTGACGCTGTCGGCGAGCGCGCCGCTCAGCCAGGTCAGCAGCTCGGCGTAGTCCTTCCGCTCCGCCTCGGCCTGCGCCTTCTCCTCGTCGGTCTCCAGGTCGACCTGGCCCTTGGCCACCGAGCGCAGGGTCTTCCCGTCGTACTGGCCGACCCGCTCGACCCAGACCTCGTCGACGGGGTCGGTGAGGATCAGCACCTCGTAGCCCTTGGCGCGGAACGCCTCCAGGTGCGGCGAGTTCTCGATGGTGCTGCGGGACTCGCCGGTGGCGAGGTAGATCTCCGACTGGCCGTCCTTCATCCGCGCGACGTAGTCGCGCAGCGTGGTCAGCTCGGCCGGGTCGTGGGTGGAGGCGACCCGCACCAGGTCCAGCAGCGCCTCGGTGTTGTCCGGGTCCTCGAGCAACCCTTCCTTGACCACCGCGCCGAACTCCGCCCAGAAGGTGCGGTAGGACTCGGCCGACATCTCCTTGAGGGTGGCGAGGACCTTCTTGACCAGGCGCCGGCGCACGGCGCGGATCTGCCGGTCCTGCTGGAGGATCTCCCGGGAGATGTTCAGCGACAGGTCGTGGGCGTCCACGACGCCCTTGACGAAGCGCAGGTAGTTGGGCATGAGCGCGTCGCACTCGTCCATGATGAACACGCGCTTGACGTAGAGCTGCACGCCGCGGCGGCCCTGCGGGGAGAACAGGTCCAGTGGCGCGTGCGACGGCAGGAAGAGCAGCGCCTCGTACTCGAAGGTGCCCTCGCCGCGCATGTGGATGGTCTCGAGCGGGTCGGCCCAGTCGTGGCTGACGTGCTTGTAGAACTCCTGGTACTCGGCCTCGTCGACCTCGTCGCGGGACCGGGCCCACAGGGCTTTCATCGAGTTGAGGGTCTGCGTCTCGTGGCTGGTCGCGCCGTCCTCGCCGGGGCGCTCGACGGTCATCCGGATCGGCCAGGCGATGAAGTCGGAGTACCGCTTGACGATCTCCCGGATCGTCCACTCGGCGGTGTAGTCGTGCAGGTTGTCCTCGGTGTCGACCGGCTTGAGGTGCAGGGTGACGGAGGTGCCCTGCGGGGCCTCGTCGACCGCCTCGACCGAGTAGGTGCCCTCGCCGGTGGATTCCCACCGGGTGCCGCCGCTCTGCCCGGCCCGTCGGGTCAGCAGGGTGACCTTGTCGGCGACCATGAAGGTGGCGTAGAAGCCCACCCCGAACTGGCCGATCAGTTCCTGCGAGGCGCCGGCGTCCTTCGACTCGCGCAGCTTGCGCAGCAGCTCTGCCGTGCCGGACTTGGCGATCGTGCCGATCAGCCCGACCACCTCGTCGCGGGACATGCCGATGCCGTTGTCCCGCACGGTGAGCGTACGGGCGTCCTTGTCGACCTCGATCTCGATGTGCAGGTCGGCGGTGTCGACGGCGAGATCCTTGTCGACCATCGACTCCAGCCGGAGCTTGTCCAGCGCGTCCGACGCGTTCGAGATGAGTTCGCGCAGGAAGACGTCCTTGTTCGAGTAGATCGAGTGGACCATCAGCTGGAGCAGCTGACGGGCCTCGGCCTGGAACTCCAACGTCTCGACCCGGTCGCTCACACCGACTCCCTTCCCTCGTGCGGCCCTTCCGGCGAACAGGATACGAGCCGTGCCGGCGTGGGCGGCGGAGGGTGGCCGGAGTCGGGTCTGGTCCAACCAGTTGACGGGTTGATGTGTCCGGGGCCACACTGCTGCCCATGGCCTTCGCCCCCGTCCCCCGCGCCTCCGTCTCCGACCACGTCTTCGGTCAGCTCCGCGACGCCATCGTCAGCGGTCGCTACCGGCCGGAGGAGACGCTGCCCGGCGAGCGGGAGCTGGCCGCCGCGTTCGCGGTCAACCGGCACGCCGTGCGGGAGGCGCTGCGCCGGCTCCAACAGCTCGGGCTGGTCCGGGTCAGCCAGGGCGGCGCGACCCGGGTGCTGGACTGGCGGGTGCACGCCGGGCTGGACCTGGCGCTGTCGCTGACCCAGTCGGGCGACGTACTCCCGGTGGCGACGCTGGTCCGCGACATGCTGGAGATGCGGGCGTGCGTCGGGACCGACGCGGCCCGGCTCTGCGCCGAGCGCGGCGAGCCGGCGGCCACGGCCGCGGTGGTCCGGGCCGTCGAGGAGTACGCCGCGCTCGCGCCCGACCTGCCGCGGATGGCCGAGGCCAACATCGCCATGTGGCGGCTGATCGTCCGCGGCTCCGGCAACACCGCCTACCTGCTGGCCTTCAACAGCCTGGTGGCCGGCACGCTCGCCGTGGGCGACGTCCCGCCCGAGGGCCGGGCCGCCGAACTGCTCGATGTCGCCGCCCACCGCCGGCTCGCCGCGGCCATCGCCGCCGGGCAGGGCGCGGCTGCCGCCCGGCACGCCCGGGCGCTGCTGACGGCCCCGGTCACCACCCCCACCACCCCGTCCGCGTCCGTCCGGAAGGGAAGCCCGAGCTTGACATCTTCCCGGCCCTAAAGGACTGGGATTCCCACGGTCGCCCGTGGGGTTTCCTGCTTCGTCACCGACCGCCTCGTCCGGGAGGTCTCCCGTTGAGGTCTTACACCAGCTCCACAGGCCGACGCCGCCAGCCCGGCGGCCAGAATGTTTCGCGCCGCGTTCACGTCACGGTCGTGGATGGCGCCGCAGGCGCACGTCCAGGTGCGGACGTGCAGCGGCATCGTGTCCCGAACGGTTCCGCAGGTCGAGCACAGTTTGGAGGAGGGGAACCAGCGGTCGACCACGATCACCTTGCGGCCGTACCACTGGGCCTTGTACTCCAGCATGCTGCGGAACTCGCGCCACGCCGCGTCGCTGATGGCGCGGGCAAGTGTGTGGTTTTTCAGCAGGTTCCGAACGGCAAGGTCCTCGATCACGATCGTTTGGTTTTCACGAACGAGCCGAGTGGTGATCTTATGCAGGTGGTCGCGTCGCCGGTCGGCGATGCGAGCGTGAACCTTGGCGACCTTGCGGCGGGCCTTGTCCCGGTTCGCCGAGCCCTTGACCTTCCGCGACAGCTGCCGCTGGGCGCAGGCTTGCCGGGCACGATCGCGCTGCTCATACCGGGGGTTGGTGATCTTTTCCCCGGTCGACAGGGCCAGCAGGTGGTCAAGCCCGACGTCTATCCCGATCGCCCGGTCGGTGGCGGGAAGCGGCTGCACGGACGGGTCCTCGTACAGCAGGGACACGAACCAACGCCCAGCCGCGTCCTGAGACACGGTCACCGTCGACGGCTGTGCCCCCTCGGGGAGACGTCGGGACCACACGATATGCAGCGGCTCCGCCATCTTCGCCAGCGTCAGCTCGCCGTCCCGCAAGCGGAAAGCGCTGGTGGTGTACTCCGCCGACTTCCGCGATCTCTTCCGGCTCTTGAATCGCGGGTATTTTGCGCGTTTGGCGAAGAAGTTGGTGAAGGCCGTCTGAAGGTGCCGCAGGGCTTGTTGGAGCGGAACGGAGGAAACCTCGTTGAGGTAGGCCAGGTCCTCGGTCTTCTTCCACGCGGTCAGCATCGCCGACGTGGCGTTGTAGGTGACGCGTTCCTGCTGGAGCTTCCAGGCCTCGTTACGCGCCGCCAAGGCAAGGTTGTAGACCTTCCGCACGCAGCCGAACGTGCGCGACAGCTCAGCTGCCTGCGCCTCCGTCGGATAGAAGCGGTACTTGAACGCCCGCTTCACACGCCTGGTCCTCATGCCTCTCGGACTATCGCAACAGGGTGTGACAACCTGCGGGCTCTCGGGAAGGGCCACCAGTCCGCGTTGCCGGTGAACCGGCTACCCTGCCCTGCTCCGCAGGAGTCCGATTCCTCCCCGCCTAAAGGACGGTTTTCCTCGAAGGAGTTCAGATGATCCCCGCCGTGCTCTACGCCGTCCCGGCGTTCCTGCTGCTCATCATCGTCGAGGCCCTCTCCTACCGGTTCGCGCCGGACGACGACGAACGCGGCTACGAGCTGCGCGACACCACCACCAGCCTCTCCATGGGGCTGGGCAGCCAGGTGATCGGCTTCCCGTGGAAGCTGGCCACCGTCGGCCTCTACGCCGGGCTCTGGACCCTCGCCCCGATCCACCTCTCCCCCGGCAACTGGTGGACCTGGGTGCTGCTCTTCTTCGCCGACGACCTGGCCTACTACTGGTTCCACCGGCTGCACCACGAGGTACGGGTGCTCTGGGCCAGTCACGTCGTGCATCACTCCAGCGTCTTCTTCAACCTCTCCACCGCGCTGCGGCAGAGCTGGACGCCGATGACCTCGCTGCCGTTCTGGCTGCCCCTCGCCCTGCTCGGTATCCCGCCGTGGATGATCTTCCTCCAGCAGTCGATCAGCCTGCTCTACCAGTTCTTCCTGCACACCGAGCGGGTCAACGTGCTGCCGCGGCCGATCGAGTGGATCTTCAACACCCCGTCGCACCACCGGGTCCACCACGGCGCCAACACCGAGTACCTGGACCGCAACTACGCCGGCATCCTGATCGTCTGGGACCGGCTCTTCGGCACCTTCGAGCCGGAACGCGCCACCGTCCGGTACGGGCTGACCAAGAACATCACCACCTACAACCCGTTGCGGGTGGCCACCCACGAGTACGCCGCGATCTGGGCGGACGCCCGGCGGGCCACGTCCTGGCGGCACCGGCTCGGCTACGTGCTCGGCCGGCCCGGCTGGCAGCCCGCCCGGTGAGGCGGCGCTGGCTCGGGGCGTTCGGAGGCGTCGCCGCCGCCGAACTGGTCGGCGTCGCGTTCGGCCTGACCGCGGTGCAGTGGCTGGCCAAGCCGCTGCTGGCGCCGCTGCTGCTGGGATACCTGTACAGCGCCCGGCGGCGGGTCGATCCGGTGGCGGTCGGGCTGGTCTTCGCCACCGCCGGGGACGTGGCGCTGCTGGTGCCGGGACGGCGGGCGTTCCTGGTCGGGATGGGTTGCTTTCTGGTCACCCAGCTCGCCTTCCTGACCGCGTTCGTCCGGCACCGCCGGCCGCCGGTCCCGGCCGTGGTGGCGTACCTGGCGCTCTGGGCGGTGGCCAACGCGCTGCTCTGGGGCGCGCTGGGGCCGCTGCGGGTGCCGGTGCTCGGCTACAGCCTGGCGCTGTCCCTGATGGCGGCCGCCGCTGCCGGGGTGTCCCGGCGGGCGGCCCTCGGCGGCGCGCTCTTCCTCGGCTCCGACCTGCTGATCGGGCTGGGCGCGGCCGGCGTCGCGGTGCCCGGCCAAGGGCTGCTGGTGATGGCGACCTACAGCGCGGCGCTGCTGCTGATCACCACCGCCTGGGCGCACCGGCCGACGGACGGCCCGTCGTCGACGGCGGCGGCGCCGGCCGTCCCGATCGTCCACCCGTCGCGCTGAGCGCCCCCGACCAGCCCCGACCGGTATCCTGCTCCGGGTCGACGAAGGGGAGGTGGGCGTGTCCAGGGACACCGGGCGCAAGCTCGTCGCCTCCAACAAGAAGGCGCGGCACGACTACACGATCCTCAAGACCTACGAGGCGGGGATCGTGCTGGCCGGCACCGAGGTCAAGTCGCTGCGCGAGGGGCGGGTGTCGCTGGTCGACGCGTTCGCCCAGGAGCGCGACGGCGAGATCATGCTGTACGGCCTGCACATCGCCGAGTACGGCTACGGCACCTGGACGAACCACCAGCCCCGGCGCACCCGCAAGCTGCTGCTGCACCGGGTGGAGATCGCCCGGATCCTGGAGAAGCTGCGCGAGGGCGGCGGCGGGTTGACCCTGGTGCCGCTGTCGATGTACTTCGCGGGCGGCTGGGCCAAGGTCGAGCTGGGCCTGGCCCGGGGCCGCAGGTCGTACGACAAGCGGCAGGCCCTCGCCGAGCGGGATGCCAACCGGGAGATAGCCCGGGAGCTGGGCCGACGCCTCAAGGGGGCGCGCCGCCCCGCCCGGTGAGGGACGGTACGGACCGAGGCCCGGCCCCCACCACGGGGAGCCGGGCGTTGGTTCGGGTGGCGGTGTCAGTCGGTGCAGGAGGGCTCGTCGAAGTGCCCCGGGGTGCTCGGATAGGCCGCCCCGGCGCCCTGCTCCCGGTTGTCCCTCGGATAGACGTAGGACAGCTCCAGGAAGGCCGAGGTGCCCGCGGTGGTCACATCGGACGGGGTGCGACCCGCGCCGGTGGCCCAGGCCAGCCTGGTGAGGAAGTCCTGCATCGCCGGGCTGTGCTGGCGGATGTCGTTGAATCCGCCGTACGCGGCGTTGCAGTGGGTGTACAGGTTGTACGCGCCGTTCCAGTCGAAGAGCCGGTCACCGTTGTTCGGGCCGTTCGCCGTGACGTCGCCCTGGAGCACGTCCCGGTCCCAGCCGCCGTAGATCCAGTCGGTGCCGTGGTGGTGCTGGTTGTCGGCCAGGACGTCGTTGTCCAGGTTCGTCATCTCGAACCAGCGGCACGGGTCGACGGTCCCCGCGGCGGTGGTCTGCGGCCAGGCCCCGGCGGCGCAGTCGTCCGGGTACGAGCCGCGCGGCCGGAAGTCCAGCAGGTCGGAGCCGAGCACCGCGTCCGCCGCCGGTCCGCTGGTCGTTCCGGCGCCGCCGAACAGGTGATCCACGTACTGGTCGCGGTCCCCCCGGGCGGCGGCGCTGAAGACACCGTCGACCTGGCACTGCGGCTCGGCCGCGTCGAGCACCGGGTCGCAGCCCTTGCCGCCCCACAGCACGTCGGAGCCCTCCGAGCCGAACAGTTCGTCGCCGCCGCTGTCGCCGTTGGCGACGTCGTCGCCGAAGCCGCCGTGGATGTTGTCCGCCCCGGCGCCGCCGCGGATGAAGTCACCCGCGCCGGCGGTCAGCCCGGCGTACGGCATGGGCGCCGAGGTGGGGTCGCCGATCCAGGCGTCGCCGTCGGTGTCGTGCAGCAGGTCCACCCGCCGGTCGTAGCCGCCGGCCCGGAACCCGGTGTACGTCTCCTGCGGCACCGACGACAGGGTGGCGGTGAAGCCCAGCGCCGCCACGTCGTCGGCGTTGAGGTACTGGTTCACCACGCCGCCCCGGTCGCCGAGGATGGCGTCCCGGCCGTCGTCGCCGTAGAGGGTGTCGACGCCCAGCTCACCGAAGAGGTCGTCGTCGCCGTCCCCGCCCCGGATGGTGTCGTCGCCGTCCTGGCCCCACACCCCGTCGTTGCCGGCGTCGCCGTAGAGCTGGTCGTTGCCGAACGCGCCGGCCGGCTCGCAGGTGGGCTGGGCGGTGGTGCAGAACCGGGTGGACGGCCCCGGCAGCGCCGGGTCGTGGGTCCGCGCCGCCGTGGCGTCCGCCGGCACCGCACCGGTCGGGTACCGCTCGGTGTAGACCCGCTCGGCGGACTTCCCGTCGACCGTGGTCACGGTACGCAGCAGCGAGCCGTTGTCGCCGAGGAGCACGTCGTCGCCGCCGTTGCCCTCGACCACGTCGACGGTGTCCCGGAAGCCGGCCGCTGAGCTGCCGCCGATCAGGTCGTCCTGCCCGGCCGGCGCGCCGGTTCCGACCAGGTCGGCCGCGGCGGCCGGGTCACCCGGCCAGCCCGGGTCGGGCAGCGGGGCGACCGTGGCACGGCCCGCCGCGGCGAGGGCGATGTCGCCGCGCAGCACGTCCGCGCCGCCGTTGCCCTCCAGGTAGTCGCCGTTCCCGTCGCCGGTCAGCGCGTCGTCGCCGTCCTGGCCCCAGAGGGTGTCGACGCCGTCGCCGCCGCTGATCCGGTCCGCGCCGTACCGGTTGGCGGTGACCGCCGCCCGGTCCAGCAGCACCACGATCCGCGGGCCGAACGGTGCGCCGTCGGCGCCGAGCCGGACGGTCACCGAGGTCGGCTGCTCACCGGTGAGCGGGCGCAGCACCGCGCCGTTGTCGCCGATGACCGCGTCGGAACCGGGTCCGCCGAAGAGGGCGTCCGCGGTGTCCGGCTGGCCGCTGGTGGTCGCGCCGGTCCCGTCGTACGCGGTGCTGGAGCCGCCGACGAGGTCGTCGTCGCCGGCGTCGCCCTCGACCCAGTCCGAGCCGGGGCCACCCTCGGCGAAGTCCGCGCCCGCGTCGGCGTGCACCCGGTCCGGTCCGCCCTGGCCGAGGATCACGTCGTCGGCGTCCCCACCGGAGATGAGGTCACCGCCGCTGGTGCCGGCCGCCGGGGTGAACCCGAGGTCGAGCAGGGTGACCTTGCGCGGCGGACCGGCCCGGCCCTGGGTGACCCGGGTCGCGTCGGCGGTGGCCGGCGTGAACCGGGCGTTGTCCCCGGCGATCAGGTCGGTGTCGGCGTCGCCGTACAGCTCGTCGCCGACGTCGGGGCGGCCGGTGCCGGCGGCGGGCTCCTGCCCGGAGCCGCCGACGATCTCGTCCCTGCCGAGGTCACCGTGGACCAGGTCGGCGCCGTTGTTCCCCTCGAGCTGGTCGTCCCCGGCGTCACCGTTGATCCGGTCGTCGCCCAGGCCGCCGTACGCGACGTCGGCGTCCGCGCCGCCGGAGATCACGTCCCCGGCGCCGGCGCCGGGGACGTCACCGGCCAGGTCCAGCGGGTACGGCCCGACGTCCCCGATGCGCGGGGTGCCGTTGTCGCCGACGATCCGGTCGACGCCGTCCTCGCCGTAGAGGAGGTCCCGGCCGTCGCTCACCCCGGCGGCGCGGCCACCGCCGTAGAGCACGTCGGCGTCGGGGCCGCCGAAGACCTGGTCGGCGCCCTCGTTGCCCTCGGCGGTGTCCACGCCGGCGCCGCCGTAGAGGCCGTCGTCACCGGCGTTGCCGAAGAGCAGGTCGGCACCGTCGTCGCCGTGCAGCTGGTCGACGCCGGCCGCGCCCCAGACCCGGTCGGCGCCGCCGCCCAGGTGCAGGGTGTCGTCGCCGAGCTGACCGCAGGCGCGGTCGTCGCCGCCGCCGAGGTCGGCCCGGTCGGCGCCGCTGCCGGCGGAGACGATCTCGGCCCCGGCGCCGCCGAGGATGAGGTCGGCCGCGCCCTGGTCGGCGGGGGCCGGCTGGCCGCCCGCGAGGGTGGCGTCGGCGCAGGTCTCGGCGGGCAGGTGCCGGTCGCCGAAGACCGTCGCCCCGCCGTCGCCGCCGATCACGTGGTCGCTGCCGAGGCCGCCGACCAGCAGCTTCGTCTGCGACTGCGTGCCGGTCGGCAGGGGATCGTGGGTGACCTGCCGGAACGGGCCGTAGCCGTCGGAGCCGCCCGGCTCCCCGATCGCCGACGGTTCGGCGATCACGTAGTCCTCGTCGGGCCCGCCGAACAGCTCGTCGGTGCCGTAGCCACCCACCAGCACGTCGTCGCCGCCGTAGCCGTACACCCTGCCGGTCTGGCCGTTGGCGGAGTGGGAGACGACCAGGTCGGTGCCGGCGCTGCCGTGCACGGTGTCCTGACCTGCCCCGGTGTCGACCCGGTTGGTCAGCCCGGCGTCGCCGCTGCCGGCCTGGTCGGCGTCGGCCGGCACGGTGGTGTCGTACGTGTGGATGGTGTCGTCGTTCTTGCCACCGTTGACGGTGTCCCCGCCCGGACCGCCGACGAGGACGTTCTTCCCGCTCGGCCGGTCGTCGAGGACCACGCCGAGCACGTCGTCGCCGCCGTTGCCGTAGACCCGGTTGGTGCCGTGGCCGACGGTGACGTGGTCCACGGCGCCGGCCGGGTCGCCGGTGGGGTCGGTCAGCGTGGTCCAGTCGATCAGCCCGGTGAGGCTGGTGTCGCCGACCGAGGTGTGCACGGTGGTGGCCGCGCGGTTGCTGCCGCCGAGGCCGCTGTCGCCGGCCACCACGTCGTTGCCGTCGCCGGTGGTGACGGTGTCCTGGCCGGGTCCGCCGGCGACCCGGCTGACGGCGCCGGCGGCCTCGGTGGTGACGATGACGTCGTTCCCGCCGCGTCCGTCCACGTAGGCCGGTCCGGTGCCGGTGCGGATCTGGTCCTTGCCGTCGGAGCCGAGCACCACCGCGGTCTTGTCGAAGGCGGAGGTCTTGGTGCCGTCGCCGCTGGTGTCGCCGTCGCCGAGCAGGAGCACCGACATGGACGTCTTGTCCGGGTCGGCGACCTGGTAGCCCCGCCCGTCGACGACCACCCGGGTCAGGTTCGGGTCGAGGAACTCCTGCTTGCGGCCGAGGGCCTCGACGGCGAAGCCGTCGAAGTCGTCGCTGGCGCCCTCGGCGCCCGCCTCGGCGTAGTGCAGGGCGTACACCTTGATCACGTCACCGGCGTAGGTGCCGGAGCCGTTGTCCCAGGCCTTGTCCCCGCGCTGCTCCTTCTTGCCGAACTTGCCGGCGAAGACCACCAGCGTGTCCCCGACCGTGCCGCCGAGCTCCGGTGGCTTGGGTTTGCAGTCCGGTTGCGCCCGGAAGTCGAGCAGGGTCGCGTCGACCAGGGTGAAGTCGAAGGTCTTGGAGAACAGGAACAGGTCGATGGTGATGTAGACCTTGAGGAAGACCGACAGCTGCCCGCTGGTGGTGAAGAGGCAGACCGGGTTCACCAGCAGCGCCTGGAGGAACTCGCTGGTGCGGAACTTGCCGTCGTTGTTCGGGTCGTTCCAGCTGAAGCCCACGGTCAGCCGGATGCCGCCCTGGATGCCGGCCTTGACGATCAGCACGCTCACCTCGGCCCCGGCGGCGATCTCGCCGCGCAGGGTGACCACCGGGACGGGCTTGCCGCTGCTGTCGGCGGTCTTGAAGTAGAGCCCGTCGAGGAGGCTGACCGCGTCGATCGCGGTGCCGTCGTTGGCGGCCTCGATCGCGTGCCGGATGCCCGCGGTGTCCAGTCCGGCGATGAACCGGGCGGTCACCGAGGCGCTGCCGGCGAGGGTGATCAGCACCGGCGGCGGGGCGTAGACCGGCCCGAACGACTGCCGCCAGCTGAAGCCCAGCGCGAGCGGGCCGGAGTCGAAGCTGACCAGCTCCACGTCCTGCCCCATCAGCAGCCCGAACAGGGAGCCCGGGTTGTCGAAGATCGGGAAGCTGAACCCGGTCTTCTGCGCGTTGGACCTGCCGTCGGCCGACGGGGTGAAGAGCTTCTCCCCGTCGTCGCCGGCGGCGGTGTCCACCGCCGACTTGACCTCGGCCGCCGACTTCGCCCGGGTGAACGGGTCGTCCCGCTTGATCAGGCTCTCCGCCGAGGCTGGCGACACCTCGGTGGTGAGCGCCCTGGCCGGGTCGACCAGGAACTGGCCGAGCGGGATGGAGCAGCCGGCGTCGCAGTCGGGTATCCGGTTCACGAAGGTGATCACCGCGCGGACGGTGTCGATGAAGTCGAGCTTCGGGCCGTCGTTGAGGGTGCTGAACGTCTTGGCGAGCCAGACCAGGGTGATGTCCGGTCCGCCGGTGGCCTTGGAGAGGTCCGACAGCACCGGAATCGGCGCGTAGAGGGTGTCGATGACGGGCTGCAGCGGGCCGGTGACGGCCTTGAGCTTCTCCACCACCGGCTTGAGGATCTTGTCGAAGAAGGCGCCGGCGTCCAGCGCGATGTCGGTGAAGGTGACCTGCAACGGCGTGCTGACACCGTTGCCCGTCGCGGTCAGCCCGCCCTGCTTGTGTGCCAGGCCCCACTTGAGCCCGAAGCGGGCGCTGATGCCGGGCAGCGCGGAGCCCACCTCGTCGCCGGTGTTCAACACCGCCGCCAAGTTCCAGTCGATGTTGACCTTGGCGGTGAGGTCGGTGGCGAGCAGCGCGCCCAGGTCGCCGAATTCGGCGAGCGTGAGCTTGGCGTCGGCGTCCGCGGTGCAGTCGGCGGTGACCGCCGGGTCGAAGCAGCTCTTCTCCCCCGGCGCGCCCTTCAGGTCGATGCCGAAGTACGCCTTCACCAGCGGGTCGGTGCCCTGCTTGGTGGCGTTGACCTGGATGAAGGCGAGCTGGGCGGCGAGGTCCCCGGTGGTGTCGAACTGGGCGCCGATCTGCACCTCTGGCGTGGTGTCCCCGTCGTGGGTGGGGACGTAGAAGCCCTCGTCCCGGTCGAGCACCAGGTCCAGGTGCAGCTTCCAGCCGAGCGCGGCCCGGATGCCGTCGGGGGCGCCCTTCTTCGCCTTCAGGGACAGGCCGGGGATGCCCAGATCGAGCGGCACGTTGACGCCGAGGCACTTGTTGCTGTCGCCGGCGTCCTTGCAGCCGTCCGCCGCCGAAGGCGCGCCCCGGGAGGTGGTGAGCTTGATCCGGATCGACCGGAAGTCCTCCGGCTGGCAGGGCTCGGCCACCCCGGTGCGGCAGCCGACCACCGCGCTCACGCCCGGGTCGAGCTCCTTGAGCACATCGTCGAGGGCGGCCTGCAGGCCGGCGCTGTCCAGCGTGGCGTTGGCCAGCACCGGGCCGATCGCGGCCTTGACGTCCTCGCGGAGCTGCGCCACGAACTTCTGGCCCTGTTGCAGGTCGTCGCCGACCAGGGGCAGCTTGCCGTCGAAGCTGGCCAGCCGCAGCGCCTCCTCCACCTTGGCCAGGTAGCCGTCGATGCCGACGTTGAAGTCGGTGAGCTTCATGGTCAGGTTGGCGAAGCAGGAGGCGAGGTCCGGGGTGTTCGCGGTGGCCGTCAGGTCCAGGCCCATGGTGAAGGTGAGCAGGTTGGTGGCGTCGGCCGGCTCGCAGTTGTCGACGAACAGCGGGGCGCGGGCGCAGATCGGCACCGTGTCGCCGCCGGTCCCGCCGCCGCAGTCGACGCCCGCGGTGGTGAACTGCGGGGTCACCCCGAACAGGCCGCTGATCGGTCCGTCCTCGGTGAGGCCGCCGAGCCCGACGCTGAGGTTGGCCTTCACGGTGGCGAAGTCCGGGTCCTTGCCCAGGTTGAGGGCGAGCGGGCCGACCCGGGCGGCGATCGCGCCGTCGGTCACCCCGCCGGAGACGGTGACGCTGGCCGAGGAGGTGTGGTCCAGCAGCGGCGCGGCGTCCAGCCGCAGCGGCAGCAGCAGGCCCAGCTTGGCGCGGGCATCGACGTCGAGGGCGAAGGTGCCGGAGCTGTCCAGGCTGATCAGGTCGCGGGCGCCGTCCCAGGCGAAGGCGAGCGGCCCGCCGGTCTGGAAGTTCCGCTTCCAGTCCAGCCCGATCCGCAGGAACGGTCCACCCGCGCGCTGGTCCAGGGTGAAGCTGACCCCGCTGCCCGCGCCGATGGCGTTGTTCAGCCCGTCGAGGGCGTCCTGCAGGTTGTCCGGGGGCGCGGCGAGCAGCCGGTCCAGCGCGTCGGCCAGCTCGGGTCGCAGCGCGTACGCCGAACCGTCCTCGGGCTTCGGCGTGCCCGCCGCGTCGATCCGCAGCGTCTGCCCGTCGACCCGGTCCAGCACCCGGTACGCCTGGCTGCCGATCACCACGGTCCGCCCGGCGAGCCGCGGGTCGAATGCGGCGTCCCCGCTGCGCGTGCCGTCCTTGAGCAGGAAGTTGCTCCCGTCGGCGACGAACGTGACGTCCTTGCCGACGCCGCTCTCGTCGGCGCCGAGCAGCTGGCGGGCGGAGCGGCCGAGCAGCGGGATCTCCTTGTTCAGCGGTCCGCTGCCGCCGTCGGGCTGGGACAGCGCCGCGTTGACCAGCCGCAGCGCCTCGACCACCACCGCGAAGAGCGCCTTCGGGTCATCCGGGTCGAAGTCCACGGCGAAGAGCCCGGACAGCCCGGAGGTGTTCACCACCGGCTGCTCGCCGGCCTTCCAGCTGACGTCGACCCCGATGCCCTGGCCGAGCGCGCCGGTGTCGCCGGGGACGCTGACCTTGACCTGGCCGGTGGTCTTCACCGAGGAGGAGGCGGCGAGCAGGGCGGCGGGCTCGGACTGCAACCGCTGGAAGAAGGTGCCGAGGCTGACGTCCTGCGCCTGCTTGAAGCTGACCTGGAGCATCCGTTCCCCGGCGGCGGCCGGGCCGACGGTGAGGTCGCCGCCGAGCTTGACCTTGAGGAAGCCGGCGGTGGCGTAGAAGTCGACCCCGGTGGTGATCGGGAAGTCGGCGGTGAACAGCGGCGTCGCCGGATCGGTGCGCAGCAGCACCCGGTCGGCGTTGGCGGCCGGGCTGCCCAGGTCGTCGCGCAGGTCGAGGACCAGCGTGACGGCGGCGCTGTAGCGCGGCTTGACCTTGGCGAAGCTGGCCTGGGCGTTGGCCGCCCGCAGGCCGACCTTCTTGTTGCCGTCGACCGGGTTTGTGAGGGCGCCGGCCAGCTCGACCGCGCCGGTGTTCGGGCTGGAGCCGCTGATCACCCACACGCTGTCGTTGGTCGGTTGGCCGCCGATCCAGTTCTGGGCCAGGGTGACCGAGTTGGCGGTGTTCGCGGAGACGGTCCCGGCGGAGGTGCCGGCCACCACCCGCTGCCCGACCAGCTCACCGGCGGTGAACCGGTTGCTGCCGACGCTGAACCCGTTGGCCGTGAAGGTGGCGCCGCGGCCGGAGAGCGAGGCGGCCCCCGGGTCCAGCGGCACCTCCACCGTGGACTCCCGCTCCAGCTTGACCCGGAAGACCAGCTTGTCGCCGGCGAAGGCGAGGTTGTCCACGGGCAGACCCTCGGCGGCGAGCAGCGCCACCAACTCCTGGATGGAGCTGAACTTCGGCTGGCCGGCCAGCGCCGGGTCGTCCGAGGCGGGGTCGAACTGCGGGTCGTCCGGCTTCGGGTGGACGTACTTCTTGAGGAAGTCGGCGAGCTTCTCGTTGACCTTGACCGCGTCGGCGAAGGTGCCGCGCAGGAACGGCAGGCTGAGGTTGCCGGCCGGCCCGCTCTGCTGCACCCCGCCGAGCAGGGTGGCGAGCTGGGCCAGTCCGGAGGCCAGGTCCAGCGGGCTCATGTTGCGGAACTTGGCGATCGTCTCGTCCAGCCCGGTGGTGGTCACCGTCGGCGTACCGACGGAGATGTCGTTCCAGTCGACCTTGACGGTCGCCGCGACGGCCGGCAGGGCGAAGGGCGCGCCCGTGGTGGCCGCGCCCAGGTTGACCACGGCGTGCACCGATCCGGGACCGGGCTCGGTCTCGGTGTCCGAGATCCGGCCGCCGCCGGAACCGTCCAGGGCGACCTGGACCAGGCCGGCCAGGGAGCCGGCCGCACCGAGTTCACCGGTGCCCGCGCCGGCGGCGGTGTCGAAGGCCAGCCGGCCGTCGCCGTTCGGATCGGTGAGGGTGACCTTGACGTGGGTACGGGCGGTCAACGTGCTGCCGGCGGTGAGCGTGACGCCGAGGATGCCCATCGACGCGGTGGCCTTGTCCAGGTCGGCGCGCAGCCGGGCCGCCGCGTCGATGTCGAGGCGCGGGGTGTCGCCGTCCCGGACCAGGTAGGTCTCCCCGGCGGCGGTGTGCCGGGCCCGCAGGTGCAGGGTGGCCCAGCCGGTGACGGTGACCGCCTTGGCGAGGGTCACCCCGCCGACGGTCAGGTCCTTGTCGGCGACCTCGCGTTTCGTGGTCAGCAGCACGTCCAGTAGGTGGTCCCCACCGCTGGCGGTCACCGAGCTGGTCAGCCGGACGCCGCCGCCGAGGTCCACGTCGTCCTTGGTGAGGCCGCTGGCCAGGGCGTCGGACGCCTTCCGGGTGAGCTTGTCGGCGTCCACCAGCGCGCCGGGGCTGACGCCGAGCAGCGGCAGCGGCTGGCCGAGCAGCCCGACCCGGGACAGGCCGTCCTCGGACCACCCGGCGGTGCGGGACATCAGGCTCTTCAGCGCGGTCTCCCACGCCTCGTCGGCGTGGGCGGGCGCCGCCGTCCACACCAGAGCCATCGCCGCCGTCACCACCGTCGCGATCGCCGCGGCGAGCAGCCTTCGTAGAGCCACCATGAGCCACCTCGTTCATCCGATGGCCGTCACCGACGGCGCGGGTTCCGCGCCAGCACATCGATCGCGGAGATGGCTCACAACAACTGTGTCGACTTGGTGACACTGCGTCAGGCCGAACGGTCGAGACCGGGGAGCCGGTGGGTTCCCGCACACTGTGCGTGCGGTCAGACCGCACGCTGTCGCGTGCCCGTCAGCCCCTTGCGTCAGGGTTCGCAACGGACCACCGCTCCACCGGCCGGCGCGCTGCTGCCGGCGCGGCGCCCGCGCCGGCACCCGGCGCGCCCGGCCCCGGCGACGGTAGGGGCGCCAGGGCGGGGTCCACGCCGGACCGGCCGCCCGCGCCTAGTCCAGGCCCCGGCGGGCGAAGGACCGGGGCTGGCGGCCGGCGAGCAGCCAACCCCCGATCGTGGCGAGCAACGGCAGCCCGACGGTCGTCGCGGCCAGGTGGGCGACCGGCACGGTGCGGAGCGCGTCGAGGTCGCGGTGCAGGACGCTGACCAGCGCCAGGTAGGCGCCGGCCACGCCCAGGAACGCGCCGAGCAGCGCGAGCGCGCCGGCGGTGGTGGCGGTCAGCGTGCGGCGCACCCGCCTCGGCGCGCCCGTCGCGGTCAGCGTGCGGATGTCGCCGACGACCTCGGCCCGGATGAGACCGACGGTCATGGCCAGCACGCCGAGGGCCAGCAGCGCGCCGGCGACCGTCGCTCCCGTCCGGAGGTCGCACAGGGACGCCTGCTCACGGCGGGACTCGATGGTCAGGCCGGCGCCGGCGGCCAGCCCCTGGGCCGTCGCGAGTTCCTGCTCGGTGAGCGGGTGGTCGGTCTCCAGGAACCAGCCGACCCGGGCCGGCTGCCACCCGTGGCGGTCCAGCGCCCCGGCGGTGATGAGCGAGTTGGGCAGCGACGAGTAGCCGAGGTCCGGCAGTGGCTTTGTGGCGGGCCGCACCCCGCGGGCGGGAATGTTCACCAGCTCCAGCGGGCCGCCGCGCACGGTCAGCACATCGGTGTCGGCACCGACCGAGGCACCGGCCACCTGGTAGAGCCGCAGCAGTCCGGGGTTGACCACGTAGAGCGGGTGGGACGTCGTCGTCCGGCCGGCGACGACGGGGACGCCGATCTCGACGGCCGGACGGCCGGTAGCTCCACCCTCCCGGCCCGCGTCGGCGTACGCGGTGACCACCGCCATGTCCAGCGGGATCACGGTGGTCGCCGCGACGGCCGCCTGGACCGCCTCGGCGCCCGCCTGCGCCGCGGCGAGCTGGGCCGGGGTGCGTTCCGGGATCACCGGGTCCGGTCGGCCGATCCGGACCAGGAGCTGACCGTCGGTGAGGTTGCCGAGGCCGGCCGCCTGCCGGGCGCTGTGCTCGGCGGCGGCCGAGCCGACGACGATCGCCGCGGAGATCCCCAGCGCGAGGCTGATCGCGGCGAGCGCCGCACCGGCGCGGGCGCGGTAGCGGGCCAGGTCGGCCAGGGCCAGCCGGACGGCCACCGGCAGGCCGCCACGCGCCGCGGCCAGCGCCCGGATGCCGAGCGGGCCGACGAGGAGGACGCCGAGCGCCGTGCCGACGGCGCCGACGGCGATGAGCACGGGACGGTCGCCGCCGGAGGAGACCAGGGCGGTGAGGCCGGCGGCGAGCAGCGCGGCGGCGGCCAGCGCCGACTGGCGGGCCGGCCTGGGCGCCGGCGGCCGCGCCGACAGCGCGCTCATGATCGGGGTACGCGCGACGGTGCGGGCCGGCCACCACGCGGCGGCGGTGGCGGCTGCCACGGCCAGCAGCATGCCGGCGCCGATCGTCGCCCAGGGCAGGTCGAACCGGTCGATGCGGTGCCCGGCGGAGGTCTCCACCGCGCCGGCGGTCACCAACCAGGCGGCGATGCCCAGTGCCGTGCCGCAGACCGACGCGACCGCCCCGACGGCCGCACCGTGGGCCAGCATCACCAGCCGCAGGTGCCGGGGGGTGGCGCCCATGGCGGCGAGCATGCCGAGCTGGCGCATCCGGCGGTGGGCCAGCACGACGAAGCCGGCGGCGGCGACCAGCGAGACCAGCAGCAGTCCGACGGTGACCAGCGCCAGCGCCGCGAGGGTGGCCGCGGTACGGGTCGCGGCCGGCCGGGACTGGCGTACCAGCGGACCGTCCACCGAGTCCCGGAATGCCTCCAGCGCGGCCCGGTCGCCGGCGACCAGGACCGCCACCGACTGCGGCGGGTCGGCCGGTGCGACGGGCGTCAGGACGAACTCGTCGTGCAGGTCAGCCGGGTTCTCCACCAGGCCGACGATGAGACGGTCACGGTCGTCCAGGCGCACCCGGGTGCCGATCCCGGCCCGCAGCAGCCGGGCCGTCGCGTCGGTCACCGCCATCTCATCGGCGGTCAGCGGGTACCGCCCATGACGCAGCGCGAGCATCGGTGCGCCGTAGGGGCCGGCGGGATCCTGGGCCCGGATGTCGACCGGGTCGAAGCGGCCCGGAACCTGCGCGGAGCGGTGCCCGATCACGTCCACCGTGCCGAACCAGGCCCGCGCGGCCGCGATCCGGGCTTCGAGGGCGGCCGGGTCGTCACCGGGCAGGCGGATGAGCTGGTCGGCCCGCCCGAAGGTGGCGTCGCTGGAGGCCGGCAGGTTCCAGGTCGCCGAGACGCCGAAGGTGGCGCCGACCACGGCGACGGTGAGCAGGCCGATGACCAGCAGCTGCTGCCGCCACTCGCGGCGCAGCAACCGGACGGCCCACCGGATCACGGCGCGCCGGGCCGGCAGGCCGCCGCCGTCCGGCCGCGCGGCCGGCGGGTGCGGCGCGGCGGTCGCCGGTGGGCTCGACGTCACGCCGCACCGTCCGGTGCGAGCAGGGTGTCCGGACCGGTCGTCGGCGCGGTCTCGTCGACGACGCGCCCGTCGCGGATGAACACCACCCGGTCGGCCCAGGACGCCAGTTGGGCGTCGTGGGTGACGACCACTCCGGCGATCCCGCCCCGACAGGCCGCTCGCAGCAGGCGCATGACGGCCTCGCCGTTGGCCGCGTCGAGGGCGCCGGTCGGCTCGTCGGCGAGCAGCAGCCGCCGGTCACCGACCACGGCGCGGGCGATCGCGACCCGCTGACGCTCCCCGCCGGAGAGGTCGTCGGGATAGTGGTCGGCCCGGTCGGTCAGGCCCAGCTCATCGAGCGCGCGCAGGGCGGCCACCCGGGCCGTACGCGCCGCCACACCGTCGAGCTCCAACGGCAGGGCGACGTTCTCCACGGCGGAGAGGCCGGCGAGCAGGTTGAGGTCCTGGAAGACGAAGCCGATCGACCGGCGGCGCAGTCGTGCCCGGGCGTCGCTGGAGAGCGTTGACAGCGGCGCGCCGCAGACCACCACCTCGCCGCCGCTGGGCTCCTCCAGGCTGCCGGCGACGGTCAGCAGGGTGCTCTTGCCGGAGCCGCTCGGGCCCATGACGGCCACCAGCTCACCGGCGTCGACGTCGAGGTCGACCGGGTGCAGCGCGTGCACGGCGGTGGGCCCCGAGCCGTACACCTTGGACACCTGCCGCAGGCTGAGCACCCCGCTCATCGCCGAGCCTCCGCCGGGCGGTCCGGGACACGGCGGTCGGCCACGTCGGGCGGCCGGGCGACGCCGCCGGACGGCGGGGGTGGCGCGGGCCGGCGACGCAGCCGGTTGTCGGCCGCGTCCAGCCAGCGTACGACGGCCTCCAGCCGGAACAGCTCGGCGTCGACGACCAGGCCGAGGCCCACGTCCTCGGGCGCCGCGTCGGCCTTGAGATGGGTGTACCGCTGCATCTCCTCGACGATCCGCCGCCGGTGCACCTGCAGGATCTCGTGGACGTCCACGGTGGGCATCCGCATCGCGACCTGGACCTTGATGACGAGTTCGTCGCGCGGCGGCGGGCCGGCGACGGGCGGCGTGCGCAGCCAGCCGTCCAGTTCACTCGCACCGGCGGCGGTGATCCGGTAGCGGCGTTGCGCGCCGTCCCGCCCGCCGTCGTCGGACTCGACGTGCCCCTCGCGCTCGAGGCGCTGGAGCGTCGTGTAGACCTGCCCGACGTTGAGCGGCCAGACCTCTCCGGTCCGCGCCTCGAACTCCTGGCGGAGCTGCAGGCCGTACTTCGGTGCCTCGGTGAGCAGCGCGAGGAGCGCGTGACGAATACTCATGACTCATCACTACGAGTAAGCATACTCGGTATAATACACAGTATTCTCTGCCGTGCGAGTCCGCAGTGGTAAGTCTCCCCGGCCGGACGCACGAGGGGCGGCGGTCGACCGTCCAGGGTCGACCGCCGCCCCTCGCCTCCCTTCCGAAATCAGGCGGCGACGCGGACGAGCAGAGTGAACGCCCGCAGCGGGTCCCCGCTGAGCTGCGCGTGCTCGGCGTCGGCGATCAGCGCCGCCCAGTCGGCCGGCGCCCGGCCCCCGACGACCGCGGCCTGGGCGGCGTCCCGGGCCACCGCGAGAATCGCGTCGGTCAGCGCCGCGTCGCCGGGCCCGGATCCCAGCGGCCGGCCGAGCAGCCGGAGCACCTCGGTGGCGTTCCGCAGCGAGCCGTCGGGGTTCCAGTTGCCGACGGCCAGCGCCGCGCGCAGGACCGCCCGGTCGGCGGCGACGGCCGCCAGCAGCGTCCGGGTGGAGCCGGTACGCAGCCCCCAGCCGAACGGGTACAGCGGCCGGTAGTCCGCGTCGCCGACGTTGATCGGCACCTGCGCCGCGCTGCCGGGCCAGGTGACCGGCAGCCGGCCGGTGAAGGGACGCCGGCCGAAGAGCACGTCCGCCACGCCCGCGCCCTCGCTGCCCGGCAGCCAGGACGCCACCAGCGCGTCGATCTCGCCGAGCTGGTCGGTGAGCAGCTGCGGCCGGCCGGAAACCACCAGGACGACACAGGTGGGGACCTCGGCGCAGACCTTGTCGACCACGGCCCGGTCGCCCGGCTGGAGGCTCAGCGACTTCTCCTCCTGCTGCGGCGTCGAACACCAGCCGCACTCCGGACCGCCGACGTCGCCGTACCCCTCGGCGTACGGCGTCTCACCGACCACGACGACGCCCACCTGGGCGCCGGCCGTGGGCGCCGAGGCGTCCGCGCTGTAGGTGACCTGCGCCTGCGGCGCCACCTCCCGGATGCCCTCGAGGATGGTGGTGCCGGGGATCGCGTCGCCGGACACCCCCTGCCAGGCGATCGTCCAGCCGCCCGCCTGGTTGCCGATGTCGTCGGCGTTGCGGCCGGCGACGTACACCCGGGCGTCCTTCCGCAGCGGCAGCGCGCCGCCGCTGTTCTTCAACAGCACCTGGGACTTCGCCACCGCCTCGCGGCCGATCGCCCGGTGCTGCGCGCCGCCCACCTGGTCGACGTTCCCCGCCGAGGCGTACGGGTGCTCGAAGAGGCCCAGCTCGAACTTCTTGACCAGGATCCGCCGCACGGCGTCGTCGATCCGCGCCTGGCTGACCCGCCCGGCGGTGACCTCCGCCAGCAGCAACTGCTCGAACTGCTCGGCGCTGTACGGCTCCATGAACATGTCGGTGCCCGCGTTGACCCCGACCCGGACCTTGTAGGCGGTCAGCCCGGTGTTGGCCGGCTCGGCCGGGTCGGGGATCTGGTGGATGCCCTCCCAGTCGGAGATGAGGAAGCCGCGGAAGCCCATCCGGCCCTTGAGCACGTCGGTGATCAGCTCACGGCTGGCGTGCATCTTGGTCGGGTTGCCCAGCCCGTCCTCGGTCCAGTCCACACTGGAGAACGAGGGCATCACGCTGCCGACGTGGTGGGAGCCCACCGCCGGGACGTACGGGGCGAGGTCGACCCGGGCGAAGTGGGCCCGGTCGGTGACCGTGACGCCCTGGTCGATCGGATACTTCTGCTCCCACCACGGCCGGCCCTCGTTGGCGGCGGCGGTGGCCTCGTCGTAGTCGGTGTCGCCGTCGCCGGCGTAGTGCTTGGCGGTGGCCAGCACCCGGTCGCCGTCGTCGAGCTGGCCGGGCCGGCGGCCCTGGAGCCCGTCGATGACGGTCTCCATCCGCACCACCAGCGCCGGGTCCTCGCCGAAGCTCTCGTAGCTGCGTCCCCACCGCTCGTCCCGGGAGACGCAGAGACACGGCGCGAAGTCCCACGGGATGCCGGTGGCGCGCACCTCCGTCGCGGTGGCGTGGCCGACCCGCTCCACCAGGGCCGGGTCGCGGGTGGCACCGAGGCCGACGTTGTGCGGGAAGATCGTGGCGCCGTACACGTTGCCGTGGCCGTGCACGGCGTCGATGCCGTAGATCATCGGGATCTGGAGCCGGGTGCTCAGCGCCTGGGCCTGGAAGCCGTTGACCATCTCCACCCAGGCGGCCGGCGTGTTGCTGGCGGGCGTCGAGCCGCCGCCGGAGAGGACCGAGCCGAGCTGCCAGCGGGCGACCGCCGTGGGGTCGTCGGCCACGGCGGCCCGTTCCGCCTGGGTCATCTGGCCGATCTTTTCCGGCAGCGTCATTCGGCCGAGCAGGTCGGCGACGCGCTGCTCCACCGGCAACCTGCGGTCGAGGTACGGCAAACCGTGCGCGTCGACCACGACGGTCGGCTGAGCCGCGACGGTGACCCCGGCGGAGGTGAGGGTGAGCGGGACGGCCTCGGCGGTCTCCGCCGACCGGTCCCGGTGCAGGGTGACGGTGAACCGGCGGATGGAGCCCGACGGGCTGCCGGCCGGGAAGGTGAGCACGCCGGACGCGGCGGCGTAGTCGACGCCGGGCGTCGCGGTGCCGGCGCCCGTGGCGTACCGGACGGTGGTCGCCGTGGCCAACGGCCGCCCGTCGGAGGTGGTCACGGCCACGTCCACCGGCACCCGGCTGCCCTCGCCCGCCTGGTAGACCGGCCGGTCGGTGGTGACGGTGACGGTCTGGGTGTCCGCGGCCGCCGCGGGCGGGCCCGGTAGCAGGGACACGGCCAGGGCGCCAGCCCCGACGAGTACGGCGTACCTGCGCGATCTCATGTCGTGCCTCCCCACGGGGGCCGGTCACCCGTACCCCGCCGGTCCGGGGCCGCCCTCGTCTCGGTAAGGAATCCTTCCGACTAGGATCGCGTTAGGTCAATGTTTCGCGCCGGTTCCGGAACCTCGACATGACCGGCTGACCGCTTCCGGCGGTGTTGATCTGGGCCGTGGGCGTAGTCGATCAAACCGGACGACTGCACCTCTGAGCTGCGGCTGCAGTCGGCGAGCAGGGCCGAGACGGCCGGCAGCGGCGGGAGCCATTGGCCGACGCGGGCTCAGGTGGACAGGAATGACCGTAGGGCCCCGGCCGTTTCCTGTGGCCGTTCCTCGGCGAGGAAGTGCCCGCAGTCGAGGGCCCGGCCGGTGAAGTGCGGTGCGCGCTCGCGCCAGATGCCGGTCACGTCGTAGGCGCCGCCGATCCCGGGCTTGCTCCACAGCGCCAGCGTCGGGCAGGCGAGCTTGCGGGAAGCGTCGGCGCGGTCGTGTGTGAGGTCGATCGTCGCGCCGGCCCGGTAGTCCTCGCAGCTGGCGTGGATGGTGGCTCGGTCGAAGCAGCGCTCGTACTCGGCGACCGCCTGTTCGTCGAGTGCCCCCGGCGTTCCGCACCACTCGTTGAGTGTCCAGTGCAGGTACCCGGGTGGGTCCCCGGCGATGAGGCGTTCGGGCAGGTCCTGAGGTTGAATCAGGAAGAAGTAGCGCCACACAGTGGTGGCCTGCTGTTGGTCGATCGTTTCGTAAATCGTCTTGGTTGGGACGATATCCAGGACCGCCAGGTGCGAGACCGCGTCCGGATGGTCGAGCGCGAGTCGTAGCGCCACGCGGGCGCCACGGTCGTGACCGGCGACGGCGAACCGCTCGAAGCCGAGGTAGCGCATCACCTCGACCTGGTCGAGGGCCATGGTGCGTTTGGAGTAGGCGCTGTGGTCGTCGCCGCCTGGTGGCTTGTCGCTGTCGCCGTAGCCGCGCAGGTCGGGGCAGATGACCGTGAAACGCTTCGCGAGTGTTGGCGCGATCCGTTGCCACGTCACGTGCGTTTGCGGGTATCCATGCAACAGCAGCAGCGGCGGCCCGTCGCCGCCGTGGCAGACATTGATCGTCAATTCCCCCGCGGCGATCCGTTCGTTCGTGAAGCCTGGGAACATCTTCTCGTATTACCACATGTGCCGCACGGCGTTCTCTTGCCCGGCTTTCTGTGCCGCTGTCGGTGCTGGTGGGAGCCTGTGCCAGCGGCCCGGTCACTGTATGGTCCGCCCACCCGACCGGCGCGTGCCGGCTATCCGGTGCGGAATCGATTCAGCCGGGCCGGCGGTCAGAACGGGGCGTCCACGGACAGCCGGCGCACCTGCGTCAGGTACGGGTCCAGCTCTCCCACCTCGAACCGGCAGGTCCCGATGACGTGCCAGAACTGACCGCCCGGGTCACCGTCCAGCTTGTACCGCCCGTCGGGGCTGACCGCCGCCCAGCCGTCCGGCAGCCCGATCAGGGTGGCCCGCAGCTGGGCGTGCTCCGGGTCGGCCACGTCCCACAGCCGGACCGTACCGTCGTCCCCGGCGCTGGCCAGCAGGCTGCTGTCGGGGCTGAACGCCACCGACCAGACCCGCCGGGTGTGCGCGGCCAGGGTGCCGTGCAGCCGACCCGTGCCCGGGTCCCACAGCCGGATGGCCAGGTCGTCCCCCGCCGTGGCCAGCAGGTTGCCGTTCGGGCTGAACGCGCAGGACCAGAGCCGGCCGGCGTGCTCGGTGAGCATCGTGCGCCGCTCGCCGGTGAGCGCGTCCCAGACCACCGCCGTGCCGTCGTTGCTGGCGCTGGCGAGCAGCGTCCCGTCGGCGTTGAAGGCCACCGCGTACACCCGTTCGGTGTGCTGCTCCAGCGTGGCGCGGCAGGTCGCGGTGGCGGCGTCCCAGAGCCGGACCAGGTGGTCGTCACAGCCGGTGGCGATGGTCTCGCCGTCCGGGCTGAACGCCACCGCCCGGACCCGGCCGCGGTGCGGGGTGAGGGTGGCGAAGTGCCGGCCGGTCCGCCGGTACCACAGCCGGACGGTGTCGTCGTCGTTCGCGGTGGCCAGCGCGTCGCCGTCCGGGCTGAACGCGGCCGCCCAGACGTGGTCGGTGTCCACGTTGAGCTCCCGTTCGTCCACGCCGGTGTCGGTGTTCCACAGGTGCACCCCGCCGTCGCCGCTCGGCGCGGCGAGCAGCGGCTCGCCCGGGCAGAAGACGGCCGAGAGCAGCCGGTCCGCCGGGCTGCTGAGCTGCCGGACCAACCGGCCGGTACGCGGCTCCCACAGCCGCACCACCCCGTCGTTGCCGCAGGTGGCCAGCACCTCGCCGTCGTCGGAGAAGGAGAGCGCGGTGACCCGCCGGCCGTGCCCGCGCAGGGTGTGCTGCAACTGGCCGGTGCGGACGTCCCAGAGCCGGGTGGTGCCGTCGTTGCTGCTGCTCGCCACCTGCTGCTGATCCGGCCGCCAGACCACCGGCCAGACCGAGCCGCGGTGCCGGGTCAGCTCGTGCCGCGGCTGGCCGTCGGCGGTGTCCCAGAGCTGGATGGCGCCGTCGCTGGCCGACGAGGCCAGCAGGGAGCCGTCGCCGTTGAACCGGACGCTGTAGATCGCGCCGCGCTGCCGGCCCAGCACGCGTACCGGGCGGCCGGTGTCCACCTCCCACAGCCGCAGCGCGCCGTGGGTGTCCCCGGTGGCCATCAGCCGGCCGTCGGGGTGCACGTCCAGGGCGTACACGTCGGCCTCGTGGCCGCGCGGCTGGCGCAGCAGCTCCCCGTCGACGGCCCGGCGCACCCACACCCGGCCGTGCTGCCCGACGGCGACCAGGGACCGACCGTCCGGGGTGTGCACCACCCGGTAGACCACCTCCGGCTCGCGGACCTGGAACGCCAGCGCCCCCGAGGCGACGTCCCAGCCGCGGATCACGCCGGCGCTGTCCACCACCACGACCCGCCGGCCGTCCGGGCTGAACGAGGTGCCCCAGATCGGCGCGGCGTGGCCGGGCCACTCGTGCCGCAGCTGGGCACTGCGGGTGTCGTAGAGCCGGACCACGCCGGCCGCGTCGCCGACCACCAACCGGCCCCGCGCCCCGTCGGTGAGGAGCGGCCAGACCCAGCCGGCGAAGACGTCCTCGATGACGTGCCGCACGTCGCCGTGGTCGGCGTCCCACAGCCGTACGGTCAGGTCGGCCGCGCCGGTGACCAGCTGGTGCGAGGCGGCGTCGAAACGGACGGCGTAGACCCGCCCCCGGTGGCCCTGCAGGGTGCGCACCGGCAGGCCGGTGAGTGTGTCGCAGATCAGCACGCCACCGTCGTCGCTGCCGACGGCGAGCACCGCCCCGTCCGGGCTGTACGCCACCGGCACCGGCAGCCGGCCCACCTCGAAGCCGTAGGAGACGCCCACCGCCGGTGGGGCCAGACCGGGCACCACCGGCCGGCCGGGCGCCACCACCGCGCCGCGCAGCTCCGGCGCGCGCAGCAGGGCCGCGTCGGCGGCCACGTCGATCAGCGCGGCCCGCCGCCAGCGGCTGCCGGTGACCCGGGCGCCACGCAGGTCGGTACGGAACAACCGGGCCCCGGCCAGGTCGGCCTCGCGCAGGTCGGCGCGGACGAGCCGGGCCTGGTCCAGGCGCGCCCCGCGCAGCCGGGCGTGTTCCAGCCGGGCGTCGCTGAGGTTGGTCGCGACGAGTCGGGTGGCGGTGAGGTCGGCGGCGGTCAGGTCGGCCCGCGCCAGCTCCCGGTGGGACAGGTCCTCCCCGCGCAGCGAGGCGCCCCGCAGGTCGGCGCGGTCGGGCAGCCGCAGCCGGGCGCTGAGCCGCAGCGCGTTGGCCCGGACCGTCTCCCCGGCGTCCTCGTCGCCGAGCACCCGGGCTGTCCAGGCCGTGCACCGGCGCGGGTCGGCCAGGTCGCCGAGGAACTCCACAGTCAGCGCCGACAGCGGGCGCACCGCCAGCGCGGACGGGTCCTCCCCCCGGTTGAACTGCGCGGCGATCCCCTCGGCGACCAGCCATTCCAGCACCGAGGTGTGGATGAACCCGAACAGTCCGTCGTCGGTCCGCACCAGCAGGCTGCCGGCGCCCACCGCGTGCATCGCCTGCGGGCCGGACAGCCGCGACTCCGCCAGCCCGGTGAGCTGGCCGGCGGCATCGGCCAGCTCGGCCAGCCGCAGGTACGACTCGCCGCTCTCCCAGAGCTGGAACGCCAGCCGGCTCACCGCCGCCCACAGCTCGGGGCGGCGCAGCGTCACCGGCGCGCCCGGCACCCCCTGGGTACGCCGCTCCTCGAAGTCCAACCAGGACTCGAGGATCTCCCGGTAGAGCGCCGCGGCGCTGAACGTGCCGCCGGCCCCGGCCACCGCGGCCAGCCGGCCCTCGTCGAGGTTGGCGATGAACCCCAGCATCCGCGGGTTGCGGGACAGGCCGAGCAGATCCTTCACCCCGGCCAGGAGGTCCATCCGGTCGCGGGCGGCCTGCTCGTCCCCGCCGTACCGGTTGCGCAGAAAGGCCTCGATCTGGCCGGGGGTGAAGTCCTCGATGGCCAGCACCCGGCGGTGCGGCAGCAGCCCGACCCGCTCGCCGAGCGCGGTCAGCACCTGCGAGTTGGTCTTGAAGTGCTGGGTCCGGCTGCTCACCACGATCTTGGCCTTGCCCTCGGCCGCCTGGAGCAGGGTCTCCAGGTGGTCGGCCGCCCGGTCGTACGCCACCCGGGCCACGAGTTCGTCGAACCCGTCGAAGAGCAGCACGATCCGACCCTTCCGGAGCATGTAGCGGAACGCCTTGAGGTCGATCACCTGCTCGCCGTGGTTGGCCAGGTGCGCGGCGACCAGCCCGTCCACCGAGTGCGCCTTGTCCAGCGCGCGGAGCTCCACCAGGATCGGGATCAGGTCGGGCGCGGCGGTGGGCAGCCGGCGGGCCACCTCCCGCAACGCGAACGTCTTGCCCCGGCCGAAGTCGCCGAGCACCAGCACGAACCGGCCGTCCGGGGCGGAGATCAGCTCCAGCAGCTCGTCCACCACGTCCTCGCGGACCCGCTGGTCGGCGCCGACCAGGTGCCGGTAGCGCTGCGGCACGTACTGCCCGGGCGGGTAGAGCCGGTCGGCCTGCAACCGGGCGGTCTGCGCCGCGACGTACTCGCGCAGGTCCAGCAGGCCCTGGAACTCGGTCAGGTGCAGCACGCGCACCCCGCGCCGCTGCGCCGCCTCGGCCAGCCCCCGGCCGATCCGGTCGCCGTCGTAGACCAGCTCGGACGCGACGTCCGGATCGGTGGCGTGCACCCGCCGGGCGAAGTCGTCGACGTCGGCGGCGCTCGGCGTGCCGACGTACGCGCCGACCCGCTGCTGCCGGACCACCCCGTCGGCGCGGTAGGTGACGAACAGGTGTGGCGGGTCGGCGGGCACCCGGCGGACCAGCACCCGGTCGTAGCGCGCCTCGCACACCTCGGCCAGCCGGTCCAGCAGCCGCTCGAGCGGCGCCGGCGCGACCACGGCCGGCGCGGCGGCCGGCACGCCGGGCGCCGCCGTGCCCTGGGTCGGCCCCTCCGCAGCGGTCGGCAGCCGCGGATCGGGCACCTGGGCCGGGCCGGCCGCCCCGAAGGTGGCCTCCGACCGGGGCCAGCGCACCGCCGTCGGCTCGCCCACGTCGTGCCGGTCGTCGCGGCCGAGCACCCAGCGGGTCATCCCGTCGGCGGCCAGCCGCAGCACCTGCGCCCGGCCGTCGCGGGACGCGGTGGACAGCGGCACCACCGGGTCGACCGGCGCGCGGGTCGGCGCGGCGTCGGAGAGCAGCAGGTTGAGCATCGGCCCGACCAGCCGGTTGAACGGCCCGCGGTCGCGCAGGGTCGTCCCGTCCGCGACGGCGACCTCGTCGGCGTACGGGGTGCGTGGGCCGGGTGCGTGCGCCATGGCGCCCAGCCGCAGCCAGCCGGACTGCTGGTAGTGCCGCAGGCGCTGGGCGAACCAGGTGGACTGGGCCTCGCCGAGGAAGCCGTACCGGTCCTCCTCGCGGTGGGTGACCGCGACGGTGGAGTTCAGCCCCGCCACCACGACCCGCAGGTCCGGCACCGCGAACAGCGTCCACGGCTGCTCGCTGTCGAAGATCCGGTCCTCCAGGCCCTGGTACAGCTCGTCGAAGAGCCGGGCGTAGTGCCGCCACTTCGGCCAGTACGGCGGCTGCGGGTCGACGTCGTCGGCCTCGCAGGTGGCGAAGTACGCGCGGCTGGCGGCCATGGTGACGTCCCGGGGGCCGGGCACCACGACGAGCCGGTGCGGCTCCAACCCGAGCAGCACCCGCAGCCCGGTGAGGAAGCTCAGCGCGTCGGAGAACTCGCGCGGGCTGCCCGACTCGGTCAGGTTGCCGGCCACCACCAGCAGGTCCGGCCGGGGGACGCCGTCGTTCATCAGCAGCGTCAGGTCGCCCATCAGGTGTTCCTGCAGCTCGCCCGGGGTGACCGGGGCGCCGGGGGAGATCATGCCCCGGCCGAAGCGCGGCCCGGCCACCTGGAACACGGTCACGGTGGACCGGGCGTCGGGCAGCGCCAGCGCCGCGGGCGGGAACGGCGGCGGGTTGATCGGCGTACGGCGGGAGCGGCGCGGCGCGGGCACGCCCGCGGCCGGCTCGGCGAGCACCCCGGCCGGCCCGGCGGGGTGGTGCGGGAAGGCCGGTTGCAGGACGGGCTTGGCCCGGCCGTCGAGCGCCTCCCGGATCCGGTCCAGCACCCGCCCCCGGGCCTGCGCCGCGTCGGTGACCCCGACCAGGTCGACGTAGGTGATGGTGGCCAGCAGGCCGTCGATCGGGCAGTCCTCCACCCGGACGGTGACCAGCTTGTTGCCGGTGCCGTCGGGGTCGGCGCGCAGCGCGGCCTGCCACTCCAGTTTCCCGTACGTCGAGTGCAGGTAGCGCTCGGAGAGGACGGCCACCACGACGGCGGCCTCGCGGACACCCCGATCCATGAAGTCGATGAAGTTGGTGCCGGCGACGAAGTCCCACGCCTGGAGCAGGGTGCGGTACCCGGCGGACTCGAACTCCCACGCCAGCCAGGTCGCCCAGCGCTCGTCGGCGGGCGAGTAGCTGATGAAGAAGTCGATCGGGCGGTCGGACCGGGTGGGGTGCGCGCCTACAGCCACAGGATCATTATGGCCACCCATCGTCAATCCGTGGACACCCTCGGCAGCCGCGTCGGCCGCGCCCCGGCGGCCCGCCATATGCGAGGATCATGCTTCGTGGAGACTGTCGGCGAGCCGCCGTCCGCCGCGCCGGACCGATCCCGCTGGGGCCGGCTGCACGTCCTGGACTGGATCGCGATCGGGCTCGCCGTCGTCGGGGCGCTCTGCGTCCTCACTGGACTGTTGCCGCAGCGGGACGCCGAGGCCACCGTACGCCGGATCATCCCGATTTTGATCTTTCTCGGCACCGTGGTGGTGCTGGCCGAGCTGACCGCGGTGGCCGGGGTGTTCGACGCCCTCGCCGCGCGGGTGGCGATCACCGCGCGGGGCAGTTACCGGATGCTGTTCTGGCTGTGTGTCGCCTTCGCGTCGGTCACCACCATCGCGCTCAACCTGGACACCACCGCGGTGCTGCTCACCCCGGTGATGATCGCGCTGGCCCGCAAGCTCGGCGTGCCGCCGACGCCGCTGGCGATGACCACGGTATGGCTGGCCAACACGGCGAGCCTGCTGCTGCCGGTGTCCAACCTGACCAACATCCTGGCCAGCGACCGGATCGGGCTGGAGCCGCTGCCCTGGGCGGCCCGGATGTGGTGGCCGCAGCTGGTCGCGATCGTCATCACCATGCTGCTGCTCTGGTGGTGGTACTGGCGGCCGGCCCGGGCCGGGGCCGACCCGTTCGTCCCGCCGCCGCCGCACGTGCCGCCCGACCCGGTGCTCTACCGCACCGCGCTGGGCGCCTGCCTGCTCTTCGTCGCCGGCATCCTGGCGGGCGTCGAGATCGGACTCGCCTCCGGGGTGGCCGCCGCGATCCTGGTGGCCGGCTTCGCCGTCCGCGCCCGGCGCAGCCTGCGGCCCGCGCTGGTCCCGTGGCGGCTGCTGGTCTTCGTCACCGGGCTGTTCCTGGTGGTGCAGACCATCGGCCGGCACGGCCTCGACGAGGTGATGGGCGCGCTGATCGGCGGCGACCCGGGCGCCGAGGGGTCGCTGCGGGCCGGCGCGGTCGGCGCGCTCTTCGCCAACGTGGTCAACAACCTGCCCGCGTACGTGGCCGGTGAGGCGGTCATCGCCCCGGCCAACCACACCCAGCTGCTCGCGCTGCTGATCGGCACCAACGTCGGCCCGCTCGCGACACCGTGGGCCTCGCTGGCCACCCTGATCTGGTACGAGCGCTGCCGCGCCGCCGGGGTCGCGGTGCCGCTGGGCCGGTTCGTCGCCACCAGCGCCGCCCTCGCCGCGCTGGCCACCACCGCCACCGTCGCGGCCCTCCTGCTCACCCCGTAGCGCATCTGTGGGGGTGCGCTGGTCTGACCGATGCCGCCGCATCGGCAACAGGCGCTGCCGGTCGTCCGGCCCGACAAGCGGGATCGGTCAGGCTCCACCCGGGTATCCCAGATGGCTGTCGCCGGCCCAACCGATGCTGCCGGGAGGTTGCTTCCACTCGGCGGCCCGCCTCTTCGAGACCGACAGGTTCGGCCACCGCTTACGCGCCGCCTGTCGGCTTGCCCCCACCGCCGCCCCGAGCTCGGGATAACCCGCGCCGTACTGCACCGCTTCCTCAGCGCTGGCGGATACGACGTCAGCGAGAAGGTTGCGCATCTGTTCGCCCGCCGCCATGCGCGCCAGGTGAGTCCGCATCCGCACCGCGTAACTCGGCTCATGGGCTGCGCTGCGCCGGGCATCCACGTCGGAGTCGTCCAGCCGTTGGGCCCAGGCTGCGGCAGCCGCACTCAGTTCCCGCCGTAGCTCTTGCCGCTCATCCCGCGTCAGCTCCCGCATCACGACTCCCTTTGGACGTGGCCTCACTTCAGCGTCCACTCGACAACCAAGGTTGTCAAGGATTTGGCAACGCATCGCAGGCAACCTGCCGTCCCGGTGTCCAAGGTTCGACGGACAGAGACCGACGGCGATGCCCGGTAGACTCGGCCGATGGCGAGATCTGCCGCGGTTCCGCTCGCTCCCGGGGTCTGGCGCATTCCCACCGTCGGCCGGGCCCTGGTCAACTCGTACGCCTTCGTCGACGACGACGGCAGCGTCACGCTGGTCGACTGCGGGGTGAAACGGGCGCCGGCCCGGATCGTGCGCGGGCTGGCGGCCATCGGGAAGACCCCGGCCGACGTGACCGGGATCGTGCTGACCCATGCCCACCGGGACCACGCCGGTGGGGCCGCCGAACTGGCCCGGCGCACCGGCGCCCCGGTCGCCGCGCATGCCGCCGATGTGCCGTACGCCGAATCCGGGCGGGTGCCGCCCCACGACCCGACGATCACGGCGGGACGGTTCCTCGCCCGGCTGGCCGGGGGCCGGTTCCCGGCCGTCGAGGTCGCCCGCCCACTGGCCGATGGCGACGTGCTGACCGTCGGCGGTGGCCTGCGGGTGCTGCACACCCCCGGGCACTCCCCGGGGCACGTGTCGCTGCTGCACGAACCGACCCGGGTGCTGGTCACCGGCGACGCGCTCTTCAACGTGGCCGGGGTGCGCTGGCCGGTGAAGTCGTTCTGCACGGATTTCCGAATGACCCAGCGGACAGCCCACGTACTGGGCGAGCTGGATTACGACGTGGCCGCCTTCACCCACGGCCCCGAAATCACGAACCGCGCCCGCGAACAGGTCCGGACCTTCCTGTCCCGTCTGCGCTGACCCGCCCCCCACGCAGCCGCGCCGCGCTCGTCCTGCCAACGCCCTCATCTTTGAGGCCGGCGTCCGCAAACGGGGGGCATGCACCAGGTCGACGTCCTCTAGGCTTGGCCGGAGCCGATCCAGATGCGACCGATGAGTTGATCGGGCCTGCGTTGTCTTGGTAGTCGACGGCAACGTTCAGCCACTGAGTTGGAGAAGCATCATGAGGAAGATCACCGCGGGACTGTTCATCTCGCCCGACGGCGTCGTGGAAGCGCCCGACCAGTGGCATTTCCCGTACTTCAACGAGGAGATGGGCGCTGCCGTGGACGCCACCCTCGGCGCGGCCGACACCATGTTGTTCGGTCGCAAGACCTACGACAGCTTCGCCGGGGCCTGGCCCGACCGGGAAGCCGCCGGTGGCGAGGACGCCGCCTTCGCGAAGAAGCTCGGCGACGCCCGCAAGATCGTCGCGTCGAACCGGCCGCTCGAGTTCACCTGGCGAAACTCCGAACAGCTCCAGGGCGACCTCGTCGAGGCCGTCACCGCGTTGAAGAACCAAGCCGGTACCAGCACCATCGGCATGAGTGGGTCGGTCTCCGTCGTCCGCCAGTTGCTGGCCGCGGGGCTGCTGGACGAACTGCACCTGCTGGTGCACCCGATCGCCGTCCGCAAGGGCATGCGGCTGTTCGACGAGGGAGAACCCCCGATCGCGCTGAGCCTGCTCTCGTCGCAGACCTTCAAGACCGGCGTGCTGAACCTCGTCTACGCCCCCGCCGAGTCAGCCGGTGCCGCCGGCTACGACGAGGCCAAGGTCCACCTTTCCCAGCCCGAACGGTAGAACCCGGGCCCGGTGGCCCGACGTGCTCACCGCAACCACCCGAGGAAGCGTCGGTGGACATCTTCCGGTACCCGGCCCCCGGCGCGTTCGAGCTCCATCACGTACTGGATAGCAAGTCGCTCGACCTCACTGTTGCCCATCTGTCAGCTCCCTACGCCAGCGACCGTTGCGGCCATCACCTCTGGCACATGTTCGCCCTGAACCGCGCAAGATCACAGCCCTGGCGCGTCGCAGACGTCCATGCCCTCTGATCTTTAGCTCACGGCGGCGCAGTCTCGTGCGGTGCCATGCGACATCGGAAGGCGCCGTTCGGACCCGTCGCGGCTCCGGCGGTCGCTCGCGTTGCTGTACTTTCGTGCTGTACGTCGATCACTCCGGCCGCCTGCGGCCTAAGATGTTGCCTTACGCGTTCACAGGGAAGGCGACATGTCTGAAGGCATCAATGCGGAGAGCCTGATCGCTCTGGCTGATCGCCTACGAGCCAAACCAGCGCAAAGCCATGAACGTCTCGAACTGGTCACCAGCTGCGAAGGTTTGCCGTGGCTCGGCCGTGTCCCGGCTGCCACCGAGTCGTGCATCAAAATTCTCGCCCAGACTGACCCGAAGACCCGCTCAATGCCTTGCGAGCTCGGTATCTCCTCGATGGAGGTGCCCAGTGCCCTGACCACCTTCCGCCGTTGGTGGCCAAAGGCGGTCATCGCCATGGGCGATCCCGGGCAGCCCGATCCGCGGAAACCGTTGAAGCCCGGCATCGTGCAGTGGCGTTTCGACGGTGTCAACGCGTCGCCGGCGTTGAGCCCGCCGAGCACCGCTGGTTCTGCCGCTATCGCAGCTCACTTTGCCGGCCTGCCCTGGGCGCCACCGCCGATGATGTATGACGCGGCCGGTCCGCTTGCAGACATTGAGGCAGAGGACCTGCTGGCTAGCATGGTTCATCCGCCGCAGATGCCGGCAGGCCGATGGGATCGCCTGCCAGGCTCGTGGGAGCGCTACATCCAGGCGTGGTGCTGCCTGGGCCTGCTGCACCATCGACCGGAGCAACCGTGGCCGGCATCGACCAGGCGACAAATGTTGGTCGAGCTGGCCTACGGTGTCGAGGACTGGATTACCGAAGCCGCGCTCTATGCGCTGATCACAGCGGCTTGGGTGGACCCAGCATGCCGCTCAGACGTCGCCGGGCTGGTCGAGACCAGATACCTGATGATGCGTGAAGCGGCCGAGACCAGACCACTCACAATTGGCGCTTCCGTGGCGCAACTGGTTTACATAACCCCAGGCATGCCAAGCGAAACCCTTCACCATGCAGTGGATCTGACCGCAAAGTTCGAGAAGTGGCCAGGCAATCTCATCTCCACACTTGGCGGACCACCCGCGCCACTGCCGCAGCAAAGGTCGCTGTGGGACAGGCTTCGTCGCCGTTGACAGGCAGTGGCGCGCCAGTCCGATCCGCAGCACAGCGACCAGGAACGCCTTCTCCTGCTCCTGCCCGCGATGGCCGACGCCAACGCTTCATCAGACGCCGCTGAAGTCGTCGCGGCCGCCGTTACCGCCATCGGTGGGAGCGACCTTCAGGACCAGGTGGCGGTCGAGCTGCTGAGCGCCAACGGTCGGTACTGGGGCGTCTGCGCTTGGACCGACTCGCAAGGGTTCCGGACATGCCTCGGGCCGCACAGCTACCGCCATACGGGCGGCGGTCTATCAGTACCCGAGCACCGCCCGGTCGCCGACTCCTTCCACCGTCGCTAGCCACCAGGCTCGGCTTCGGTGGCCGTGACCCCCGTCGGGGTGAGCCGGGTACGGCTTACCAACGGGTGCGGCCGAGTGCTAGCAAGCGTCGACGCGTGCAGCTCATCGGCCGTCCGTTGTCCTCCGATCCCAGGCGCTAACAGGGCTTTCGCTGCTTCCTCGCTGCCTCGCTCGGAGGCTGGCGCCTCGCTTACAAGAACCATCCGGCACGCCTGAGGCCGTCTGACGAGCGCCGTTCGCTCTGGTCGTCGTCTCGTCGCATTCCGGCTCGCGCTCCGTCGTGCGTGGCGGTTGCTGTCACCGATGCTGTCAGTCGTGGTGGGCCGGTGCCGGCCGGAGGTCGCCAGAAGGCCGAATGAACGACAGTGACAGCAATGGATGCCTCGTCGGGCATCCACCGTTCGGGCGAGCGAAAGAGAGCCGAACGGCCTGTCGTCCGGCTGGTACCAAGGCCGCGTCTTGGAGGGCGCACAGGACATGCACGACGCCCGGCCGGCGGCCTACCCTCCTTTTCCTCAGAACGGGGCTTGTCATGAACGCGCTTTCCTCGCGGAGCATCGCTCGCCGGACTTTCCTAGCCACCGCCGCCTTCGCGGCCGGCTCCGCAGCCCTGCTGACCGCCGCCTGCGGCACTGGCCAGGCCGTCGCCGGAAGCCAACCGCCGGCACCGGCGGTCTCATCCCCGCCACCCTCGGTGGCCGCATCGCCGTCGCCTGCGGTGCCGGTTGCGGGTTCGATCGCGGGGTTGCCGGGTTGGTTGTACTACGCCGATTCTGATCGGCTGCTTCGGTTGACCAGGTCTGGCGTGGAGACGGTATCGAGTGCGGGTGCGTACGGGACGAACGTGTCCCCGGATGGCGTCAGCATCGCCTTCGTTGACCAGAGCGGCAATGTGGTGGTCGCCGACCGCGACGGGCAGCACCGCCGCACGGTGCTACGCGGCAGCATCGACGTCGGGTACGAACCGGCCTGGTCGCCCGACTCCCAGCGCCTGCTCGTCGCGAAGGGCGTCGCTGGCGGCAACGTCACCATGGGGATTGTCACCATCGCGTCGGGCAACTTCACCCCGTTGGCGCACCAGCCCCAGGATGCGATCCATCTCCTGTGGTCCGCCGATGGAGAACACCTCGGATACGCCACGGGTACCTGCAAGATCGCCACGGCTGACGCCGATGGCGGCAACGCCCGCACCGTGCCGGTCTTCGGCGACCCGAACAGTGCCGCGAACCCGCAACGGCGGCGTAGCTGTGACCCTTACAGCATCTCCCCGGACGGCAGCCTGATCGCGGTCAACCAGCGCACCGGTGACCAGCCCGACGGCGACATCGGCCGGGACCTGTTCGCCAACACCATCATCGACACCCGCACCGGCCACAACGCCACCCTGCCCGTCACCGGTTCGATCACCGCCATCCTCTTCCAACCCAACGGCGACATCCTCGTCCGGACCAAGAACGGCACCAACCAACTCACCCTGCTCAACCCCGACCGCACCATCAAGGCCCAGGTCACCGAACCCGCCACCGTCAAGAACTCCCGCCTCCTCGGCTACACCCCCAACTGAATGCTCATTCCCGACCGGAGCCCCGCCCGAGGACGGGACGCCCGCCGAACGGCCTGCGGCCACTGCACGATCGAGTAAGAGGCGTCAAGGAGTCCTTGACACTCCGGTCGGGTGAGTCGCCCCTGGCGCCAGAGCACGCCGTGCGTCGCGTGCCCTGAGCCTGCGCCGAAGGCGGCCCTCAGGCCGGGGCGGCGCCCTCACCGGTGCCAGATCCTCCGGGCGGGTCCGGTGGGTCAAGGTGGAGCGCCCCGCTGGACGTAATCCCGACCCGCGAACGCTGGTCTTCCGTGACCGGGTAGGTCGCCTGCGAGGCCGTCGGCGGGATGCGGTTCCACGACCTGCGGCGGAGCGCTCAGCCCGGAAAGGGACGACCCTCGTCGGGGGGAGCCGGGTAGGTCGCACCAACGGCTCCGGCTGGGTGGCAGGGACTGTCGACACGCGCAGGGTTGCGGCCATCTGGTGATACCTGGCCACGGTTGTTGCTATGGGTTTCGCTGCCTTCTTGCTCCCTGGGCTGCCCTTCCGTCGGCCTGGGCGAGGCGCCAGGCCGGCGCGTCAGATTGCGACCGGGTGGCGGGGTTCGTAGAGACCGAGTTCGCCGCCGCCGGGCAGCCGCAGCGCGGTGCGCAGCCCCCACCGCTCCTCGGTGACCGGGATCGTGAACTCGACGCCCTTCGCGGCCAGGTCGGCCATGGTCGCCGCGACGTCGTCGCACATGAGGAAGAGTTCGTGGGCCGGCTCGCCCTCGGTCGGGTGCATGGCGAGCTCGGCCGGCGGGAGCTTGAAGATGAGCCAGCCATGGCCGGCGTCGACGTGGTGGTAGCCGAGCGTGTCCCGGAAGAAGGCGCGGTCCGCCTCTGGGTCGCGGCTGTAGATGATCACATGAGCACCATTGATCATTCACCGACCATAATGCTGAGGTCCGACGTGGCAACGCCAATCTCGCCAGAAAATGCCGCCGCCGTTCGCGCCGCCCCATCTGTCGGTACCGGGGGCCAGGTGCCCGATGATCTCTTCGCGGCGTTGTCGCAGCTCAGCGGCGGTGAAGAGTGGGCCGCCAGGGACTCGAACCCTGAACCCCCTTGCGGGTGCGTTGATCAGCGGTAATCGGGCGGATCGGCCGCCTGACCTCGGCGAGTTCTTCCGCTGCCTTACAGCGGTTGACAGCCCTTGTCGGCGTCACTTGTGCCCGCCTTGTGCCATCTTGCCATGAGCTAAGGGCCTGCCGACAAATAAGTAGCCGTTTCATGTCCGAAGCGTGTTTCATGTGGTATGGCCGTGAAGGTGGAGACCGAGCAGATGCTGGCGGCGAAGTTTGAGGGGATCTTTCCTCATCTTGATGAACGGCAGCGCCGGCTGCTGATGGGGGCCGAAGCCCGGGCGCTGGGGCACGGAGGGATCCGGGCGGTTGCCCGGGCTGCCGGGGTCGCGGAGAACACGGTCTCGCGGGGGGTGTCCGATCTGGATGCCGGTGAGGAGCCGTTGGGTAGGACTCGCCGGCCGGGTGGGGGCCGTAAACGTTTGGCCGACCTGGATCCCGGGTTGCGCCCGGCGCTGCTGGCCTTGGTCGAGCCGGATGAGCGAGGGGATCCGATGTCGCCGCTGCGGTGGACGACGAAGTCAACCCGCACCTTGGCTGGCGAGTTGACCCGCCAGGGGCATCGGGTCGGCGCTGATACTGTCGCTGACCTGCTACGCGCCGAGGGGTTCAGCCTGCAAGCCAACGCCAAGACCATCGAAGGCAAACAGCATCCCGACCGCGACGCGCAGTTCCACTACATCAACGGGCAGGTCAAAGAGCACCAGGGCACCGGTGATCCGGTGGTCAGTGTGGACACGAAGAAGAAGGAACTGGTCGGCCCGTTCGCCAACGCTGGCCGGCAGTGGCGACCCAAAGGTGAGCCGGTGGCCACCCGCACGCACGACTTCCCCGACAGTGAGTTGGGCAAGGCGGTGCCGTACGGCGTCTACGACGTGGCCGCCAACGCCGGCTGGGTCAACGTCGGCACCGACCACGACACCGCCGCTTTCGCGGTCGAGTCGATTCGCCGCTGGTGGAACACGATCGGCGCCGACGAGTACCCGCAGGCCACGCGTTTGCTGATCACCGCGGATGCCGGCGGTTCCAACGGCTACCGCACCCGTGCCTGGAAAGCGGAATTGGCCGCTCTCGCGGTGCAGACCGGGCTGGAGATCACCGTGTGCCACTTCCCGCCGGGCACCTCGAAGTGGAACAAGGTTGAACACCGGCTGTTCTCCCACATCACCCTCAACTGGCGAGGCCGGCCACTGACCAGCCACGACGTGATCGTGCAGACCATCGCCGCCACCACGACCCGCACCGGACTACGCGTCCACGCCGCCCTCGACACCAGCACCTACGACACCGGAATCCGCGTCAGCGACCGGCAACACGACGCGCTGCCCCTGACCCGCCACGACTGGCACGGCGAGTGGAACTACACCCTGCGCCCCGAGGCATACGAGCACGTCAACACCACCCCCGACCCATTCGATCAGCCCAGTCCTGACCTGGCCTGGCTGCACCACCCGGCTCTGACCGGACTACCGCCCCACGAGTGGGACACCCTGCTCACCACACTGCTGGCACTACACGACCATCAGCGGGAAACGCGCCTGGACAAGCGACGCGGACACCGCCCCCGGCTGACCGGCCCCGGTACCGGCCGCCGCCCCGTCCTCACCCTCGCCGACCGGCTCATCGCCGCCATCCTGCACCAGCGACTCGCTGTGCCCCAGGTCGCCGTCGCCGCCCTGTTCAGCGTCCGGCCCGAGACGATCAACAGACACCTACGCGAGATCCGCCAACTCCTAACGCAGGCAGGACGCACCATCCAACCCAGCCCACAACGACTCGCCACCCTAAACGACCTCTACGCCCTCGCCGCCGCAGAAGGCATCGCCATTCCGCAAAAGATCAAAACAGCGCGTTGATGATCTGCGAGCCCTAAGTGACCGCGCGAAGGATGCGGTCGGGTTGGCGGCGCAGCCGCTCCATGGCCCGCGCCGTCGTGTCGTCGGCGGGCAGGAGAACGACCAGCTCCTGCGCGTCGGTTCTCGGCAACTCGAGCTTCTCCCGCTGCCACCGAAGCTCGTGCGCGATGGGGTGGTTGAGCCGCAGCGGGACGTGCGGTGGGGGCAGGTGGCGGTTGAGTCGTCGGGTGAACTCCTTTCCGGCCAGGGGGGCGAGCTCGGCCCTGAACCATTCGGAGGTCTCCGCAGACGGCCCGAGCCACAGATCGAAGGCTCGTTCGTCGGCCACCTGCTCCCAGTCTGGGAAGAACGTCCGGGCGCGCGGATCGGTGAACACGTAGCGCGTCAGGTTCGGCGTCCCGCTCTCGAGCAGCCCGATCCCACGCATCAGCAGCTCGAACTCACTCGTGTATGCGAGCACGTCTCCCAGGCGGTTGGTGACGAATGCGATGCCGGGCTCAAGAAGTTGGAGGGTCGCCAACACGGTGGGCCGGACATGGCGGTTGGGTGGCACCGGCCGCCCGCGCCCTGCGCACGCTCCGCCGGTGATTTTGGCGAGGTGGCGCAGGTGATTGCGCTCGGCGGCATCGAGGCTCAAGGCGTCCGCAAGTGCATTGACCACCGCAGGGGACGGGTTGCGGTCTCGTCCTTGCTCGATGCGGGTGAGGTATTCGACGCTGATCCCAGCACGCGTGGCGAGGTCTGAGCGCCGTAGTCCAGGGGACCGGCGGCGGCCACGATCAGGCAGCCCGAACGAGTCTGGCTGGATGCTGTCGCGCTTGGCACGGATGAAGTCGCCCAGCGGCGTGCTCATGTTCCGAGTCTACGGCGATCTCCCCAGCGCCTCGAACCCCGCAGGGTGGCCCCACGAGGGCCAGCCTACGTTCGGTCTGGTTGCCATCGTCCGAACGATGGACCGTGGAGTGCATGAGTGAGAAGCACAAGTTGGTCATCATCGTCGGGAGCGTCCGAGAGGGCCGGTTCGGGCCTGTCGTCGCCTCCTGGGTCGCCGACCAAGCGCGCGAGCACGGCGGTTTCGACATCGACGTCGTCGATCTCGCCGACGCCGAGATCCCGCTGTCGTTGCCGGCAGTCTCACCGAAGTTCGCCGGCGACTCATACCCGCGCCCCGACGGAATGGCGTCCTTGACGTCCCGCCTGGAGGACGCGGACGCGTTCATCCTGGTCACGCCGGAGTACAACCACAGCTACCCCGCGTCCCTGAAGGCCGCAATCGACTGGCATTTCACCCAGTGGACGGCCAAGCCCGTCGCTTTCGTCAGCTACGGCGGCCCAGCTGGCGGCCGCCACGCTGTCCTCCACCTGGAGAACGTGCTCACCGAACTGCACGCCGTGACAATCCGCGATGGTCTGGCCTTCCCGAACTACTTCACAGCGTGGGAAGACGGTCGGCCGCTGGACCCCGAGGCGCCCGGATATGCCAAAACCCTGCTGGACCAGCTCGCTTGGTGGGCCGCCGCCCTGTCTGCGGCACGCAACTCGGTCCCGTACCCGGCCTGAAGGGATCATTCAAGGAGTAAGCCAGACTGGGAACCTCAGGGCTGAGAGTGAGCGGCATCGCGCTCGGCGGGCTTCGGTGAACATCACATCGTCGCGCAAACCGGACGGGTCGCGCCATTCTGCTGGTCGGGTGCTTCGCCATCATGGTGGCGGTCTACCCGCCACCAGATGCAAAGACGGCCCCTGACCAGCAGGAATTGCGGTCAGGGGCCGTTCTTTTCAGTCCCGCTGAATCCGACTGTTGCCCACCGTCGCTGAGAGCCCGGGGGTGTATCGGGGGGAGTTGCCCGCGGCCGGGCGAGCCGAGGTTGGTGAGTCCCGTCGCCGATGAGATCTGCGGCATCGCCCTCCGCGGCTACCCCCGTTCGACAATCGCGGTATCGCCATCGTTCGGGCTGAGCCAGGTGCGGATGCCAGCGAGGGCGGTAGGGCCGTAGTCCTCATCGACACTGCGGGCGAGGTCCGCGATGGATATCGCTTGCAGGGCGGCACGCCAGGCGGCGTCGGCGCCGGCCATAGCGCGGGCAATCGGGCACGGCCGGGTGCAGGCCTCCTGTGGTGCCGCCAGGGGGCCGCGCTGGCGGATCTCGGTGCACACGAACGCGGGCTGAGCGCCGTCGACGGCTGCGACGACGTCGAGGATGGTGATCAGTTCGGGTGCCCTGGTCAGGACATATCCGCCCGCCTTGCCCTGGACGGAGGTCACGAGGCCGGCGCGGGAGAGTGCCTGCAGCTGTTTGGCCAGGTAGCTGCCGGAGACGTCATGCAGTTCCGCGAGCCGGGCGGCCGGCACGGGCTCCGTCGCCGTGGTCAGCACCACGCAGCAGTGCAGTGCCCACTCGACCCCACCTGACAGCTTCATCCGACCCCCCGATTGACTCGGACAGAGACTATCCGACTATTGTCTCGGACAGAAAGTATCCGAGTTGGGGGTTACGCCCCGACGAAACCGGCGTGCCTTGTGGCACGCCGTGGAAGGGTGAGAGCCATGAAGCTCACAGTCATCGGCGGTACCGGACTTATCGGCTCGCAGGTGGTCCAAAAGCTGACCGCAGCCGGACACCAGGCCGTTCCCGCGGCGCTGTCGACCGGCGTCGACCTGATCAAGGGAGAGGGCCTGGACCAGGCGCTGGAGGGCGCGGAGGTCGTGGTCAACGTCGCGAACTCGCCGACCTTCGACGAGGCCTCCCTGGGCTTCTTCCGTACCTCCATGACCAACCTGCTGGCCGCCGGGGAGCGTGCCGGCGTCCGTCACCAGGTGATCCTCTCGATCGTCGGTGTGGACCAGGTGCCCCAGCTCGACTACTACCGCGCCAAGACCCTGCAGGAAGAACTGCTCCGGCAGGGGCCCACGCCGTACTCCATCGTTCGTGCCACCCAGTTCTTCGAATTCATGAACGCGGTCTTGTCCTGGACCTCCGACGACACCACCGTTCGCCTGCCCGCTACCCGTATTCAGCCGATGGCCGCCGCGGACGTCGTCGACGCGGTCGTCGACGTCTCCACCGGCACGCCGCTGCAAGGCATTCGGAACGTCGCCGGCCCGGACGTCTTCGCCCTCGACGACCTCGGCAGGGTCACCCTGGCCGCACAGCAGGACAACCGGACCGTCGTCACCGACGACGGGGCCGGCATGTTCGCGGTCGTCGCCGGCGACGTGCTCATCGCGGGCCCGGACGCACACCTGGCACCCACGCACTACCAGGACTGGATCCAAGCGGCCCGCTAACCCGGGCACTCGGCCCTTCAGCGGATGAAGTCGATCGGACGGCGGCCGGAACGTCGAGTTGCTGCGACCGGCCCTGGCCGAGGCCTTGTCGTGCGTCGGACGCCCATGCGGCGTGCGTGCAGCGAACGAGTCGGTCGCCTACCAGGCATGATCGAGACGGTTACTTGCTCGGTCCGCCTGATCCCCCAGCATCCATCCTCCCGCCGCACAGCACGGCGATGACCGGTCCGTGCTGTGTGCCATGGACAAGCCGCTCATGGCAGCGGGCCGTCGGTTTCCGCGGTCGCGCTGAGGCGATCCCGGATCAGCGCGATCACGGTGTCGGCGGTCCGGTCGAGGTGACTGCGGCCATCGGGTAGCCGGGCCTCCGGGCTGATGTAGCTACGCGGACCGACGTGGGTGGCCGGGTCGAGCCGGTGCATCGTGATCTTCCCGTCGCGGTCGGCCCGGTTCCATCCGCTCCAGCGGAACAGCCGCCACCGCTGCGGGAACATCCAGGTGCCTACTCGCTCAATCCGGTCGCCGGCACTGGTGAGCCGGTCGAGGTGCTGGGCGTGGGTGATGTCGTTTGCGCCGTTGTGGAACCCGCCGAGAGTGATCAGCCAGAGCGGGGAGCGCAGCTGGGACCACAGTTCGTCCACCGCGCCGGTGGCGACCTGGGCGCCGCCGCTGTAACAGAGCATCACCACGGGGACGCCACTGTCACGCCGGTAACCGGCGAGCCGGAGCTGAGTGGCGATCTGCGAGCCGACGGCGCGGTTGTACAGGGGACGGTACCGACGGTCGGCGGCGACGAAGATCTGCACCACGTTGTGCAGGAACAGCACCAGCCCGATGTGGCGGCGCAGCCATTTCCACACCGGCCGGTCGGCGAGCGGATCGGCCAGCGGAGAGTAGGGCTGCACCTGGCCCAGCACCCTGAGCTCCGGCGCTCCTTGGATCAGGGATTCGACCAGTCGGCCGCCGTCGCGGGTGTCGTGGAGGCGTCGTTTCCCGATGCCATCCAGATAGACCAGGTAGGCGTCCGGAGGGCGGTCCGGGTCCGCGCCCCGGGCGTAGGGCATGCCCGCCGGGAGCGCGGTGGTGGGAGTGCGCCAGCCTGCGGCATAGGCCAGCACCTCGTAGCGGGCGAGCAGAGCTTCGGCGAGCAGGACCGGTCCTAGCCCGCCGAGCAGCAGCAGGAGCGCAAACTCGATCATGTGAGTGGCTCCGGTGCTCTTCTCGTGTTGAGCCTCACGACCAGTCGGCGGACGCCCTCGACGGCGACGCCGAGCCCGATTCCCGCGAGGGCTACGCAGCCGGCGGCATCCCACCAGCCGAGCCCGGCCAGCGTGGCGAGCGCAGTGGCGAGGCCGGCCCCGACTCCCACCATGAGCAGAAAGTGCAGCAGCGGCCCGAGGAGCGGAAACGCGAGGACTGCGGCAAGCAGCAGCGGTGCGGCCAGGCCTGGTGTCCAGACCAGCGCGGCCTCGTCGGACGGTGCGGTGCGCAGCACCAGCTCGGCAAAGGTCCACGCGGACAGCGGCCAGAGCGCGAATACCGCGCTGTCGACCACGGCACCGGCAAGCATCAACCCGGCCACCCTGATGCGCGACGCGCCAGACAGACGTGCCACCACGGGCAGGAGACGCCCGGCGGCCTCGGACAGCCCGGCGAACAGCAGCAGGATGGCGACGACGGGGGACATCGGTCAGCCCTGCGGTGGCAGATCGGCAGCGCCCGGCTGAGTGACCCGGCCGGCCTGCTGCAGATAGCGCTCGAGTTCGTCGGCGGCGCGCGAATAACCGCCTGCCTGACGTTGGGCGACCTGAAGAGTGCTCACGGCGGCGCGGAATCGGGGCTCGTCGAGCAGGCGCTGGGCGAGGGCGCGCACGCCCTCCACGTCGACGTCCTCGGTGCGGATCGAGAGGCTGGCATCGAGCTCGACGACGCGGGAGGCCACCAACATCTGGTCAGCGCCCTGCGGGACCACCAGCATGGGGACGCCGGCGTACAGAGCCTCGTTGACGCTGTTCACCCCGCCGTGGGTGATGAACAGCGCTGCGCGGGCCAGCACCTCCGGTTGCGGTACGGAGCGGTGGGCGATCACGTTGGCCGGCAGCGGACCGAGCGCGGCGGGATCGGTGTGTCCGGTGGAGACGATCACGGTGCCACCCAGCGGGGCGAGCGCACCGGCGAAGCCGCGCAGCAGCCGCGGGTCGGCCTTGAACAGCGTGCCCAGCGAGGCGTACAGCACCGGGTCCCGCAGCCGATCGACCGGGAACGACG
>NZ_QGKS01000108.1 GCF_003172935.1 Micromonospora sicca | reverse complement strand
ATCTTGCACTTCGCGCCCCGGCGGATCGGACGAAAGCGCCGACATCAGGGGCACAAACCGCAAGATCGCGGGGAGTCGACCCGACAGGAGCGTTGCCTGATGCCGCAGGGGAAGCCTTCCTTCGTACCCGCCGACGGGTTGAGCACGCGGCAGCGGCGCCACCGGCCGCTGACCATCGTCCACACCGGACAGATGAAGGGGAAGTCGACCGCCGCGTTCGGGCTGGCGCTGCGGGCCTGGACGGCCGGGCTGCCGATCGGGGTGTTCCAGTTCGTCAAGAGCGCCAAGTGGCGGGTGGGGGAGGAGAACGCCTTCCGCGCCCTCGGCGAGGTGCACGAGCGCACCGGCCAGGGCGCCCCGGTGGCCTGGCACAAGATGGGCGAGGGCTGGTCCTGGATCCAGCGCGGCGGCGCGGCCGACCACGCCGCCGACGCCCTGGAGGGCTGGCGGCAGATCCAGCGCGACCTGGCCGCGCAACGCCACGGCCTGTACGTGCTCGACGAGTTCACCTACCCGATGAAGTGGGGCTGGGTGGACGTCGACGAGGTGGTCGAGACGCTGCGCAGCCGCCCCGGCTTCCAGCACGTCGTCATCACCGGCCGGGACGCCGACCCGCGGCTGGTCGAGGCCGCCGACCTGGTCGCCGAGCTGACCAAGATCAAGCACCCGATGGACGCCGGCCAGAAGGGCCAGAAGGGGATCGAGTGGTGACCGGGGCCTGGGCGCTGCCGCGGCCGGCGGTCACCGCACCGGCCGACGCATGGGCGCTGCCCCGGCTGGTCGTGGCTGCGCCGGCCAGCGGGCACGGCAAGACGACTGTGGCCACCGGACTGCTCGCCGCGCTGCGCCGCCGCGGCCTCACCGTCAGCCCGCACAAGGTCGGCCCCGACTACATCGACCCCGGCTACCACGCCCTCGCCGCCGGCCGGCCCGGCCGCAACCTCGACCCCTGGCTGGTCGGCGAGGAGCGGATCGCGCCGCTGCTGCGGCACGGCGCCAACGTCCCCACCCCCGCCGACGTCGCGGTGGTCGAGGGGGTGATGGGGCTGCACGACGGCGCGGTCGGCCGCGGCGCGTACGCCTCCACCGCGCACGTCGCCCGGCTGATCGACGCGCCCGTGCTGCTGGTCCTCGACACCACCGCGCAGGGCCGCAGCGCCGCCGCGCTGGTGCTCGGCATGCGCGCCTTCGACCTCGCCGTGCGGATCGGCGGAGTCATCCTCAACCGGGTCGGCTCGGCCCGGCACGAGACCCTGCTCCGCGACGCGCTCGCCGAGGTGGAGGTGCCGGTGCTGGGGGCGGTCACCCGGGCCGTCGAGGTGACCGCGCCGTCGCGGCACCTCGGGCTGGTGCCGGTCGCCGAACGGGCCCCCGAGTCCGTCGCCGTCGTCGCCGCGCTCGCCGACCTGGTGGAGTCCACCGTGGATCTCGACGCGGTGCTGGACCTGGCCCGGACCGCCCCGCCGCTGACCGTCCCGGCCTGGGACCCGGCCGGCGCCGTCGGCGGCCCCGCCGGCACCGCCCGCCCGGTCGTCGCGGTCGCCGGTGGTCCGGCCTTCACCTTCTCCTACGCCGAGACCACCGAACTGCTCACCGCGGCCGGCGCGGACGTGGTGACCGTCGACCCGCTGCGCGACCCGGCGCTGCCGGCCGGCACCCGGGCCGTGGTGGTCGGCGGTGGTTTCCCCGAGGTGCACGCCGAGGCGCTCGCCGCCAACGCCGGGCTCCGCGCCGACCTGGCCGGTTTCGACGGCCCGGTCGTCGCCGAGTGCGCCGGGCTGCTCTACCTCGGCAAGGCCCTCGACGGGGTGCCGATGTGCGGGCGGCTCGACCACACCGCCCGGATGACGGGCCGGCTCACCCTCGGCTACCGCGACGCCGTCGCCGGCACCGACTCCCCGGTCCACCACGCCGGCGACCCGGTACGCGGCCACGAGTTCCACCGCACCGTCACCGACCCCGGCCACGGCGAGCGGCCCGCCTGGCGCTGGGACGGCGCCGCGCACGGCTTCGTCGCCGGCCGGGTGCACGCCTCCTACCTGCACACCCACTGGGCGGGCCACCCGCAGGCCGCCCGCCGGCTGGTCGAGGCGGCGAGCCGGTGAGCGCGCGCGATGGACAGCGGCCGGCCGTCGAGGCCCAGGCCCCGGGGACCCGTTCCCACGCCCGACCGGCCGGCGCCGGAGTGCTCACCGGGGTCGGCGTCGGGCCGGGGGATCCGGAGCTGCTGACCCTCAAGGCGGTCCGGGTGCTGCGCGAGGCGGACGTGGTGTTCGTACCGGTGCTGGACCGGCCGGCCGCCGACGGCGACGCGCCCCCGGGCCGCGCCGAGGCCACGGTGGCCGCGCACGTGGCCACGGACCGGCTGCGCCGGCTGCCGTTCGCCCTCGACGACCGGGGCGGGATCACCGCCCGCCGGGAGCGGGCCTGGGACGACGCCGCCCGGGCGGTGGCCGCCGCCTTCGACGCGGGCTCCCGGTCGGTCGCGTTCGCCACCATCGGCGACCCGAACGTCTACTCCACCTTCGGCTACCTCGCCCACGGCGTGCGCGCGCTGCGCCCGACCGTCGAGGTCCGCACCGTGCCCGGCGTCACCGCCATGCAGGAGCTGGCCGCCCGCAGCGGCGTCCCGCTCTGCGAGGGCCGGGAGCCGCTGACCCTGCTGCCGGCCACCGCCGGACTCGTGCCGGTCGCCGACGCCCTCGCCGGCCCCGGCACCGTCGTCGTCTACAAGGGCTGGCGCCGCCACCCCGAACTGGTCGACGAGCTGCGCCGGCAGGACCGGCTCGACGACGCCGTGCTCGGCCGGGCGCTCGGCCTGCCCGACGAGCGGATCGGGCCGGTCGACGAGGACGCCGACGACCTGCCGTACCTGTCGACGCTGCTGGTCCCGGCCCGCCGGGACCGCCGGGGAGGAAAACTGTGACCGCCACCGGAAAGGTGTGGTTCGTCGGGGCCGGCCCCGGCGCCGCCGACCTGCTCACCCTGCGCGCCGCCCGGGTCATCGCCGAGGCCGACGTGGTGGTCTGGGCGGCCAGCCTGGTCCACGCCGACGTCCTCGCCCACGCCCGCCCGGACGCCGAGATCGTCGACTCCTCCCAGCTGCCCATCGAGGGGGTGCTGCCGCTCTACCAGCGGGCCGCCGAACACGGGCTGACCGTGGCCCGGATCCACTCCGGCGACCCCGCGCTCTGGGGCGCGGTGCAGGAGCAGCTCGACCTCTGCCGGGCCCTCGGCCTGGCCGTGGAGATCGTGCCCGGGGTGTCCTCGTTCACCGCCGTGGCGGCGATCGTCGGCCGCGAGCTGACCATCCCCGAAGTGGCCCAGTCGGTGATCCTCACCCGCCTCGAAGGCGGCAAGACCCCGATGCCGCCGGGGGAGCGGGTCCGCGAGTTCGCCCGGCACGGCACCACCATGGCGCTCTTCCTCTCCGCCGCCCGCTCCGGGCAGGCGCAGGCCGAACTGCTCGCCGGCGGCTACCCGGCCGACACCCCGGTCGTGGTCGCGTACCAGGCGACCTGGCCCGACGAGCTGGTGGTCCGCTGCTCGCTCGGCGACCTGGAGGCGACCGTCAAGGAGCACAAGCTCTGGAAGCACACCCTCTTCCTGGTCGGCCCGGCGCTCGCCGCCGGCGGTACCCGCTCGCACCTCTACCACCCCGGGCACTTCCACACCTTCCGCCGGGCCGAGCCCGCCGCCCGCGCCGAGCTGCGCCGCGCCCGCGCCGGCCAGGCCGGCGCCGTCGACCCCACCGGGCACGACGGACGCCCATGACGTACGTCGAACCGCCGCTGCGCGAGCCGGACCTGCCGCGGACCGCGAAGGTCCGTCCCACCGCGCTGCGCACCGGCTGGACCACCGGAGCGTGCGCCACCGCCGCGGCCAAGGCGGCGGTGACCGCCCTGGTCACCGGGGTGCCGCAGCAGGCGGTGGAGATCGGCCTGCCCGCCGGCCGGCGGGTCACCTTCGCGGTGGCCCGCTGCGACGTGGAGCCGCGCCGGCGGGCCGAGGCGGTGGTGGTCAAGGACGCCGGGGACGACCCGGACGTCACCCACGGCGCGGAGCTGACCGCCACCGTGGACTGGCGGGACACTCCGGGGTTGCGCCTGGACGGCGGTCCCGGCGTCGGCACGGTCACCAAGCCGGGGCTCGGGCTGGAGGTCGGCGGGCCGGCCATCAACGAGACCCCGCGCCGCATGATCGGGCAGGCCGTGGCCGAGGTGGTCGACCTGACCGAGGTGGGCGTGCGGGTGGTGATCAGCGTGCCGCGCGGCGAGATCATGGCGCGGAAGACCACCAACCGGCGGCTCGGCATCCTCGGCGGCATCTCCATCCTCGGCACCACCGGGATCGTCCGCCCCTTCTCCACCGCCTCCTGGCGGGCCAGCGTGGTGCAGGCGGTGCACGTGATGGCCGCGCAGGGGGAGCGGACCGTGGTGCTCTGCACCGGTGGGCGTACCGAGCGGGCCGCCCGGGCGCTCCTGCCGGACCTGCCCGAGGTCTGCTTCGTCGAGGTCGGCGACTTCACCGGGGCCGCCGTCACCGCCGCCGTCGGCGACGGCATGACCGGGGTGGTCTTCGTCGGCATGGCCGGCAAGCTGGCCAAGCTGGCCGCCGGCATCCTGATGACCCACTACACCCGGTCCAAGGTGGACCTCTCCCTGCTCGGCGCGGTGACGGCCGAGGCCGGCGGGGACGCCGACCTGGTCGCGGCGGTCGCCGCGGCGAACACCGGGCGGCACGCGTACGAGCTGTGGGAGGCGGCCGGCCTGCTGACCCCCGCCGGAGACCTGCTCTGCCGCCGGGTCCGCCAGGTCCTGCTCCGCTTCGCCGGGCACGCCGTCCAGGTCGACGTGGCCATGGTGGACTTCGCCGGTTCCCGGATCGTCGCCTCCTCCGGCCGGTGGGCCGCATGACCACCCCGCCGCCCGCCGCCGGGGCGCCGGTGACCGTGGTGGGGATCGACGCCGCCGGGCGGCCGGCGCACCCGGGGCTGGCCGAGGTGCTGGCCGGTGCCGGGCTGGTGGTCGGCGCGGCCCGGCACCTCGCCGCCGTACCAGTGCCGCCCGGCTGCGCCACCGCCGCCCTCGGCCCGCTCACCTCCGCGCTGAACCGACTCCGCGCCGCCGTCGCCGCCGGCACCCCCGCCGTCGTGCTGGCCAGCGGGGACCCCGGGTTCTTCGGCATCGTCCGGCGGCTGCGGGCGGCCGGCCTGCCGCTGCGGGTGCTGCCCGCGGTCTCCAGCGTCGCCGCCGTGTTCGCCCGGGCCGGACTGCCCTGGGACGGCGCGGCGGTGGTCACCGCGCACGGCCGTGATCTGAGGCCCGCGCTCAACGCCTGCCGGGCGCTGCCCGCCGTCGCGGTGCTCACCGCGCCCGGCGCCGGGGCGACCGAGCTCGGCGCGGGCCTGGTCGGTTGGCCGCGCCGCCTGCTCGTGGGCGAGCACCTGGGTACGCCCGACGAGCGGGTCACCTGGACCACGCCCGAGGAGGCCGCCGGGCGGGCCTGGGCCGACCCGCATGTCCTGCTCAGCCTCACCGACCCGCCGGCCCGCGACCCGCTGCCCGGGCCGGCGGCCGCCGCACCCGGAACCGGGGAAGCCGGCGTGCCCGCCTTCGGGGCGATGCGCGTCGACAACCAGCCGGCCGCCGCGCCGACCGGCGGGTGGGCGCTGCCCGAGTCCGCGTACGCGCACCGCGCCTCGATGATCACCAAAGCCGAGGTGCGCGCCCTCGTGGTGGCTCGGCTGCGGCCCCGACTCGGCCGGCTGATCTGGGACGTCGGGGCCGGCAGCGGCTCGGTCGGCATCGAGTGCGCCCTGCTCGGGGCGGCCGTCGTCGCCGTCGAGCGCGACCCGGCCGCCCCGGTCCGGGCCAACGCGGCGCGGCACCGCGTCGACGTCCGCGTGGTGACCGGCAGCGCGCCGGCCGTCCTGGCCGGACTGCCCGCCCCGGACGCCGCCTTCGTCGGCGGGGGCGGCACCGACGTGCTCGCCGCCGTCGCGGCCCGCCACCCGGAGCGGGTGGTGGTGACCCTCGCCGCGCTGGACCGGGTCGCGCCGGCCGTCCACCTGCTCCGCGCCGCCGGCTACGCCGTCGAGGGCAGCCAACTCGCCGCCGCCCGCCTCGCCGACCTGCCCGGCGGGTCGATCCGGCTCGCCGCCACCAACCCCGTCGTCGTCCTCACCGGAGAGCGCCCGTGACGTCCGCCCTGACCCCCCACCTCGGCACCGGCCCGGGAGGCCCCGCGCGCCACTCCCCGGACGGCGCCGCCACCGACGCGACGACCCACCACCCGCTGGGCACCCGCTCCGGGGACCCGGTCACCTCGCCGCCGGGGCGCGGCGCGAGCGGTGGTCCGGCCACCATCGGGCTGGTCGCGGCCACCGCCGCCGGCCGCCGGCGCGTCCGCACCCTCGCCGCCGCCTGGCCGCACGCCCGTCCCGTCGAGGGGGCGACCGTCGCCGACGCGCTGCGCGCCGCCTGGACCGGCTGTGACGCGGTGGTGGCCTTCCTGGCCACCGGGGCGGTGGTCCGCGTCCTCGCACCGCTGCTCGGCGACAAGCGCACCGACCCGGCCGTGGTGGTGGTCGACGAGGCGGCCCGGCACGCGATCGCCCTGCTCGGCGGCCACGCCGGCGGCGCGAACGCCCTCGCCGCCGAGGTCGCCGCGCTGCTCGACGCCCGGCCGGTGGTCAGCACCGCGACCGACGCGACCGGCCTGCCCGGGCTGGACACGCTCGGCTGGCCGGTCGAGGGGGCGGTGGCCGCGGTGACCCGCGCCATCCTCGACGGCGAACCGGTCCGGCTCGTCGCCGACGCCACCTGGCCGCTGCCCGCGCTTCCGGAGAACGTCCAGCTCGCCCCGCCGCATCTGCCCGCGACGACCGGACCCACGTCGGCTGGTCCCGCGTCCGCCGCTCCCGCGCCGACATCTACCAGTACCGGGCCGGTCGTGCCCACGCCGCCCGGGGACGACCAGCCGGCCGGGGACGACCAAGGCTGGCGGCTGCTGGTCACCGACCGGATCGTGCCGTTGGACGGGCGGACCGCCGTGCTGCGCCCGCCGTCGCTGGTCGCCGGGATCGGCTCCAGCCGGGGCGTGACCGCCGCCGAGGTGACCGACCTGCTGCACCGGGCCCTCGCCGACGCCGGCCTCAGCCCGGCCAGCCTGCGCTGCCTGGCCAGCGTCGACCTGAAGGCCGACGAGGCGGGCATCGTGGCGACCGCCGACGCCCTCGGCGTACCCCTGGATACCTGGCCGGTCGCGGAGCTGGTGGCGGTGGACGTGCCGCATCCCAGCGAGGTGGTCCGGACCGCGGTCGGCACCCCCAGCGTCGCGGAGGCCGCCGCGCTGCGCGGCGGCGGCACCCTGCTGGTGCCGAAGACCGCCTCGGCGATGGCCACCGTCGCGGTCGCCCGGCACGCCCCGCGCGGCCGGCTGGCGATCGTCGGCCTCGGCCCCGGCGCGGCCGACCTGCGCACCCCGCGCGCGGTGGCCGAGCTGCGCCGGGCCGCCGTGGTCGTCGGCCTCGACCAGTACGTCGACCAGGTCCGCGACCTGCTCCGGCCCGGCACCCGAGTGCTGGCCAGCGGGCTCGGGGCGGAGGAGGAACGGGCCCGGGTCGCGGTCGCCGAGGCCGCCGCCGGGCACGCCGTCGCGGTGGTCGGTTCCGGCGACGCCGGGGTGTACGCGATGGCCAGCCCCGCCCTCGACCACGCCGACGAGCGGATCGACGTGGTCGGCGTGCCCGGGGTGACCGCCGCCCTCGCCGCGTCCGCGCTGCTCGGCGCGCCGCTCGGCCACGACCACGCCTACCTGAGCCTGTCCGACCTGCACACCCCGTGGGAGGTCATCGCGCGCCGGGTCGCCGCCGCCGCCGAGGGGGACTTCGTGGCGCTGCTCTACAACCCGCGCAGCCGGGCCCGGGACTGGCAGCTCGGCGCGGCCCTGCGGACCTTCGCCGCGCACCGCCCGCCGCACACCCCGGTCGGCGTGGTGCGCAACGCCAGCCGGCCCGGCGAGCGGGTGCACCTGGCCACCCTGGCCACCCTCGACCCGGCGCTGGTCGACATGTACAGCGTGGTCGTCGTCGGCAGCTCGCAGACCCGGATCGTGGCCGGCCGGATGGTCACGCCCCGCGGCTACCGGTGGCACCCGTGACCGCCGGCCCGCCGCCGGCCCCGCCCGCGCCCGTCGGCGCCGGGCGGACCGCGCCGGTGACCGTCGACGCCTGCCAGGGCTGCGGCGCCTGCCTGCTGACCTGCCCCGAGCACGCCCTGCGCCCGGTGCCCGGCGGCCTGACCGTCCGCGCCGACCGGTGCACCGGCTGCCTGGAATGCCTGGAGATCTGCCCCGTGGACGCCATCCGCGTCAACCCCGAGAACCGAGGAGAACGATGACCCAGACCACCGTCGCCCCGCCCACCGGCCGGTGGAGCCGAGCCGAGCGGGTACGCCTCGGCGGCATCGTCTGCGCCGTCGCCATGCTGCACGTCGTCGGCGTCAGCCTGTACCTGTACTGGAACCACCAGCCGGTGGCGGCCGGCGGGCTGGCCGGCGCCGGCACCCTGGCGTACCTGCTGGGGGTGCGGCACGCCTTCGACGCCGATCACATCGCGGCGATCGACGACACCACCCGGCTGATGCTCCTGCGCGGCCGGCGGCCGGTCGGCGTCGGCTTCTTCTTCGCCCTCGGGCACAGCGCCGTGGTGCTGCTGCTCGCCCTGGTGATCGGCCTCGCCTCGGCGCACTTCACCGGCACCGGGCTGACCCGGATCCGCGAGGTCGGCGCGACGATCGCCGTGATCGCCGCCACGCTGTTCCTGGCGCTCGTCGCCGTGCTCAACGCCGTGGTGCTGACCGGGCTGGTCCGGCTCTGGCGGCGGCTGCGCGGCGGGGCGCTGGACGAGTCCGAGCTGGACCTGCTGCTGCTCAACCGGGGGCTGCTGCACCGGGTGCTCGGCGCCCGCGCCCGGACGCTGGTCCGCTCCTCGTGGCACATGGCCCCGGTCGGGTTCCTCTTCGGCCTCGGCCTGGAAACGGCCAGCGAGGTGACCCTGCTGGCGCTCTCCGCCAGCACCGCGGCGGCCGGTGGCCTGCCGGTGCTGGCCCTGCTCACCCTGCCGCTCCTCTTCGCCGCCGGAATGTCCGCCATGGACACCGCGGACAGCCTGCTGATGAGCCGCGCCTACTCGTGGGCGTACCGGCAGCCGGCCCGGCGGCTCTGGTACAACCTGGCCACCACCGGGATGACCGTGCTGGTCGGCGGCCTGGTCGCCAGCGTCTACCTGGCCGCGCTGCTCACCGACCGCTTCGGCGTCACCGCGCTCGCTGGGTACGCCTCGATCGCCGACCACTTCGAGCAGCTCGGCTACGCGGTGGTGGCGCTGTTCGCGCTGGCCTGGGGCGGCGCGATCGTGGTGTGGCGGCTGCGCGGCTTCGACCGCCGGTACGGGCAGGCGGGCCGATGACTCGCGTCGTGCACCCCATCGAGCAGGAGTCCTACCGCATCCTGCGGTCCCGGGTCGACCTGACCCACCTGCCGCCGCTGACCCGGGCGGTCACCGAGCGGGTGGTGCACGCCAGCGCCGACCTCGACTACGTCACGGGCCTGGTCTGCGACGAGGCCGCCCTCGCGGCCGGGCTGGCCGCGCTGCGGGCCGGCGCGCCGGTCGTCACCGACGTCTGGATGGTCGCCGCCGGGGTCACCGGCCGGGACGTCGTCTGCCCGCTCGCCGAGCCGGCCGCCGCCGCGCTGGCCCGGCAGACCGGCCGCACCCGCTCGGCCGCGGCGGTGCGGATCGCGTACGACCGGGTCGGACCCGGGGCGGTCTGGGTGGTCGGCTGCGCGCCGACCGCGCTGGTCGAGCTGATCGCCCTCGACGCGGCGCCCGCGCTGGTCGTCGGGCTGCCGGTCGGCTTCGTCGGCGCCGCCGAGTCCAAGGAGGCGCTGCGGGCCAGCGGCCTGCCCGCGGTGTCCAACGTGGGCGAGAAGGGCGGCTCCGCGGTGGCCGCCGCCGCCCTCAACGCCCTGTTGTACCTGGAGGAGAAGCCGTGACCCCGGACCGCACCCCGCTGCTGATCGTCGGGCACGGCACCCGCAGTGCCCCCGGCGTGGCCCAGTTCGCCGCCCTGGTCGACCGGATCCGCCGTCGGGGCCTGGTCGACGACGTCGAGGGCGGCTTCATCGAGCTGTCCCGGCCGCCGTTGACCGACGCGGTCGGCGCGCTGGTCGGGCGGGGACACCGGAACCTGGTGGCGCTGCCGCTGGTGCTCGCCGCGGCCGGCCACGGCAAGGGCGACATTCCCGCCGCGCTGGCCCGGGAGAAGCAGCGCCACCCGGGCCTGCGGTACGCCTACGGCCGGCCGCTCGGGCCGCACCCGCTGCTGCAGGAGACCCTCGCCGCGCGGATCGACGCCGTCCTCGCCGGCGACGACCGGGCGGGCACCTGGGTCGCCCTGATCGGGCGCGGCTCCACCGACCCGGACGCCAACGCCGAGGTCGCCAAGGTGGCCCGGCTGCTCTGGGAGGGGCGCGGCTACGCCGGCGTCGAGCCCGGGTTCATCTCCCTCGCCGAACCGTCCGTGCCCGCGGTGCTGAAGCGGCTGCGCCGGCTCGGCGCCCGGCGGATCGTGGTCGCCCCGTACTTCCTCTTCGCCGGGGTGCTGCCGGACCGGATCGTGGCGCAGTCCGAGGCGTACGCCGCCGAGCATCCGGAGCTGGACGTGCGGGTGGCCGACCCGATCGGCGACTGCGACGCGCTGGCCGACCTGGTGCTCGAGCGGCACGCCGAGGCGCTGCGTGGGGACATCCGGATGAACTGCGACACCTGCGCGTACCGGGTGGCGCTGCCCGGGTTCGCCGACAAGGTGGGCCGGCCGCAGACCCCGCACCACCACCCCGACGACCCGGCCGGCGGCCACGGTCACCACCACCATGATCACCACCACCACTACCCGGGGCTGCGCCCGGGCCAGGTCGCCATCGTCGGCGGCGGGCCCGGCCCCGACGACCTGATCACCGTACGGGGGAGGGCGCTGCTGGACGCCGCGGACGTGGTGGTGGCCGACCGGCTCGCCCCGACCGGCCTGCTGTCCGGGCTGCGCCCCGAGGTGCTGGTGGTGGACGCGGCGAAGGTGCCGCGCGGGCCGTCGGTGGGGCAGGACACCATCAACGACACCCTCGTCGCGCACGCCCGCGCCGGCAGGCGGGTGGTCCGGCTCAAGGGCGGCGACTCGTACGTCTTCGGCCGTGGCCACGAGGAGGTCCAGGCCTGCGCGGCGGCCGGGGTGGAGACCGTGCTGGTGCCGGGGGTGAGCAGCGCGCTCGCCGCGCCGGCGCTGGCCGGCGTGCCGGTCACCCACCGGGGGGTGGCGCACGACGTCACCGTGGTCTCCGGCCACCTGCCGCCCGGTCACCCGGACTCGCTGGTGGACTGGCCGGCGCTGGCCCGGGCCAGGGGGACGGTGGTGCTGCTGATGGCCGTGGACACCGTCGCGAAGATCGCGGCCGTGCTGATCGAGCACGGCCGGGACCCAGGGTCACCGGTGCTGGCGGTGCAGGACGCCGGCCTCCCGGGCCAGCGGGCGCTGCCGAGCCGGCTCGACGAGGTCGGTGCGCTGACCGTCCGGGAGGGGGTGCGGCCACCGGCGGTCTTCGTGCTCGGCCCGGTGGTGGCGCTGCGCGCCCCCGCCCGCTGACCGGCACCTGCCGGGCCGGGTGACGGACGTCGACCGACGTGCGGGTCAGCCGGTGAGGGCGTGGGCGAGGGCGTAGCCGAGCGAGGCCGCGCCCAGCCCGGCGACCACGCTGCCCAGCGCGTTGGCCGCGGCGTGCCAGCGGGCGCCCGCCCGGGTCAGCCGCAGCGTCTCGTAGCTGAGCGTGGACCAGGTGGTCAGCGCGCCGCAGAACCCGGTGCCGACCAGCGCGGTCACCGCCGGCGCGGCCGGCACCGCGGCGACCGCGCCGAGCAGCAGCGACCCGGCCACGTTGACGGTCAGCGTCCCCCACGGGAACGGCGAGTCGTGCCGGGTCTGCACGGCCCGGTCGGTCAGGTAGCGCAGCGGCGCGCCGAGCGCCGCGCCGAGCGCGATCAGCAGGACGGTCACCGCGCCGCCCGCCGCCGCAGCAGGCGGGCGGCCGCCGCGTCCCCGACCTGGACGGCCAGCAGCGCCCCGACCAGCGTCGCCGCGAGGTACGCCAGCGCGGTGCCCGCCGCGCCCGCGGCCACCGCGCGCTGCGCGTCGACCGCGTACGCGGAGAAGGTGGTGAAGCCGCCGAGCACCCCGACGCCGAGGAACGGCCGGACCAGCGGGTGGGCCGGTCGGGCCCCGAGCACCGCCATCAGCGCGCCGATCAGCAGGCAGCCGGTGACGTTGATGCCGAAGGTGGCCCACGGGAAGCCGGTCGGCGGGTGCGGGAACGCGGCCTGGATGCCGGCCCGGGCCAGCGCCCCGAGCACGCCGCCGGCGGCGATGGCCCCGAGCACTGTCGCGGGGTGGGCGGTCAGCTCCGCCCGGTCGGCGGGTACGTGCAGGTCGACGTCGGGGTCGACGCGGAACTCGGGTGGTGTCACGGTGCCTCCCCACCAGGACGGGCATCACTGGCAGGGACCGTTGGCGAGCGTGTCGCGGTTCTCCCGGCGTGGCCCGGGACGGCGGGCCCCACCGCCGGTCTCCGGCCGAGCATAACCCCGCGCGTACGCGGCCGGCGGTGCCCGCCGGCGAGCAGTGTGCCGACGAGCGATATGACTGTCAGGCATATTTATGACTGGCAGTCATATCGCTCACCCGACGTGTCAAGCCGCGGCGTCGGTCACGGTGCGTGAATGCCCGCAGGCCGCAGTCCGCCGGGTCAGGCCGCGGCGTCGACCAGGTCGGCGGGGGCGGCGGCGCGGCCGGGCTCGTGCCGGGCGAGCCGCTCGGCGACCAGCAGCACGACCAGCCCGAGCAGGGTGAGGGCGGCACCGGCCCAGATGGGCGCGGTGTAGCCGAGCCCCGCGCTGATGGTGACCCCGCCGATCCAGGCCCCCAGGGCGTTGCCGACGTTGAAGGCGGCGATGTTCGCGCCGGAGGCGAGGGTGGGGGCCTGGTGGGCGTACTTCGTGATCCGCATCTGCAGCGGCGGCACGGTGGCGAAACCGAACGCGCCCATCAGCAGCAGGCCGGCGACGGTCAGCACCGGGCTGGTGGCGGTCAGCGCGAAGCCGACCAGCACCACGGTGAGCACCGCCAGCACGATGACCAGGGTGCGGGACAGTGACACGTCCGCCGCCCGCCCACCGGCCAGGTTGCCCGCGAAGAGTCCCACCCCGAACAGCACCAGCAGCCACGGCACCGTCGCGGTGGCGAAGCCGCTCACCTCGGTCAGGGTGTACGCGATGTAGGTGAAGGCGCCGAACATGCCGCCGAAGCCGAGGATGGTGATCACCAGCGAGAACCACACCTGCCGGTGGGTGAAGGCGCGCAGCTCGCCGCGGAGCCCGCCGGCGGGCGCGGCGTCGGTGGCCGGTCCGCGACCGGGCACCAGCAGGGCCAGCCCGATCAGCGCCACCACACCGACGCCGGTGATCGCCCAGAAGGTGGCCCGCCAGCCGAGGTGCTGGCCGAGGAACGTGCCGAACGGCACGCCGAGCACGTTCGCGGTGGTCAGGCCGGCGAACATCAGCGCGATCGCCCCGGCCCGCCGGGCCGGTGCGACCAGGCCGGCGGCCACCACCGCGCCGATGCCGAAGAACGCGCCGTGGCAGAGGGCGGCGACGATCCGGCCGGCCAGCATCGTGGCGTAGTCGCCGGCCAGGGCGGAGACCAGGTTGCCGGCGATGAAGAGCACCATCAGGCCGAGCAGGACGTTCTTGCGCCGCAGCCGGGTGACCGCGGCGGTGAGGGCGACCCCGCCGACGGCCACGCTGAGCGCGTAGCCGGAGATCAACCAGCCGGCGACCGACTCGGTGACCGCGAAGTCCGCCGCGACCTGGGGGAGCAGCCCCATGATCACGAACTCGGTCAGCCCGATGCCGAACGCCCCGATCGCGAGGGCGATCAGGCCGCCGGGCAGGGCGGAGGTGCGCTGAGACATGACGTCCCCATCCGTGTGTCGGAATTCGTGCCCAAGAAGACAAGCAGCGCGTGCAACTACCCGCGCTGGCAACGAAATAGTTGCACGCGCCTGATATCGGCGCAAGCGTGCTAGCCTGAGAGGCGTCCACGTCACACCGGAGGGGGCGTCATGGGGATCGGCGACGACGCGGTCGAGATCCGCGCCCAGGGCTGGCGTACCCTCGCCGCCCTGCACGGCCTGATCGAGACGGCGCTGGAGCGCGCCCTCCAGGCCGAGCACGACCTCTCCGTCGTGGAGTACACGGTGCTGGACGCCCTGTCCCGCCAGGACGGCTGGCACATGCGGATGCGGCAGCTGGCCCGGGCCGCGGCGCTCTCCGGCAGCGCCACCACCCGCCTCGTCACCCGACTCGAGGACCGCGGCCTGCTGACCCGGATCCTCTGCGAGGACGACCGGCGCGGCATCTACACCGAACTGACCCCGACCGGCTCCGAGCTGCTCGCCCGGGCCCAGCCCACCCACGACCGGGTGCTGGCGGACGCCCTGGCCGAGGGGGAGCGGACCCCCGAGCTGGCGCCGCTGGTCGACGCGCTGCACCGGCTGCCCGCCGCCCGCTGACCCGCGTCGCTCCCGGGCCGGTGCGCGCCACCTGACCTGGCACCACGAGCCGGTACGGGCGTACGGTACCCAGCATCGCCCGGCGCCCGAGCGGCGTCGGGACACCGTCGCGCAGGAGGCAACCGTGCAGGACCGCACCCCTCGTCCGGAGGAGCTGGAGCCCGTGGAACGGGCCGGCGTCGACGAGCTGCGGGCGCTGCAACTGGACCGGCTGCGCCGGTCGCTGCGGCACGCGTACGACCACGTGCCGCACTACCGCCGGGCCTTCGAGGCGGCGGGCGTCCACCCCGACGACTGCCGGCAGCTGGCCGACCTGGCCCGCTTCCCGTTCACCGGCAAGGCCGACCTGCGGGAGAACTACCCGTTCGGCATGTTCGCCGTTCCCCGGGAGCAGATCGCCCGGCTGCACGCCTCGTCCGGCACCACCGGCCGGCCCACCGTCGTCGGGTACACGAAGGAGGACCTCGCCACCTGGGCCCGGCTGATGGCCCGGTCCATCCGGGCCGCCGGCGGCCGGCCCGGCGACCGGGTGCACGTGGCGTACGGCTACGGCCTGTTCACCGGCGGGCTCGGCGCCCACTACGGCGCCGAGGAGTTGGGCTGCACAGTCATCCCGGTCTCCGGCGGCATGACCGAGCGGCAGGTCATGCTGATCCGCGACTTCGAGCCGGACGTCATCATGGTCACCCCCAGCTACATGCTGGCCATCGTGGACGAGATGGAACGGCAGGGCGTCGACCCGAAGTCCACCTCGCTGCGGGTCGGCGTCTTCGGCGCCGAGCCGTGGACCGAGGACATGCGCCGCGAGATGGAGCAACGGCTCGACATGCACGCGGTGGACATCTACGGGCTCTCCGAGGTGATGGGTCCCGGGGTGGCGGTCGAGTGCGTGGAGACCAAGGACGGCCTGCACCTGTGGGAGGACCACTTCTACCCGGAGATCATCGACCCGGTCACCGGCGCGGTGCTGCCCGACGGCGAGCAGGGCGAGCTGGTGCTCACCTCGCTGACCAGGGAGGCCATGCCGGTGGTCCGCTACCGCACCCGGGACCTCACCCGGCTGCTGCCCGGCACGGCCCGCACGATGCGCCGGATCGAGAAGATCACCGGGCGGACCGACGACATGATGATCGTGCGCGGGGTGAACGTCTTCCCCACCCAGATCGAGGAGCTGATCCTGCGTACCCCGGCGCTGTCGCCGCACTTCCAGTGCGTGCTGGACCGGCAGGGCCGGATGGACACGCTCACCGTCAAGGTGGAGCGCCGGGCCGGGGTGGCCGCCGACGAGGCCGCCCGGGCCGGGGCGGCGCTGGTGGAGCAGGTCAAGAACACCATCGGGGTCAGCGTCGCGGTGCAGGTGATCGAGCCGGACGGGGTGGAACGGTCGATGGGCAAGATGCGCCGGATCGTGGACCAGCGGCAGGGGCGCTGACGTGGGGGAGCGGGGCGACCGTACGGCGGCGCACGAGATGTTCGACGCCGACGTGGCCTCCAAGGGGCTCGGCATCGAGCTGGTCTCCGCCGCCGACGGCGCGGCCGTGGCCCGGATGCGGGTCACCGCGGCCATGCTCAACGGCCACGCCATCGGCCACGGCGGCTTCGTCTTCCTGCTCGCCGACACCGCGTTCGCGCTGGCCTGCAACAGCCACGGGCCGGTGACCGTCGCCGCCGGCGGCGAGATCAGCTTCCTCCGCCCGGTTCGCGAGGGCGACCTGCTGGAGGCCCGGGCCACCGAACGCACCCGGTACGGCCGCAGCGGCATCTACGACGTGACGGTCTGGCGGGACGACGAGGTGGTCGCCGAGTTCCGCGGCCGCAGCCGGACCCTGGCGGCCCGCGCCGAGCCGGGCTGAGCGGCCGGATCGTCGCCCGCCACCCGGCCCGGCGGCGCCGCGCCGTCGGAGAGCTGCGGCACGATGGCCGGATGGGACAGATCCTGCTCTTGCATTCCGTGTACGGGCTGCGCCCCGCGGTGCTCGCCGCCGCCGACCGGTTGCGTGCCGCCGGGCACCAGGTGGTCACCCCCGACCTGTACGGACTACCGGCCGCGAACACCGTCGAGGACGGCTTCGCCCTGCTCGACAAGGTCGGCCGGGACACCGTGCTCGACCGGGCCCGCGCCGCAGCGGCGGACCTGCCGGCGGAGACGGTGCTGGCCGGCTTATCGATGGGCGCCGGGGTGGCCGGGGCGCTGCTCGCCGAGCGGCCCGCCGCGGCGGCCCTGCTCCTGCTGCACGGCACCGCGGGCGCGCCGGAGGCGGTGCGTCCGGGGCTGCCGGTGCAGCTGCACCTCGCCGACCCGGACGAGTACGACCCGCAGGACGAGGTGGACGAGTGGCGGCGGGCGATGACCGCCGCCGGGGCGGACCTGTCGGTGTACCGCTACCCGGGGCCCGGGCACCTCTACACCGACCCGGACCTGCCCGACCACGACCCGGTGGCCGCCGAGCGCACCTGGGCACGCGCGCTGGCGTTCCTCGCCGGCCGCTGACCCGCTCCCGGACGCCTCCGCCGCTGGCTCAGGCGGCGGCGCGGAGGATCGGTCCGGCCGCGGCGGGCCCGGTTCGACGGCGCCGGACCGTGGCGTCGGACAGCCTGACCGGGGACCCGACCGGTACGGACGGCGCCGCGTTCCCGACCGGGGCGACCGGCCGTCGCCGACGGCTCGGCGGTGCCGGCCGCGGTGATCCGACGAGCGGGACGACAGTGCCCGGCCGTCCCGTGGTGGACCCCGCCGCCGGTGGCCCGACGGTCGCCAGGCCGGGCGGGGTCCCGCCGCCCGCCGCCCGGACCGGGGCGGACGAGGCCGGTCGGAGTCGGTGGACCGGCACGGGCGGGATGATCTCGGCGTGCCCCCCGGCCGCGCCGATCCCCGCCCGTGCCGGTCCGGTCCGGTCCGGCGTGACCGCGCCGGAGTCGGTGGTCCGCTCGCGCCGCGCGGGCCGGGAGCGGGTGCCGGCGAGCGGCGTCCGTCGGGGCATGACCTCGACCGGGTGCCGCGGCTGACGGCCCCGCGCCGGCTGTGCGGGCTCGGCGAACCCGAGCCGCGCCCCGGCCCGCCGGGCGAACGCCGCCCGGACCGCGCGGGTGAGCCGGTGCCGCGCCACCGGCGCCACCGCCGGCTCGGCCACCGCGTACCCGTCGCGGGC
>NZ_QGKS01000139.1 GCF_003172935.1 Micromonospora sicca | reverse complement strand
GGGGGAGGGGGTGGGGATGGCGCAGGAGCGGGCGGACGACGACGAGGCCGAGCGCGGCACCGTCGTCACGCCCTCGGCCGAGTTTCCCCCGCTGGCACCGGACGAGCGGGCGGCGCTGCGCCGGATCGGCGACCGCTGGCGCAGCCCTCGCCGCCCGGACGAGCTGCCGGTCGACCCGACGCTGGGCCGTAACGGGCGCCGGCCGGCGCCGAGCCGCTTCGGCCGGTTGGCGCCGATCGAGATGTTCACCGTCGAGAAGCCGGACGAACTGGTCGCCAGCGCGCCGGCGCAACTGCCCGGGTCCCGGCTGGGGCGGGGGTTGACCCGGCTCCGGCAGGCGCTCTTCGGCCCGCCGCTGCGCAGCTCCGCCGTGCTGTACGAGCGGATGCGGAAGCTGGTCGCCCTGCCGATCCTCTCCTCGGACCTGCTCAGTTCGGTCGCGTACGGACCGGAGGCGCTGCTGACCGTGCTGGTGCTGGCTGGCAGCGGCGCGCTCGGGCTCTCGCTGCCGCTGGCCGCCCTGCTGGTGGTGCTGATGATCGCGGTCGGGGTGTCGTACCGGCAGACCATCCCGGCCTACCCGCACGGCGCCGGCTCCTACATCGTCGCCGGGGACAACCTCGGCGCCACCGCGGGGCTCGCCGCGGCGGCCGGGCTGATGCTCGACTACGTGCTGACCGTCTCGGTGTCGGTGGCGGCCGGCGTGCACGCGGTCACCTCGGCGCTGCCCGGGCTGGCGCCGGCCACCGTGCCGCTGGGCGTGCTGGTGATCGCGGTGCTGCTGGCTGGGAACCTGCGCGGGGTGCGTACCGCCGGCAACATCTTCGTGCTGCCCACCTACGCCTTCGTGGCCACCCTGGTGGCGCTGCTGGTGGTCGGTTACCTGCGCGCGGCGGGCCGGGGGTTCGCGCCGGCGCCCCCGCCGGCGGTGCCGGCGGCGGAGGGCCTCGGGCTGCTGCTGGTGCTGCGCGCGTTCGCCTCCGGCGCGGTGTCGATGACCGGCATCGAGGCGGTGTCGAACGCGGTACCGGCGTTCCGCCCGACCGAGTGGCGCAACGCCCGTACGACCCTCGGCTGGATGGTGGGCATGCTGGTGGTGCTCTTCGCCGGGCTGGTCGTCCTGATCCACCTGGCCGGCCTGGCGCCCCGCCCGGACCAGACCCTGCTTTCCCAGCTCGGCCGGGTCACCTTCCCCACCGGCCCGTGGTACCCCCTGCTCCAGGCCACCACCGCGCTGATCCTGCTGCTGGCCGCGAACACCGCGTTCAACGACTTCCCCCGGCTGCTGTTCTTCATGGCGCGGGAGGGGCACGCTCCCCGCCGGTTCCTGCACATGGGTGACCGGCTGGCGTTCAGCAACGGTCTGGTCGCCCTCTCCCTCGCGGCGGCGGTCGTCTTCGTGGTGTTCGGCGGGCACACCGAGTCGTTGATCCCGCTCTACGCGGTGGGGGTCTTCCTCGCCTTCACCCTGTCCCAGGCCGGCATGGTGGTGCACTGGCGACGCCGGCGCGGCCGGGGCTGGCACCACCGGCTGGCGTTGAACGCGATCGGCGCCGCGCTCTCCGGTCTGGTGCTGGTGACCGCCGCGGTCGCCAAGTTCGCCGAGGGCGCCTGGGTGGTGGTGATCGCCGTACCCCTGCTGGTGCTGCTCTTCCGCCGGATCCACCGGCACTACGCGGCGCTGCACCAGGCGCTGGCGCTGCACCCGCCGCCGCCCGCCGGGGCCGCGTCCCGCGCCGGGCCCGCCGAGGGCGAGGAGCTGCCCCAGGAGGTACGCCACCTGGTGATCGTGCCGGTCGCCCGGCTGAACCGGGCGTCGCTGCGCGCGCTGGCGTACGCGGCCTCGCTGGGCCAGCCGACGCTGGCGGTGCACATCGCCCCGGAGGACGCCGAGGCGGACCGGTTCCGTGAGCAGTGGCGGGCCTGGGGTGACCACGTGCGGCTGGAGACGATCGTGTCGCCGTACCGGACGGTGATCGGGCCGCTGGCGCACTACCTGGAGGCGCTGCACGCCGCCCGGGCCGAGCTGACGCTGACCGTGATCGTGCCGGAGGTGGTGCTGCGTCGCCGCTGGCACCGGCTGCTGCACAGCCGGGCCGAGCAACGGTTGCGGTCCGCGCTGCGGGCGCTGCCGGGAGTGGTGGTCACCAGCGTTCCGGTGCACATCTCCGACTGAGGCTCACAGGTACGCCGCGAAGTGCTCCGCGACCGCCTCGGCGTCCGGCCGCCGCCCGGTCGGTCAGACGTCTCGGACCTCCAGCACCCGGGTGACCGGCGCGGCGTCGCCGAGCACGGCGCGCTGCGCGGCCCGTTCCGGGTCGGCGAGGAACGACCCGTAGCCGGCCCGGGTGGCGAACCGGATCACGTGCACCTCGCTCCGCCCGTCCACGGTGCGCAGCCGCCGCTCCAGCCGCCCGTCGTGCCGCCCGAGCAGGGCGAGCACCGTGTCCTCGTACCGCTGGCCGGCCTCGACCGCGTCGGCGCCGAACTCCACCAGGGCGACCAGCCGCACCGCGGCGGCCGGGTCGTGCACCAGTGACTTCCAGAAGTGGTGGTCGACGTGGCCGCCCGGGATGCCGTCCCGGATCCCGGTGTCGGAGTAGCCGTGCCGCCGGTAGAAGTCCGGCGCCTGGAAGGAGAACGACGACAGCGAGACCTCGGTGCAGCCCCGCCGCCGGGCCTCCTCCTCGGCGGCCCGCAGCATCCGGCCGCCCCAGTCCTGGTGCCGGCGGTCCGCCCGCACCCACAGCGTGTTGACGCCCGCGCGGCCGCCCCACGTCCAGCCGGTCAGCCCGCCGACCAGCTCCCCGTCCGGTCCGGTGACCCGCACCGACAGGTCGGCCTCGTCCTCCGCACCGGTCGCCGCGTTGTTGTAGGCGGTCAGTTCCCGTTCGAGCCGGGCCGACAGTTCCACGTCCGCGCCGCCCACCCGCAGCTTTCCGGCCGCCACTCCGGTCTCGGCGTCGCTGGTCGGCCGGCCTGCCTCGGTGCGCCGCGCGCCGGTGGGGTTTCCCGTCGTCATGCGGCGGAGTATCCCAGCGGGACCGACCGCTGCGACACCGGAAAACCCGTCAGCCGTCGATGCCGACGGCCTTGGCGCTGGCCGTCCAGAGCCGGGCGGCGAGCCGGGGGTCGGCCGCCTTGGGGAGCGGCCGGCGTGGTCGCCGGTCGTGGTAGTAGCCGCCGTCGATCAGCCGGGACGGGTCCTGGTTGGCCAGCCAGACCAGCGTCTCCGCGCCCTTCTCCGGACTGCGGAACGGCAGCAGCCGCATGCCCAACCCGACCAGCCGGCTCTCGTTGCCGAACCGGGTCCGCACCACCCCGGGGTGGAACGAGTACGCCGGCACGTCCGGCCAGCGCCGCGCCGCCTCGGCGGTGAACAGGATGTTCGCCTGCTTGCTGGTCCCGTACGCCCGCATCGGCCGGTAGCGGCGCAGCGCGGCGTTGAGGTCGTCGGGGTCGAGCGCCCCGCTGCGGTGCGCGCCGGAGGCGGTGACCACCATCCGCCCGATCCGGTCGGCGAGCAGGTTGCTGAGCAGGAACGGGGCCAGATGGTTGGCCTGCATGCTCAGTTCGAAACCGTCGACCGTGGTCACCGGCTGGAGCACGATGGCGCCGGCGTTGTTGGCCAACACGTCGATCCGGTCGTACGACTCCCGCAGTCGCTCGGCGAGCCGGCGGACGTCGTCGAGGACGGCGAAGTCCGCGCGGAACAGTTCCGGGCGCTCGCCGGAGTACTCGCGGACCCGGTCCCCGGCCGACTGCAGGCGGGCCGGGTCCCGGCCGACCAGCACCACCCGGTCGCCCCGGCGCGCCAGGTCGACGGCGGCCGCCAGCCCGATGCCGGAGCTGGCGCCCGTCACCACCACGGTCCGACGGTCAGTGAGATCTTCCACAGGTCCATTCACCCCGGTCACGGCACGAGGTTACCGTGACGTCACCACGCCCTTTGGGATCGTTAAGTTCTCGGCCTTTCATTCAGTTGGCGTCGGCGTGCCCGCCGGACGCTGGAAGGAGCGCATCCATGGCCGCTGTCGGTCGCCCCCGCCGGTCCTGCCTCGCGGTACCCGGTTCCAGCGTCAAGATGCTCGGCAAGGCCCAGGGCCTGCCGGCCGACCAGGTCTTCCTGGACCTGGAGGACGCGGTCGCCCCGCTGGCCAAGCCGGACGCCCGGAAGAACATCGTCGCCGCCCTGAACGAGGGTGACTGGGCCGGCAAGACCCGGGTGGTCCGGGTGAACGACCTGACCACGCCGTGGACCTACCGGGACGTGATCGAGGTGGTCGAGGGCGCCGGCGCGAACCTGGACTGCATCATGCTGCCCAAGGTGCAGAACGCCGCCCAGGTGCAGTGGCTGGACCTGACGCTGACCCAGATCGAGAAGACGCTCGGCCTGGAGGTGGGCCGGATCGGCATCGAGGCGCAGATCGAGAACGCGGCCGGCCTGGTCAACGTCGACGCCATCGCGGCGGCCTCGCCGCGGGTGGAGACCATCATCTTCGGGCCGGCCGACTTCATGGCGTCGATCAACATGAAGTCGCTGGTGGTCGGCGCGCTGATCCCGGACTACCCGGGCGACCCGTACCACTACATCCTGATGCGGATCCTGATGGCCGCTCGGATGCACGACAAGCAGGCCATCGACGGCCCGTTCCTGCAGATCCGGGACGTCGACGCGTTCCGCGAGGTGGCCAAGCGCTCGGCGGCGCTCGGCTTCGACGGCAAGTGGGTGCTGCACCCGGGCCAGATCGACGCGGCCAACGAGGTCTACCAGCCGGCCCAGGCCGACTACGACCACGCGGAGTTGATCCTCGACGCGTACGAGCACTACACCTCGGAGGCGGGCGGCAAGCTCGGCGCGGTGATGCTCGGCGACGAGATGATCGACGAGGCGTCCCGCAAGATGGCCCTGGTGATCGCCGCCAAGGGTCGTGCGGCGGGGATGACCCGTACCTCGAGCTTCACCCCGCCCTCGGAGTGAGCGGGGGCCGCCCCCGTGCGGCGCGGCGGAGGGCCGTCCCGGTCGACCGGGACGGCCCTTCCGTCGTCAGAAGGTGCTGCTGCCGCTCGTGTCGCCGTTGGCGATCGCCAGCACGATGATCACGACGTAGAAGGCGATCAGCAGCGCCAGCAGGACGGTGAGGATCCAGCCGACGATGATGGCGGCCTTGGCCATCCCCTCGCCCTGCTCGCCGGTCTCGCGGATCTGCTTGCGGGCCACGTGACCGAGGATCGCGCCGATCGGCGCGGTGATGCAGGAGGCGAAGCCGACCAGCGAGAGCACCAGCGCCACGATGGCCAGGGTGTTGGTCTTCGCCGCGACCGGGTAGCCGTACCCCGGGTAGCCCGGCGGCGGGTAGCCGGCCGCCGCGTACGGGTCGGCCGTCGGCTGCCCGCCCGGCATTCCGGCGTACGGGTTGGTCGGGGCGTACGGGTCGGCGGAGGTCGGCTGGGTGGGGATCTGGCCGCCCATCGCAAGGGTCGGATCGGCGGGTGGCGTGGACTGCTGGCCGGGGACCGACGGGTCGTGCCAACCACCGGACGGCGGGGGATAGCTCATCAGGCTTCATCTCCGTTGGATGCGGGTGCGCGCCGTCAGGGTAGCCACGCGCGTGCAAAACGGTGCACCCCCTTTCCGGGTGCCGCGTTGCCCGGAAGGTCCACAGCGGGCAGGATCGCGGCATGGCACATGACGCGCGTGGTGGCCGACCGAGACGGGACGTGAGCCGTCCGGGCCTGGTCCGGCGCAGCCGCGGCACCGCCCCGGCGGGCTCCGCCGACCAGGACCAGCCGGCGCCGCTCGCCGAGCCGGTCACCATGCGCCTCGACGGCCGGGTCGCCCTGGTCACCGGGGCCGGCAGTCCGGACGGCATCGGCTACGCCACCGCCCGCCGGCTGGCCGACCTGGGGGCCCGGGTCGCGATCGTCTCCACCACCCGGCGGATCCACGAGCGGGCCGGCGAGCTGGGCGTGACCGGCTTCGTGGCCGACCTGACCGACGAGGCGGAGGTGGGCGCGCTCGCCGACGCGGTGGCCGAGCAGCTCGGCGACGTCGAGGTGCTGGTCAACAACGCCGGCCTGGCCAGCCGGGCCAGCCCGGAGGTGCTGCGGCCGGTGGTCCAGCTCAGCTACGACGAGTGGCGCGGCGAGATCGACCGGAACCTGACCACGGCGTTCCTGTGCAGCCGGGCGTTCATCAGCGGGATGGCCGAGCGCGGCTGGGGTCGGATCGTCAACCTGGCGGCGACCGCCGGCGCGGTCAACGCGTTGCCGACCGAGGCCGCGTACGCGGCGGCGAAGGCGGGCGTGGTGGGGCTGACCCGGGCCCTGGCGATGGAGATGATCGCCGACGGGGTGACCGTCAACGCGGTCGCTCCCGGCACCATCTACACGGCGGCGTCCACCATGGCCGAGATCAAGCAGGGGCTCGGCACCCCGGTCGGCCGTCCGGGCACGCCGGACGAGGTGGCCGCGGCGATCGCCTTCCTCTGCTCGCCGGCCGCCTCGTACATCACGGGGCAGATGCTGGTGGTGGACGGCGGCAACAGCGTCCGCGAGGCGGAGTTCCGCTGACGTCGGGTCAGTAGGAGGTGCCGCTGTCGGAGTTCGCCCAGATGGCGATGGCGATCCAGCCGCAGCAGGCCAGCAGCCCGATCGCGGTGAACACGTAACTCAGCACCAGGCCCCAGGTGGCGAGCTGGGCGCCCTCCTCGCCGGTCTGCCGGATCTGCCGCTTGGCCAGGTGGCCGAGGACGATCCCGGCCGGGGCGAAGACGAAGGCGAAGACCAGCGACAGCACCGCCATCACGTTGGTGCCACCGCCACCGCCGCCACCGCCACCGCCACCGCCGGGCGGCGGGCCGTACTGGCCGTACGGCGGCTGCGGCGCGTACGGCGGCTGCTGTCCCCACTGCGGCTGCTGCCCGTACGGGTCGTGGTGCGGCGGCTGGCCGTAGGACGGCGGCTCGTACGGCGACGGCGGCTGGTCCGGCTCCCCGGGCGGTGGTTGGGTCACCCTCGCTCGCCCCCTCCGTCGCAGCTCAACGGCCTTCTCTCTTGCGGACGCTACCCGCAGCGGTGAACCTTTTCACAGCGGTTGTGTGGACTGGTCACCTTGGCCTCGCCGGTCGCGGGACCGATACTGACCCAGCGTTCAGTTACCCACGAGTAATGCGCCGATCCCCCGGAGGCTGAGATGGCCCGACTCGCCCAGACGCCCGGCCTGACCGATGTGCAGCGGTCGATCCTGGAAACCGTCCGGGAGTTCGCCGACAAGGAGATCATTCCGCACGCCCAGCGGCTGGAGCACGCCGACGAGTACCCCACCGACATCCTCGACGGGATGCGCGAGATGGGGCTCTTCGGCCTCACCATCGACGAGGAGTACGGCGGGCTCGGCGAGTCCCTGCTCACGTACGCCCTGGTGGTCGAGGAGCTGTCCCGGGGCTGGATGTCGATCTCCGGCATCGTCAACACCCACTTCATCGTGGCGTACCTGATCTCCCAGCACGGCTCGGCCGAGCAGAAGGCCCGGCTGCTGCCGAGGATGGCCACCGGCGAGGTGCGCGGGGCCTTCTCGATGTCAGAGCCGGAGTGCGGCTCCGACGTCTCGGCGATCAAGTCGAAGGCGGTCCGCGAGGGCGACAACTACGTGCTCAACGGCCAGAAGATGTGGCTGACCAACGGGGCGTACTCCTCGGTGGTGGCCACCCTGGTCAAGACCGACACCGGCGCGGACTCCGTCTACGGCAACATGAGCACCTTCCTGCTGGAGAAGGAGCCCGGCTTCGGCGAGACCGCCCCCGGCCTGACCATCCCCGGCAAGATCGACAAGATGGGCTACAAGGGCGTCGAGACCACCGAGATGGTGCTCGACGGGGTCATCGTCCCGGCCTCCGCCGTCCTCGGTGGCGAGGAGAAGGTCGGCCGCGGTTTCTACCAGATGATGGACGGCATCGAGGTCGGCCGGGTCAACGTGGCCGCCCGCGCCTGCGGCATCTCCGTCCGGGCCTTCGAGCTGGCCGTCGCGTACGCCCAGCAGCGCCGGACCTTCGGCCAGCCGCTCGCCAGGCACCAGGCCATCGCGTTCAAGCTCGCCGAGATGGGTACCAAGATCGAGGCTGCGCACTCGCTCATGGTCAACGTGGCCCGGCTCAAGGACGCCGGCCAGCGCAACGACGTCGAGGCCGGCATGGCGAAGCTGCTCGCCTCCGAGTACTGCGCCGAGGTCGTCCAGGAGGCCTTCCGCATCCACGGCGGCTACGGCTACTCCAAGGAGTACGAGATCGAGCGGCTGATGCGGGAGGCCCCGTTCCTGCTCATCGGCGAGGGCACCTCGGAGATCCAGAAGACGATCATCTCCCGTGGGCTGCTCAAGGAGTACAAGCTCTGACCGGTGCGCCGGTCACCCGCCGCCTGGCGGGTGACCGGCCGCCCCTAGCTGTCCGAGCCGGGAAGCGAGACCGTCAGGTGTCGGCGGGCCAGGGCGACCAGCGCCTGCGGCTCGTCGGCGTAGAGCCGGATCTCGGTGACCGGCTCGCTCGGCCCCTTGGGCAGTGGGACCGAGAGCGGTTCGCGCAGCACGAGGTCGACGCTGGTCTGGCTGGCGGCGCCGACGTTCAGGATCGTCGCCCCGTCGTCGTGCTCGACCTGGATGGCCCGGCTGGAGGGCAGCGAGCGGTATCGGGCGTCGACCCGCGCGACGGCCGTCCAGGGCACCAGGAATTCCACCGAGAAGCCGTTGCGGACGCGCAGGCCGGCGGCGTCGGTGACGTGCGGGTGGATCCGCAGGCTGGCGTAGAGGCCGATCATCCAGAGCAGGCCCCAGATGCCGAGCGCCAGCGCGGTGTGCCGCACCGATGGCCACGGTACGGTGTGCCGGATGATCAGGTCGAAGATCGGGATTTCGATCGCGGAGAGCCCGATGAAGACACCGAGGATCGGCTTCACCACTCCGAGGTAGCTGAACGTCTCGGCTCCCGGCGCGAGCCCGACGGGCCGGCGCAGCAGCCACCGGCCGAGGCTGCGCCACATGGCCACCTCGTACACGACCGCGCGACGCAGCAACGCGACGGGAAGACTCTGCTTTCGCACGGTCACCTCGCCCTTCAGGACTTTTACATTGCAGTTGCAACGTAACCGGCGAGCCGCAGTATGTCAATGCAGTCGTATTGTGAAAGCATGAGGGCATGCCGAAACGGGTCGACCATCGGGAGCGCCGCAAACTGATCGCCGACGCGCTGATGCGGGTGGCCGCCGAGCACGGGCTGGAAGCGGTCAGCCTGCGGCACGTGGCGACCGAGGCCGGCGTCTCCTCCGGGATGGTGCAGCACTACTTCCGCACCAAGGACGAGATGATGACCTTCGCGCTGTCGGTGGTCCACGAGCGCTCCGAGGCGCGGGTGACCCGGGCGGTCGGCGCGCTCGGCGACGCCCCCTCCCCGCGTACGCTGCTGCGGACCATGCTGGTCGAGCTGCTGCCGCTCGACGAGTCCCGCCGGGCGGACGGGCGGGTGGCACTGGCGTTCCTGGCCTACACGGCCGTCCGCCCGACCGTGGCCGCCGCGCTGCACCAGGAGACCGCCGGCCTGGTCGCCTTCGTCGCCGGGCAGATCCGCCTCGCCCAGGAGACCGGGACGGCCGACCGGCGCATCGACCCGGAGCGCGCCGCGGCCGGGCTGCTGGCGATCATGGAAGGGCTGGGGGTGTACGTGCTCGGCGGACACTATTCACCGGAGACGGCGCTCACCGCCCTCGACGCCCAACTGGACCTCGTCTTCGGCCCCGACGAGCCGGGAGAGTGACCGCTGCCGGCCGACCCGTTCAGCCGAGCCGGGTCAGCCCGCCGGCGGCCCGTTCCACGATGAGGCACCGGTCCTCGACGTAGTCGATGCCGGCCTCCTCGGCGATCCGCCGCGCCTCGGCCGACACGATCCCCAGCTGCAACCACACCGCCGCGACGCCGATCGCCACCGCCTGCCGCACCACGTCGACCGCGTCCCCGGCGGGCCGGAATACGTCGACCAGGTCGACCGGGTGCGGGATGTCGGCCAGCGACGGGTACGCCTTCTCGCCGAAGAGCTCGTCCACCGTCGGGTTCACCGGGATGATCCGCCAGCCGTACCGCTGCATCTGCAACGGCACGCTGTGCGCGGCCTTGCCCGGGTCGCGGGACGCGCCCACGACGGCGATCACGGCGGAGTCGGCGAGGATCTGCTGAGCGGTACGCACCCCGCGACTGTAGCCCCGGGCCGCCCTCAGAGCAGGGTGAGTTGCTCGGACGGCGTCTCCGGGGCGGGCTCGGGCAGCCGTCGGTTGTCGCCGACCTCGGCCCGGTGCAACCCGTGCCGGCGGGCCGCGATCCGCACCCGCGCGGTCAGTTCCCGCTGGTACGCCTGCGGCGCGTACGCGCCCGCCCGGTAGAGCTGGCGGTAGCGGGGGACCAGGTGCGGGAACTGGCGGGCCAGCCAGTGCGCGTACCACTCGCGGGCGCCGGGGCGCAGGTGCAGGGCGAGCGGCGTCACGCTGGTCGCCCCGGCGGTGGCGACCGCCGACACGGTCGCCTCGATCGACTCGTCGTCGTCGCTGAGCCCGGGCAGGATCGGTGCCATCAGCACCCCCACCTCGAACCCGGCGTCGGTGAGCTGGCGGACGGCGTCCAGCCTTCGCCGTGGGCTCGGGGTGCCCGGCTCGACCGCGCGCCACAGCTCCTCGTCGACGAAGCCCACCGAGAAGGAGAGGCCGACCCGGGTGACCTCGGCGGCCTGACGCAGCAGCGGCAGATCCCGCAGGATCAGCGTGCCCTTGGTCAGGATCGAGAACGGGTTGGCGAAGTCGCGCAGCGCCTCGATGATCGGCGGCATCAGCCGGTAACGCCCCTCGGCCCGCTGGTAGCAGTCCACGTTGGTGCCCATCGCGACGTGCGCGCCGCGCCAGCGCGGGGCGGCCAGCTCGCGCCGGACCAGCTCACCGGCGTTGACCTTGACGATCACCTTCCGGTCGAAGTCCGCCCCGGCATCCAGATCCAGATAGGTGTGGGTGTTGCGGGCGAAGCAGTTGTGGCTGACCACGCCGTTGGCGATGAAGTCGCCGGTGCCCGTGGTGATGTCCCACAGCGGAAGCTCCAGCCCGAGCGACTCGATGCTCACCACCCGCAGGGCTGCCTGGCCCTCGAGTGCCGCGCCCTCGATCGACCGTTTGCGGGTCATCGCCGGATCGGTCAGATGGAAGAAGCGCAGCCTTTCCGGCAGACCACCGGTCAGCCGGATCCGGCGCACCCGGTTGGGCAGTCCGGGGTCCTCGAGCACCGAGGTGAACCCGAAATGACGAAGGGCGTCCGCAGTGTGGCCGAGGATGTCGTCGGCGCCGTTGCTGATCCGGAAGATGCCCCTGCTGCAACTGCCCTCGGCGTCGAAGATGCCGGCCAGGAAGCCGAGTCGCCAGTCGTCGGTCGGCTCCTCTGGCCAGCGGATCAGCTCGGTGATCGCCTCGATGTCGCGTTGCTTCGAGGTGCGGATGGCGGTGATCGCAAGTCTGGTGGCGCTGACCGGCATGAAGGAGAAGCGGTGCGTTTCGACCCCTGCCTCGGAAAGGAAACGCCTCGTCCGGCTCAGCGCCTCGTTGTCGGCCAGGGCCAACCGGAACCGGTGCACCTTTCCGGACGGATATGAACAGCTGCCGAGGTGAGCGTCGCCCCGGACCATGCCGCAGAGGTAGCCCCGCCGGTAGTCGGTCGAGTCCTTGGGGCCGGCGGCGAAGCGGCCGGTGCCCATCAGCCGGTTACTGGTCGTCAGGTAGGGGCGCTGTCCGGCGCCGGCCATGGTGCCGGTCACGTACTTCCAACCCCGGTCGGAGAGGAAGCGGTGGTCGCCGCTCGCCACCAGGGTCGTGCCGTCCTCCAGGGTGACCCGGTAGGCCGACTTCACCGTCGACCACTTGTCGAGGACGGTGGTGAGGACGTAGCGGCGGTAGGCGCCCCGGCGCTCGGTCCCGTAGATCCGGTCGCCCGGCTCCAACTCGCTGATCGGTTTCGTGCGCCCGTCCGCCATCAGGACGGGGGTGTCGCCGGCCAAGCAGTACACACACGCGTGACTGCAGCCCCGGTACGGGTTGATCGTCCACTCGAACGGGACGCGGGACTCCCCGGGCACCCGGTTGATGATCGACTTTGCCCGCACCTCGTAGAAGGTCATCCCGGCGAAGCCCGGGGTGTCGAACGTGCGGGCGATCGCGCCGGGGAGCGCCAGCGGCAGGGGTGGAGCCGCTGGCGCTGCCCCGTCGGGAATCCCCTCGTCCGGGGGAGCGGAGAGGTTCTCCCAGCGCATGGACCCTATTCGAACACGCGTACGAACGATGTGCAAGTGACACCGGTGCCCGGCGCGCGCCGGGCGGGTGGAGGATGGGGGGCATGGAGACGTCGACCTTCGTCTACGACGGCGACTGCGCCTTCTGCAGCCGCTGCGCCGAGTTCATCGAGCGCCGGATCCCGACCGGCGCCCGCGTGCTGCCGTGGCAGTTCGCGGACCTCGCCGCGCTCGGCCTGACGGAGGCCGAGTGCGAGGAGGCGGTGCAGTGGATCGGCGCCGACGGCTCCCGCGCGTCGGGCCCGGACGCCATCGCCAAGCTGCTGGGCGACAGTGGACCGCTCTGGCGGTTCGCCGGGACCGGCCTGCGCTTCCCGCCGGTGCGGGCCGCCGCGTGGCCGGCGTACCGCTGGGTGGCCCGCAACCGGCACCGGCTGCCCGGCGGCACCGCGGCCTGTTCGCTGCCCCAGGAGGCTCGCGAACGCCTCTACGGCCCGAGCGGCCGGCCCACCGCCGGCTCCTGACCGACGGGCGGCGCTATGGCGTGGCCGGTCCGATCGCCGGCTCCCGGCCGGTTAGGGCACTCGGCGGGGAGGCATCGTCGTCCGGGGTCGCCGGCTCGCCCCGCCGGGCGAGGACGCGGCGTGCCCACACCACCGGGCGGACCTTCTCCAGCGGCACGAAGCTGGTCATCGCCACCAGGTGCGGGGCGAACGAGATGGTGATGGTCGCGACGGTCGCCAGGTGGAACGAGTAGAAGAAGCCCACCGTCGCCAGCCGCCACCGTTCGGGCAGCAGGAACACGACCGGGCTGAGCAGTTCGAAGGCGAGGATGCCGAACTGGGCCACGATCAGCAGGTGCGGCACCTGGGCGATCAGGTCCGCCAGGTCGGTGCCGCGCCGGATGATCGCGCGCGCCAGCACCGAGCCGGTCGCCCAGTCCAGCCCGCCGAAGCGGAACTTGGCCCAGGCCGCCAGGAAGTACGTGCAGATCACCGCGATCTGGGTGACCCGCAGCGCCCAGCCGCCGGCCTCGGTGCGGGTGGGGTCGCCGTGCCGGGCCCGGCCGGCGGTGGGCAATGCGGCCAGCGCGACGAGCAGCCCGCCCCGGTCGTGGTCGACCTTGCCGTAGCTCATCGCGACGATCATCCACTCGAAGTAGAGCGCGAAGACCGTCCAGCCGAGCAGCCGGGGCGCCCGCCCGGTCGCGGCGAGCAGGGCCAGCACCAGCAGCGCCCAGAAGATCGCGCCGACCAGCGCCGGGGTGGGGGTGGGCAGCGGGAGCAGCCGGCCGATCAGCAGCGGGTGGTACAGCTCGCCGGGCACGTCGACCCGGGTGCGTACCCAGGGGGTGAAGACGACCAGGTCCGCGGCGACGAAGAGGTAGACCAGGGTGCGGAAGGCGGCCACCCGGCCGCGGGGGACCGCCTCGGTCAGCCAGCCGCTCATCGGTCGGCCTGCCAGCGGACGGCGGTCTCGTCGGTCCACCGGCCGGTCGGGCGGCCGTCCCGGATGCCGTACCAGCGGATCACGATCCGCACCTCGACGAGCGCGGGCGCGTCGGGGTGGCGTTCGGTGTACGCGTCGGCGACCTGACGCAGCAGGGTCGGGTCAGCGGCGTACCGGCCCTGTTGTCCCTCGATCTCGGCGCGGCGGATGCCGGTGGCGTCCTGTCCCAGCTCGACCACCGCGCCGGTGCGGTCGACACCCTCCACCCGGGTGTCCGGGGCGGGGGCGTCCGGCGGGTCCGAGGTGGAGTACATCCGGAACGGCCCGAACGGGAAGTCGTCGTCGGTGCCCCGGACGGTGCCGACGAGGAGCAGCGCCAGCCCGAGCGCGGTCACGCCCAGCCGGACCGCGCGCCCGCGGGGGGTCAAGGTCTCCATCGGTTGGGGACGATACGGGATCGGGGCACCCGGAAGACGTCCTTCCGTCGTCCACTCATCGCTGACCGTGTCGCCGTTTCGGAGAGGCCGGAGAGCGGCAGCGCAGGCTGCGGAAACGGCGCCGGCCGGGCCCCGAGCGGGACCCGGCCGGCGCCGGAGTAGTGGTGGATCAGTGCTTGTGCTCGGCCATCTGCTTGCGGACCTCGTCCATGTCGAGCTGCTCAACCTGCTCGATCAGGTTCTCCAGCGCGGACTCCGGCAGCGCGCCCGGCTGGTTGAAGACGATCACGCCGTCCTTGATCGCCATGATCGTCGGGATCGAGCGGATGTTGAACTTGGCGGCCAGTTCCTGCTGCGCCTCGGTGTCGACCTTGCCGAAGGTGATGTCCGGGTGCTTCTCCGAGGAGCGCTCGTAGACGGGGGCGAACCGCTTGCACGGGCCGCACCAGTCGGCCCAGAAGTCGAGCAGCACGGTGCCGTCGCTCTCGGTCACCTCGTCGAAGTTGGCCGTGGTCAGCTCAACCGTTGCCATTGCACTCTCCGATCAGCGCGGATTACTACGTCCACTGGAACCAGGGCGGGTGCCGTTGAATTCCCGGCCAGGGCGTGGCGAAACTCTCAGCAGTGGATCGGTGACGGAGGGAACTATCGAATGCCATCTGTCTGCGCCGCCGTGCGGAACGCAAGTGCACCAAGCATTTGCGTGACGAGCCGTAATGGGAGCGCTTCCAAGGAGATCCACTGGATTGAGCGCTACGAATCGGTAACTTGGGGGTTGACATGGAGCGATCCGGTGTGCGGAGATCGCTCCCACGAGCGGCGTCGGTAACCCAGAGTAGTGTTACAAAAGGATAAATGTGACGTCCGTCTCTGTCCGACCGGCATCGCCGTACGGCAGAATCTGTCGCATCAGAGCGTGGGCGGCGGGTGCCGGGGAGGGCCCCGCCGCTCATTGCGTCTCCCCCCGGATGTGGCCGGTGTGACATTTCCTCACCACCCGCGCCCCCGTCTTCGCCTTAACAAGCGGTAAGGCATGCTGTGCCGAACTCCATCGCCGCCCGTCGAAGGGGACAAGGATGCAGTTCGGCCGCTACTACGAGGAGTTCGAGGTCGGCGCGGTCTACCGGCACTGGCCGGGCAAGACGGTCACCGAGTACGACGACCACCTCTTCTGCCTGCTCACCATGAACCACCATCCGCTGCACATGGACGCGCACTACGCCGAGACGGCGAGCCAGTTCAAGCGCAACGTGGTGGTCGGCAACTACATCTACTCGCTGCTCCTCGGCATGTCCGTGCCGGACGTCAGCGGCAAGGCGATCGCCAACCTGGAGATCGAGTCGCTGCGGCACGTCGCCCCCACCTTCCACGGGGACACCATCTACGGGGAGACGACCGTGCTGGACAAGCGGGAGTCCTCCTCCAAGCCCGACCGGGGCGTGGTCGCGGTGGAGACCCGCGGCTACAACCAGGACGGCACGCTGGTCTGCGTCTTCCGCCGCAAGGTCATGGTCCCCAAGAAGGAGTACGCGGCCGCCGCCGTGCCGGAGGGCGTCGACCCGGAACGGCCGAGCTTCCCCGAGCCGCGCTGACCCCCGTACGACCCCAGGGGCCCCTTGCCCACCGTGTTCCGGTGGGCAAGGGGCCCCTCGGCCTGTCCGGGGCATATGCTGACGCCGGAGGTCCCCATGAGCCACTCCCTCGCCGGAGAGCCGCCCTCTGCCGGACGTCGTGCCGCACCGCTGACCACCGCCGTCTACTCCGCGGCGGAGTGGGACCTGTTGACCGGCCTGCCGGGCCGGGTCCTCGTCGCCGCCGCCTCGCCGGGCCCCGGGCGTCCGCCCCGGGGGGTCACCGCCGGGCTCGCCGGTCTGGACGCCGTGGCCGCCGGCCGGGCCTTCGACAGCGATCTGGTCCGGGCAGTGGTGGCCGCGATCTACGCCCGCCACGACGAAACCTCCACCGCCGGCGAGCGGCTCACCGATGTGGTCGACCTGCTGGCCGCCTGCCGGGCCGCGGTACGCGTGCTCGACCGCCGCGCCGACCCGGCCGACTCGGCGGCGTACCGGCAGTGGGTGGAATCGGTCGCGGCGCGGGTCTGCCCCGCCGCCGCCGGCGAGTCGAGCCCGGCCGACCGGCGGTTCCTCGACCGGCTCGGCGGTGCCCTGGGGTTGCGCTGAGGCCGCGACGGCCACGGCCGTTCCCGGTCGGTCAGCCGCCCTTCTGCACGCCCCGCGCCTCGGCGAGCACCAGCCGGGCGAGCTCCCTGCCCGCCCTGTCGTACAGGGTGCAGATCGCGCGCTGCCCGGCGGGCACGTCCGCGGCCAGGGACCGGCCCTCCCGGGCGGCCCAGAACAGGGCCGCAGTGGCATCGCCGCCCCAGGGCGCCACGCTGAGCGTGGTGGTCGGGTAGCCCGGCTGCGCGATGGTCGCCCGCGCCACCGGGGCCGAGGCGAACCCGTAGGTGATCAGCCGACCGTCCGGGGCGGGCCGCTCGCGCACCTCGAAGAACGGCAGGGTGTCCCCGTTGCCGAGGGCCGAACGGAAGTTCTCGTCCTCGGGCAGTCGGTGGTGGCGGCCGGTGCCGGTGTCGAACCAGGCGATGTCGACGATGTGATCGGTGGAGGGGCTAAGCATCAGCTCGTCGGCGCCGATCCGGATGCCGGTGCGCAGCACCCGGTCGACCGGCCGGGCGCTGGGATTCGGCCACGGGCCGGAACTCACGCCGGCGTCGGGGGCGGCCACTTCCGGCGACGGGTCGACGGTCGCGGTCGTCGTTCCACCAGCCGGCCCGGCCGCGCCGGTGGCCGGGCCGCAGCCCGCCGTCGCCAGGCCCGCGAGCAGGACCGCCATGGCGCCCCGTCGTACCCGTGCGCTCATCCCGCACCTCCGTCCGTCGTCGGAGCCTATGCGCCCACCGGCCGCCCGGACGGCCCCATTCGGTGCCGGACACCGGACCACCGGCGGGCCGGTACGCCACCGGCGCGTCCCGGCCGATCCGGAACCCTCGCGGCGGCGTCGGCCGGCAGGGGCCGTACCCTCTGGAAACCGTGACCGGTGACCAGCTGGACGTGGGTGTGGGGCCGTGGCCCGGCGAGCTGCCGGACGACCCGCGGTACGACCCCGAGCTGCTCGCCGAGGGCGACCGGCGCAACGTGGTGGACCGCTACCGGTACTGGCGGCGGGAGGCCGTGGTGGCCGACCTGGACCGGCGTCGGCACGACTTCCACGTGGCCATCGAGAACTGGCAGCACGACTTCAACATCGGCACGGTGGTGCGCAACGCCAACGCCTTCCTCGCCGCCGAGGTGCACATCGTCGGCCGGCGGCGGTGGAACCGGCGGGGCGCCATGGTGACCGACCGCTACCAGCACGTCCGGCACCACCCGACGGTCGAGGAGTTCGTCGCCTGGGCGGCGGCCGAGCGGCTGCCGGTGGTCGGCATCGACAACCTGCCGGGCTCGAAGCCGCTGGAGACCAGCACCCTGCCGCGCCGCTGCGTCCTCCTCTTCGGCCAGGAGGGCCCGGGCCTCTCGGACGCCGCCCGGTCCGCCTGCGACCAGCTCTTCTCCATCGCCCAGTACGGCTCGACCCGCTCGATCAACGCCGGGGTGGCCAGCGGCATCGCCATGCACGCCTGGATCCGGTCGCACGCCGGACCGCCGCCGGAC
>NZ_QGKS01000129.1 GCF_003172935.1 Micromonospora sicca | reverse complement strand
GCTTCTTCCTCGGCGATCCGACGAACCCGGTCCGACACCACCACACCCGCCGGCGGCACCGCACCCCAGCCGAGCCGGCGCAACGCCATCCACCCGTTGCCCGGCAGCCGCCGCCCATCAGGGCCGACCCCACCGGCAAGCTCCGCAAGGTCAGCATCCGACCAACGCGCGCCGATCACCTCGTCGGCCATGCCCCGAACCAGGTCCGCCAGCCACCCGACCCGTTCGGCGAGCACCCGCCCCGACACGGGCGCCTGCACCCCCGGCGCGTCGGGCTTACCGCCGCACACCGCCCGGTATGCGGTGCAGGTCGCGGTCGACGTCAACACGGAGCCAGCCACTACCCCACGCCTTTACCCGCGGCCGCCAGCAGTCGCCGCTTGGCCTCACGCGACCGCAGGCCGTACATCCGACCGGCGAATATGGCGACCAGAGACATGAAGTCGTCCACCAGTTCCTCGACCCCACCGGCCGAACCCTTCGAATGCAGCACCTCGACAGTCACCCCGTCACGGGCGAGCAGAGCGGTCAACCACGCCGTGCCGAACCGGGCCAACCGGTCGCGGTGGGTCACTCTCACCACAGTGAACTCGCCCGCCGCCGCACCCTTCAACAGCCGGGCAAGTCCCGGCCGGTTCTCCCGCAGCCCAGACGCCTTGTCCTTGAACACCGCCACCACCTCGGCGGCAGCAGTAGCCCGCAGTTCCGCCTCTTGGGCCACCAGCGACGTCTCCTGGCCAGACGTACCCGACACCCGCACATACAACGCCTCACGGCGCGGCCGTTCCGCCTCACCCCGTCCAACGAACGCATCGAGCAACGCAGAGTCGAACCGACGCTCCCGACCAACCCACGTCACCGCCACCCGTCCCTCATCCGCCCACCGGCGCAGCGTCACAGGATGCACACCGATGTACTCAGCGGCCGGACCCAGACGCAGCAACGACATGATCAAGAACGTACCACATAGGTTCGCTTAGTTAATCAGCCAACACTTGCACACCCTAACCATCCGCGCTCATGTCCGCGCCGTGCCGGTGGCGTCCCCGCCCGCCGCCCCTCGACTGGTCGGCCGCCGGATGTCCTGCCACGACGCTACGAAGCTGATGTCGTGGATGAATCGCGGCCGGGTGGTGGTGCACCCGGGGGCTGGCCCCACGGATGATTCGCTGACGTCATCAGCTTCGTAGACGGCAAGCGGAGGGTGGGCGGTGTGCAGCCGTCGCTGCCGGCGCGGAGGCCTCGGCCGGCGTACGGTCGGGGCGCATGGGGGCCGATGAGCGGGAGCGCAACGTCGAGGTGGTCCGGCGGTACCTGCGGACCTTCGTCACCAAGGACCTCGCCGAGCTGGCCGAGGTGGTCGCCGAGGACGTGCAGATCTACGGCTCCGGCGCGGCGGTGCAGGGCCGGCACTACGTCGAGGGCGCCGTCTCCTCGCCCGGCCTGACCGTGCTCGACCAGCGGATCGTCGAGCTGCTCGCGGTCGACGACCGGGTGGTCGTCTCGTTCGCGCAGACGTACCGGCGGGACGCGACCGGGGCGACCACGGTGCAGAGCGCCTGCAAGATGTACCGGCTGGCCGGCGGGCGGATCGTCCAGTTCTGGGGCGAGCGGGACACCTACGGCCTGCTGCGCGGCCTCGGGCTGCTGCCGGACGAGTCGATCGCCTTCTGACGGACGGGGGTCGGCGCGGACTCCATCGCCCGCTGCACGGCCCGGTAGATCTGGCCGAAGCGCAGCGCGTCGCCGGTGCGCAGCAGTCGCACCGGGTGGCCGCGCCAGCGGGCCCACATCTCCCATTGCCGGGCGCCCCGGGCGTACGAGCGGTCCAGGTGTTCGAAGAGGAAGTCGGCGAGCGGCCCGACCCCGAGCCCGACCAGCACCGACGCCCCGACGATGGCGAGCGTGACGGTCGGCGAGCGGTGCAGCACGACCGCCAGCCCGACGCCGAGCAGGGCGGCGACCAGCGGCCCGGCCAGCGCGGCGCCGATCGCGCCCCGGCCGGCGAGCACCCGCCAGGAGCGGCTGCCCCGCCGGTGCCACACCATGCTGAGTTCCGCGAGCGGGAAGGTCCGGCCGTCCACCCGGATGGCGGTGGAGGTGACCTGCACCGACCTGTCGTCGTAGTACGTGATCATGGCCTGACTCCCGGTGGCGGGGCGGACACCAGACTACTTACCCCAACGACCCGGGTCGTAAGGTTGGCACGCGACTTCGACGAGGAAGTGAGGGCAGCGTGGGCGAGTTCGTTCGGCTGGAGACCAAGGACGGCATCGGCACCATCCGGCTGGAGCGGCCGCCGATGAACGCGCTGAACACCCAGGTGCAGGAGGAGTTGCGCGCCGCCGCGGCCGCCGCCACCGCCGACCCGGAGGTCCGCGCGGTCATCGTGTACGGCGGGGAGAAAGTCTTCGCCGCCGGCGCGGACATCAAGGAGATGGCCGACATGTCCTACGTGGACATGGCGGAGCGGGCCGCCGACCTGTCCAGCGCGCTGGGCGCGATCGCCCGGATTCCCAAGCCGGTGGTCGCCGCGATCACCGGGTACGCCCTCGGTGGCGGCTGCGAGCTGGCCCTGGCCTGCGACTGGCGGGTGGTGGCCGAGGATGCCAAGCTCGGCCAGCCGGAGATCAAGCTCGGCATCATCCCGGGCGCGGGGGGCACTCAGCGGCTGGCCCGGCTGGTCGGCCCGGCCCGCGCCAAGGACCTGATCATGTCCGGCCGGATGGTCGACGCGGCGGAGGCGCTGCGGATCGGCCTGGCCGACCGGGTGGCCCCGGCCGCCGAGGTGTACGACACCGCCGTCGCGCTGGTGAAGCCGTACCTGACCGGCCCGGTGCAGGCCCTGCGGGCGGCCAAGCAGGCCGTCGACGGCGGCCTCGACATGGACCTCAACTCCGGCCTGGCCTGGGAGAGCCAGCTCTTCGCGGCACTCTTCGCCACCGACGACCGGCGCGAGGGCATGGCCGCGTTCGTCGAGAAGCGCAAGCCGGGCTTCACCGGCCGCTGAGCCCGGTCCGGGTCGGCGGAGAGCCGCCGACCCGAGAGCGGTTCACATTCCGCCTACCGGCCAGTAGCCTGTGACACCGGTCATGTGACGAAGGGAAGCGGCGATGACGGAACGGGTCGAGGGTCACGGCGGAGAGTTGGCGCTGGCGGCGCTGCGCGCGCACGGCGTACGGGAGATGTTCACCCTCTCCGGCGGGCACGTCTTCCCGCTCTACGACGCCGCGCACAAGACCGGCTTCCCCATCTACGACGTCCGGCACGAGCAGTCGGCGGTCTTCGCCGCCGAGGCGGTGGCCAAGCTCCAGCGCCGGCCCGGCCTGGCCGTGCTCACCGCCGGCCCCGGCGTCACCAACGGCGTCTCCGGCCTGACCAGCGCGTTCTTCAACGCCTCCCCGGTGCTGGTGTTGGGGGGCCGGGCCCCGCAGTTCCGCTGGGGCTCGGGCAGCCTCCAGGAGATGGACCATCTGCCGCTGGTCGCCCCGGTCACCAAGCACGCCGAGACGGTGTTCAGCGCCGACGACATTCCGCGCGCGGTCACCGCCGCCCTCACCGCGGCGCTCACCCCGCACCGCGGCCCGGCCTTCCTCGACTTCCCCCTGGAGGCGGTCTTCTCGGTCGGCGACGCGGAACTGCCGGCGGTGTCGCCGATCGCCCCGATCGAGGCCGACCCGGACGAGGTGGCGAAGGCCGCCGGCCTGATCGCCGCCGCCGGCCGACCGGTGATCATCGCCGGCTCCGACGTGTACGCCGGCGACGCGGTCGACGCCCTGCGCGCCGCCGCCGAGGCGCTCGCAGTGCCGGTCTTCACCAACGGCATGGGGCGCGGCGCGCTGCCGCCCACCCACCCGCTCGCCTTCGCCAAGGCCCGCCGGGTCGCGCTGAAGGAAGCGGACGTGGTCGTGGTGGTCGGCACCCCGCTGGACTTCCGGCTCGGCTTCGGCGACTTCGGCGACGCCAAGGTCGTGCACGTCGTCGACGCGCCCAGCCAGCGCGCCGGGCACGTGCAACCCGCCGCCGCCCCCGCCGGCGACCTGCGGCTCATCCTCACCGCGTTCGCGGAGCACCCCGGCGACCGGGCCGACCACGCCGACTGGATCGCCCAGCTCCGGGTCGCCGAGGACGCCGCCAAGGTCCGCGACGCCGAGGAGATGGCCGCCGAGACCGACCCGATCCGGCCCGCCCGGATCTACGGCGAGCTGCGCAAGGCCCTCGCCCCCGACGCCATCACCATCGGCGACGGCGGCGACTTCGTCTCGTACGCCGGCCGCTACCTGGAGCCGGCGCAGCCCGGCACCTGGCTCGACCCCGGCCCGTACGGCTGCCTCGGCACCGGCATGGGCTACGCGATGGGCGCCCGGGTCAGCCACCCCGACCGGCAGATCTGCGTGCTGATGGGCGACGGCGCGGCCGGCTTCTCGCTGATGGACGTCGAGTCCCTGGCCCGCCAGCAGCTCCCGGTGGTCATCGTGGTCGGCAACAACGGCATCTGGGGCCTGGAGAAGCACCCGATGCGGGCCATGTACGGCTACGACGTCGCCGCCGACCTCCAGCCCGGGCTGCGCTACGACAAGGTGGTCGAGGCGCTCGGCGGCGCGGGCGAGACGGTGGAGAAGGCCGCCGACCTCGCCCCGGCCCTGACCCGCGCGTTCGACTCCGGCGTGCCGTACCTGGTCAACGTGCTGACCGACCCGGCGGACGCGTACCCCCGCTCGTCGAACCTGGCCTGACCCCGACCCTGCCACCGCCGTCGCCGGGTGACCGGCGGCGGCGGTCGTTTTTCTGTTCGCAGCAAAATCAGCGGAATGTCAGCGGGTGTCGACGTAACGTCAGCGCCGTCGCTCATCGTGGGGTGGCCAGCGATACGACGGGAGTTCCGATGACATACGCGATCCAGGCGGAGGGTCTGGTCCGCCGCTTCGGCGCGACCACCGCCCTCGCCGGAGTCGACCTCGCCGTCCCCACCGGGACGGTCTTCGGTCTGCTCGGGCCGAACGGGGCGGGCAAGACCACCGCGGTACGGGTGCTCGCCACCCTGCTCGCCGCCGACGAGGGGCACGCCACGGTGGGCGGGTACGACGTCCGCCGCGATGCCCACCGGGTCCGCCAGTTGATCGGCCTGACCGGCCAGTACGCCTCGGTCGACGAGACGCTGACCGGCACCGAGAACCTGCTGCTGATCGGCCGGCTGCTCGGGATGCGCCGGGCCGACGCCCGGGTCCGCGCCCGGCAACTGCTCGCCGACTTCCAGCTCAGCGACGCCGCCGACCGGGCGGCCAAGACGTACTCGGGCGGCATGCGCCGCCGCCTGGACCTGGCCGCCAGCCTGGTGGGCCGGCCGCAGGTGCTCTTCCTCGACGAGCCGACCACCGGGCTCGACCCGCGCAGCCGCAACGAGCTGTGGGACATCGTCCGGGGCCTGGTCGCCGACGGGGTGACCGTGCTGCTGACCACCCAGTACCTGGAGGAGGCCGACCTGCTGGCGAGCGAGATCGCCGTGGTCGACCACGGCCAAGTCATCGCCCAGGGCACCCCGGAGGAGCTGAAGGCCAAGACCGGCGGGCAGATCCTGACGGTCCGGCCGGCGGACGCCGGCGACCTGCCGACCGTGGTGTCCATCGCCGCGGAGGTCGCCGGGGCGACCCCCGAGGTCGCCCAGACCACCGTCACCGTGCCGGTGAACGACCCCGGCGTGTTGCCCGCCGTGGTGCGCCGGCTCGACCAGGCCGAGATCACGGTCGCCGAGCTGGCCCTGCGCGGCTCCAGCCTGGACGAGGTCTTCCTCTCCCTGACCGGCCACCGGGCCGAGCAGGACGGCCGCTCCGACGTTGAACTGGAATGGATGCCAGCATGACCGCCGCCACCCTCACCGCCGCCCCGCTGGCCCCGGCCCGCCGGCCGGGCCTCGCCGCCGGGCTGCGGCACACCCTCACCCTGGCCTGGCGCAGCCTGGTGCAGATCAAGCACAACCCGATGGAGCTGCTCGACCTGAGCATCCAGCCGGTGATGTTCGTGCTGCTCTTCACGTACGTCTTCGGCACGGCGATCTCCGGCTCCCCGGGCGACTACCTGCAGTTCGCGTTGCCTGGGATCATCGTGCAGAACGCCCTCTTCGCCACCATGACCACCGGGTTCGGGCTCAACAACGATCTGACCAAGGGGGTCTTCGACCGGCTGCGCGCGCTGCCGATCGCCCGCTGGTCTCCGCTGGCCGGCCGGATCCTCGCCGACACGGTCAAGCAGGCGTGGTCGGTGTCGCTGCTGGTCGGGGTCGGTGCGATCCTCGGCTTCCGGCTGGGCAACGGGGTGGTCGGCCTGCTCGGCGCGTTCGTCCTGCTGCTCGCCTTCTCGCTGGCCGCCTCGTGGATCTCGGTGCTGGTCGGGGTGCTGGTCAGCGAGCCGGAGAAGGTGCAGATCTTCGGCTTCATGGTGATCTTCCCGCTGACCTTCACCAGCAACGTCTTCGTACCTACCGACCGGATGCCGGGCTGGCTGCAGAACTGGGTCGAGGTCAACCCGGTGACCATCCTCGCCGACGCGCTGCGTGGCCTGCTGGTCGGCGGCCCGGTGGCCGGGCCGGTCGTCCAGTCGCTGATCTGGGCCGTCGTACTCGCCGCCGTGTTCGCCCCGCTCGCCGTGCGGGCGCTCAGGCGTCGAGTGTAGCCGGACCGCCTCCGCGGCGGTCTCCAGCCGACAGCCCAGCCCGCCCGCGTACGCCTCGGCGAAGGCCTCCTCGCCGAGCGCGTCGCGGGCGGCGGCCTCCACCCGGGGCCGGTCCAGCACCGAGTGGTCCGGGCCGCCCCGCACCCCGGCCGCCGCGCCGAGCAGCCGGGCCGCGGCGGCCGGTCGGCCCAGCCGCAGTGCCAGGTCGGCGACGCCCACCAGCACCGCGCCGACCACCGGGGCGTCCTGCGAGCCGAGCGCCAGCTCCAGCGCCTGGTCGTGGCGGGCCCGGGCGGCTGCCAGGTCACCCTCGACGGCGTCCAGCGCGCCGAGGTTGGACGCGTGCAGGGCCCGCCACTGCGGTGCCACGTGCCGGTCGCCGAGCAGCCGACCACTCTCCGCAAGGCACGCGCGGGCCCCCGCCCAGTCGCCCTGGGCGCGCAACACCTCGGCCCGCGAGTGCGCGGCCGCGGCCCGGGCCTCGTCGGAGCCGGTCCGGTCGGTCTCCCACCCCGCCCGGGCCAGCTCGGCGAGTGCGCGATCGTGCTCGCCACGCCGCCACAGGTTGTGCGCCAACCGCAGTCGAATCTCCGGGATGTCCTCCTGGACCCCCAGCTCCTCGAAGTACCGCAGCGCCTCCTCGTGGTACGGCGTTGCCCGCGCCGCCTCCCCGCGCCGGTCCAGCAGGTCCGCCAGGGAGGTGAGGCTGAACGAACAGCCCCACCGGTCCCCGATGGCGCGGTAGTGCGCCAGCGCGGCGACCAGGTCCTCCTCGGCGGTGCGGTCCGACAGGCCGCCGTTGAGAAAGGCGTGGGCGTGGAACATCCGGGCCGTGCCGGCCACCCACGGGTCGGGGTCGGTGAAGAGCCGGTCGAGGACCTCCCGGGAGGGGAGCTGGAAGCCCTTGGCGAACGACTCGGCGACCGGCCGGACCAGCCGCAGCAGGGGATGCGCGGCGTCGCGTCCGGCGGCCGCCGCGGCCGCCCGCTCCAGCCACGCCTGGCTGGTGACCAGGTCGTTGCGGGTGGTGGCGGCCAGCCGCAGCTCGGTCGCGCGGGCCGCCGGCGACCGGGCGAAGTCGGCGTCGGCGACGTCGGCCAGCGCGGGCCCGCGCCACAGCGCGAGCGCGTCGGCGAGCCGCCGGCAGCCGACGGCGGGATCCTCGGCCAGCCACGCGCGGCCTGCGGTGACCTCCGCCTCGAAGCGGTGCAGGTCGATGTCGTCCGGGCGGACGTCCAGCCGGTAGCCGCCGGGCCGGGCCTCGACGGGCAGCCCGGGCGCGGCGCGGCGCAGCCGGGACACCAGGGCCTGGAGCGCGTTGGCCTCGCCGGTCGGCGGTTCGCCGTCCCAAACCCCGGCCACCAGCCGGCCCACGGAGACCGTCCGGCCGGGTTCCAGCGCGAGCAGGATCAGCAGCCGGCGCGGGCGCGCGCCGCCGACCTCGACCGGCGTACCGGAGTCGGCGCGGACCTCCAGCGGCCCGAGCAGGCAGATCTGCACGCCGTCGATTCTGCCCGGCCGCGGCCACGGCCCGGTGCTCAGACCTCCGGGCGGTCCTGCTCGGTGTCCCGCCGGCGCAGCTCCTCCTCGCGGCGGCGCAGGTCGTCCTCCCAGCGGCGGAAGAGCTCCTGATCCTGCTGCCGGGACCGCTCCCCGAGGGACGACAGGAACGCCGGGTCGTCGTCCGGCGCCACCTGCCGGCGACCCCGGTCCCGCTCCGAGAAGCCGTTGCCCATCGGCCAGGCGGTCCGGGCGCGGCCGGGGCCCGACTCTCGACCGGCGACGAACCAGGCGATCGACCCGACCAGCGGGAAGATCAGGATGATCAGCACCCAGGCGATGCGGGGCAGGGCGCGGATCTCGCCCTCCTCGGCGGAGAGGCAGCTGATCAGCGCGCAGATGCCGAGCACGACCTCGGCCAGGAAGAGAAGCCCGTACAGGCGAACCATGTCGGACATCATGGACCACCGATGCCGTTCAGCGCAGCCCGCGTACCACCATCAGCACGCCGAGCGCGGCGAACCCGGCGGCGGCCAGCGCGGTCAGCGGGAACGACCAGCGCTGGGCCCGGCGCGGCCCGGCGCCGGTGGCCCGGCGCCAGTTCAGGGCGAGAGTGCCGAGCCAACCCACCACCGCCATGCCGGCCAGCAGCGCGCCGGCCAGGTCGCCGGTGAGCGCGAGCCGGACCATCAGCACGGCGACCGCGGTGAACGCCAGCAGGGTGCGGCGCCAGGCCAGCCGGGTCCGCTCCGGCTGCAGCCCGGGGTCGCCGGTCACCCGAGCGCCCGGGCCAGCACCGCGATCACCAGCAGCAGGGCGCCGAGGGCGACGCAGAGGGCCAGCACCGCCGGGAAACGGGACGCCGGCAGCTCCTCGCCGAGCCGGATGGCCCGTTCGGTACGCGCCCAGTGGTCGACCGCCCGGACGGCGACCGCCCCGCCGAGCAGCAGCAGCGCGATGGCGATCACCTCGCGCAGGTGGGTCACCGGCAGCGGCGGGAGGAACTGGGCGGCGGCCAGCCCGCCGGCGATCAGCGCCAGCCCGGTGCGCAGCCAGGCCAGGAAGGTCCGCTCGTTGGCCAGGGAGAAGCGGTAGTCGGGCCGGCTGCCCACCGACCGCATCTCACGCGGGTCGAACCACCGCCTGATCACCTCCCACACGTCGTCGATTATCCGCTTTGCCCGATGAATAGCCTGGGGGGATGACCGATCTTGACGCGCGGACCCTGCGCGACGCCTACGACAGCCAGCTCCGTCCGGAGATCCCGGATCCGTTGCCCGCCGGGGTGACCGTCGAACGGGACGGCCCGCTGGTCCGGATCCTCGGCCTGGACCAGCGCGGCTTCCTCACCTACCGCACCCTGGACGGGCTGGCCGGCGCGGAGCTGGACGTGTTGATCGCCCGGCAGGTGGAGTTCTTCCGGGCCCGGGGCGAGGGCGTGGAGTGGAAGCTCAACGGCCACGACGAGCCGGCCGACCTGGGTGACCGGCTGCGCGGCGCCGGCTTCGTCCCCGAGGACCAGGAGACCGTCGTGGTCGGGCCGGTCGCGGCCCTCGCGGGCGCCGTCCCGGTCCTGCCCGCCGGGGTACGCCTGCGCGAGGTCGCCTCCCACGAGGACCTCCTGCGGATCGCCGCGATGGAGGAGGCGGTCTGGCACAGCGACCGGAGCCACCTGGTGACCGGGCTGGCGAAGGAGATCGAGGCCGATCCGCAGTCGATCGCGATCGTGGTGGCCGAGGCGGGGGAGACCGTGGTCAGCGCCGGCTGGATCCGCTACCCGGCCAACACCGGCTTCGGCACCCTCTGGGGCGGCTCGACCCTGCCCGAGTGGCGGCGGAAGGGCATCTACCGGGCGCTGGTGGCGCACCGGGCGCGGCTGGCCGAGCAGCGCGGCCGGACGTTGCTCCAGGTGGACTGCTCGGAGGACAGCCGGCCGATCCTGGAGCGGCTCGGGCTCGTAGCGGTCACCACGACGACCCCGTACGTCTACACTCCGTGATCATGGAGCGGTTGACGGCGGACGAGCGGCTCACCCTGAAGACGGGGGCGTTCGGCGCCGTCTTCCTGGTGTCGAACGCCGAGGCCGGGATGTTCGCGATGATCCGGGAGAGCATGGCCGCGTCCGGCGCGCTGGCCGACGCCGGCGGCGTGGTGAAGGAGGCGCTCAGCGTCGGCCCGCTGCCGCAACTGCCCCGGGACTCCGCGCTGGAGATCGAGGCGGTGGTGCTGCCCGCGCTGACCCGGGCGGTGGCGATCCTGCGGGAGAAGTCGCCGGAGGAGGTCGAGGCGTACCGCTCGGTGGTGCTGACCGCGGCCGGCCGGGTGGCCGACGCGCACCGGGGGGTGGCGCCGGCGGAGGCGGCGGTCATCGACCGGATCAGGGCCGCGCTGGATGGGCCGGCCTGACCGCGGCCACGGACCAGAGGGCGCGGACGGTGCTCCGGACGCAGCGGTCCCGGACCCGTCCGCAGGCGCAGCGGTAGGTGTCGGGAAGCATCCGGCGGCAGGATCGCCGGGCGCCCTCCGCGCCCTCCGCTCGGCGTCGACCCGTCGTACCGCTGATCTCGGACATTTCCGTCACCTCCCGATTCGGGAGTTTACCCGTCGCTGCGGTCCTCGGTGAGCTGTGTCACTCTGAGGCCCCGGGAGGGCGATGCTACTTGCGGGTAACATTGCGCCGTGGGCAACTGCACAGCAGCCCGCGGTTGACCGACCGTCAAGTCACGCGGGAGGCTGCGCCCGAGACCGGGCGAGTGATCGCAACACCAAACAGGAGGGTCGTCGAAGCGCGATGAACATCGTCGTACTCGTCAAGCAGGTGCCCGATTCGGGCGCGGACCGCAACCTGCGTTCTGACGACAACACCGTCGACCGCGGCTCGGCGAACAACGTCATCAACGAGATGGACGAGTACGCCATCGAAGAGGCGCTGAAGATCAAGGAGGCGCACGGCGGCGAGGTCACCATCCTGACCATGGGTCCGGACCGGGCGGCCGAATCGATCCGCAAGGCGCTCTCCATGGGTCCGGACAAGGCCGTGCACGTCGTGGACGACGCCCTGCACGGGTCCTGCGCCGTGGCCACCTCGAAGGTGCTCGCCGCCGCGCTCGGGCAGCTCAACGCCGACCTGGTGATCTGCGGCGCCGAGTCCACCGACGGCCGGGTCCAGGTCATGCCGCACATGATCGCCGAGCGGCTCGGCGTCGCCGCCCTCACCGGCGCGCGCAAGCTCACCGTCGACGGCGCCACGCTGACCGTCGAGCGGCAGACCGAGGAGGGCTACGAGGTGGTCACCGCCTCGACCCCGGCCGTGGTCTCCGTCTGGGACACCATCAACGAGCCGCGCTACCCCTCCTTCAAGGGCATCATGGCCGCCAAGAAGAAGCCGGTGCAGACGCTCTCCCTGGGTGACCTCGGCGTCGCCCCGACCGAGGTGGGCTTCGACGGCGCGACCAGCGCCGTGCTCGAGCACACCAAGCGCCCGCCGCGCTCCGGCGGCGCCAAGATCACCGACGAGGGCGAGGGCGGCGTCAAGCTGGTCGAGTTCCTCGCCACCGAGAAGTTCGTGTGAGAGGTCTGGACATGGCTGAGGTTCTCGTCGTCGTCGAAGCCACCAAGGAATTCGGCGTCAAGAAGGTCACCCTGGAGATGCTCACCCTCGCCCGCGAGCTGGGCACCCCCAGCGCGGTCGTGCTCGGCGGCTCCGGCGCCGCCGAGGCGCTGAGCGCCAAGCTGGGCGAGTACGGCGCGGAGAAGATCTACGCCGCCGAGGGCGCGGAGATCGACGGCTACCTGGTGGCCCCGAAGGCCACCGTGCTGGCCGAGCTGGTCAAGCGGGTGCAGCCGGCCGCCGTGCTGCTCGCCTCCGCCCAGGAGGGCAAGGAGATCGCCGCCCGGCTGGCCGTCAAGCTGGACAACGGCATCCTGACCGACGTGGTCGGCCTCGACGCCGACGGCACCGCGACCCAGGTCGCCTTCGCCGGCTCCACCATCGTCAAGTCCAAGGTCACCAAGGGCCTGCCGCTGGTCACCGTCCGGCCGAACTCGGTCAACCCGACCCCGGCCCCGGCCACCCCGGCCGTCGAGCAGCTCACCGTCGCCGTCACCGACGCCGACAAGCTGGCCAAGGTCGTCGACCGGGTCGCCGAGCAGAAGGGCTCCCGCCCCGAGCTGACCGAGGCGTCGGTCGTCGTCTCCGGCGGTCGGGGTGTCGGCAACGCCGACAACTTCAAGCTGGTCGAGGAGCTGGCCGACCTGCTCGGCGGCGCCGTCGGCGCGTCCCGCGCGGCCGTCGACTCCGGCTTCTACCCGCACCAGTTCCAGGTCGGGCAGACCGGTAAGACCGTCTCCCCGCAGCTCTACGTCGCGCTGGGCATCTCCGGCGCGATCCAGCACCGGGCCGGCATGCAGACCTCGAAGACCATCGTCGCCGTGAACAAGGACGGCGAGGCTCCGATCTTCGAGCTCGCCGACTTCGGCGTGGTCGGCGACCTGTTCAAGGTCGTCCCGCAGGCCGCCGAGGAGATCCGCAAGCGCAAGTGATCTGCACGGTCACGAGAGAGCCGCCGTCCGGGGTTCCGGGCGGCGGCTCTCTCGCGTGTTGCGGCCCTTCCGTGCGGCGGAAGGGAGCTGATCGGCGGGCCGGGGAGCTGAGCCGGCCCGCCGATCAGCCCGTCAAGGTGCCCCTCAGCAAACTGTCGCCGGAGTGGGCGGGCTCGTTGTCGTACTGCTCGGCGGAGACGTCGACCACCGAGTACGTCCCAGCGTACCGACCGCCAACATCCGCCTCGTCTGGGGATCGGTCAGCCGGACCTCTGAGTACCCCGGAACCCTCGGGAGATTCGCGGCGGCACTCCGGCATCCGGCGGGTCCGGTCTCGGCCGTTAGGCTGAACGGTGATGGCTTACCTGGATCACGCGGCGACGACCCCGATGTTGGACGAGGCACTCGAGGCGTACGTCGCCACCGCCCGCGAGGTCGGCAACGCGTCGTCGCTGCACGCGGCGGGCCGGCGTGCCCGGCGGCGGGTGGAGGAGTCCCGCGAGCGGGTGGCCGCCGTGCTCGGCGCCCGTCCCTCCGAGGTGATCTTCACGGGGGGCGGCACGGAGAGCGACAACCTCGCGGTGAAGGGCATCTTCTGGGCCCGTCGCGCGGCCCGCGGCGACCAGGTCCGGGTGGTCTCCAGCGCGGTCGAACACCACGCGGTGCTGGACGCGGTGGACTGGCTGGCCGGGCACGAGGGCGCCGAGGTGGGCTGGCTGCCGGTCGACGCCGCCGGCCGGCTCGACCCGGACCGGCTCCGCGTCGAGCTGGCCGCGCACGGCGATCGGGTCGCCCTGGTCACCGCGATGTGGGCCAACAACGAGGTGGGCACCGTGCAACCGGTGGCCGACCTGGCGGCGGTCGCCGCCGAGCACGGCGTGCCGTTCCACACCGACGCCATCCAGGCCGTCGGCCAGGTACCGGTGGACTTCGCCGCGAGCGGCGTGGCCGCGCTGACCGTGACCGGGCACAAGCTCGGCGGCCCGGCGGGGGTCGGTGCGCTGCTGCTGGCCCGGGACGTCGCGGCCACCCCGCTGCTGCACGGCGGCGGCCAGGAGCGGGACGTGCGCTCCGGCACCCTCGACACCGCCGGCATCGTGGCGTTCGCGGTGGCCGTGGAGGCCGCGGTGAAGGGCCAGCAGGAGTACGCCGCCCGGGTGGCCGCGCTCCGCGACGAGCTGGTCGAGCGGGTCCGGCGGGCGGTGCCCGAGGTGATCTTCAACGGCGACCCGGTCGCCCGCCTCCCCGGCAACGCGCACTTCTCCTTCCCGGGCTGTGAGGGCGACGCGCTGCTGCTGCTCCTCGACGCGCAGGGCATCGCCTGCTCGACCGGTTCGGCCTGTTCCGCCGGGGTGGCCCAGCCCTCGCACGTGCTGCTGGCGATGGGCGCCGACGACGACCGGGCCCGCTCCTCGCTGCGCTTCACCCTCGGCCACACCAGCACCCGCGCGGACGTCGACGCCCTCATCGCCGCCCTCCCGGCGGCGGTGGACCGGGCCCGCCGGGCCGCCGCCCTCCGCACCCCGCGCTGACCCGGATACGCTCGGTGGGGTGAAGGGAGTGGGCTGGTGAGGGTTTTGGCGGCGATGTCGGGCGGGGTGGACTCGGCCGTGGCGGCGGCGCGGGCGGTGGCGGCCGGGCACGACGTGACGGGGGTGCACCTGGCGCTGGCCCGCAACCCGCAGACCTACCGCACCGGCGCCCGCGGCTGCTGCACCCTGGAGGACTCCCGGGACGCCCGGCGGGCCGCCGACGTCATCGGCATCCCGTTCTACGTCTGGGACATGGCCGACCGCTTCCATGAGGATGTGGTGGACGACTTCGTCGCCGAGTACGCCGCCGGTCGTACCCCGAATCCGTGCCTGCGCTGCAACGAGAAGATCAAGTTCGCCGCGGTGCTGGACCGGGCCGTGGCCCTGGGCTTCGACGCGGTGGTCACCGGCCACCACGCCCGCCTCGGCCGCGACGGCCTGCTGCGACGCAGCGTCGACGTGGCCAAGGACCAGTCGTACGTCCTCGCGGTGCTGACCCGCGCGCAGCTGGACCGGTCGATCTTCCCGCTCGGCGACTCCACCAAGGCCGAGGTCCGCGCGGAGGCCGCCCGGCGCGGCCTCGCGGTGGCCGACAAGCCCGACTCGCACGACATCTGCTTCATCGCCGACGGCGACACCCGCGGCTTCCTCGCCCAGCGGCTCGGCGAGTCCCCCGGCGACGTGGTCGACGCGGTCAGCGGCGCCGTGGTGGGCAGCCACACCGGCGCGTACGCCTACACCGTCGGCCAGCGGCGCGGCCTGCACCTGGACCGGCCCGCCCCGGACGGCCGGCCCCGCTACGTGCTCTCCATCACCCCGAAGACCAACACGGTGACCGTCGGCCCGGCCGAGGCGCTGGAGGTCTCCGAGGTCCGGGCGACCCGGCCGGTCTGGACGGGTGGCGAGCGGCCCACCGCGCCGGTGGAGTGCGAGGTGCAGTTGCGGGCGCACGGCGACGTGGTGCCCGCCACCGTCGAGGTCTCCGCCGACGGGCTCGCCGCCGAGCTGCGCCGCCCGGTCCGCGGGGTCGCCGCCGGCCAGGCCATCGTGGCGTACCGGCCGGACCCGGCCGGGGACGTGGTGCTGGGTTCGGCGACCATCACCGGCTGACCGCCTCCGGGCCGGCTGCCCCGGACGGCCATCGAGGTGGGTGCCGCCCTGCGGCGCCTTGCTCCGACCCGCGGCGCCTTGTTCCGGGCGGCGATACCTCGCTCCGGGCTTTGGCGGTCGGGCGGCGGCCCGTCACCGGGCCGATCGGCGACGCCGATGCGCGCCCACCGCCCGGCGGGATACCCCCGCACCACGCTACGAAGCTGATGTCGTAGCTGAATCAGACCCGGGGATGCGACCCGCGGCGACAGATTCTCCGCCGAGTAGTTGAGGACGGCCGATCCGTTGACGTCATCAGCTTCATAGCGTGGCTGGCGACGCTGCGGGCCCCGGACCTGCCGGCCGTCGTGCTGGTTCGCAGGGACCTTGCCGGCCGGGGCCAGCATGCGGCAGGGGCCGCCGTCGCCCGGTAGGGGCGAGCATCCGGCGGGGAGCGCCGTCCCGTCGGGCAGGGGCCGGCGCAGCGGATAGTCTTCGCGCGTGACTGATCACGCATGGCCCTGGCCCGCCGGGGCGGCGACCGGCATCGGCTCGCTGCCCGGCACCGACATCGCCGAGGCGCAGCGGATCGTGCTCGGTGAGCTGCCCGCCTTTCCCCACCTGCCCGAGCTGCCCGCCCGCGGTCCGGGCGCCGACCTGATCGGCCGCACCGGCGGCCTGCTGGTCGAGCTGCCCGTCGAGCTGTACGCGGCCCGCTGGCGGATCGCCCCGCGCCCCGGCAAGGACCTGCGGCGCGCCCGTGACCTGATGGAACGCGACCTCGACCAGCTCGCCGAGCAGGCCGAGGCGTACGCCGGACCGGTCAAGGTGCAGGCCGGCGGCCCGTTCACCCTGGCCGCCGCGCTGGAGCTGCCGATCGGCGGCAAGCTGCTGCGCGATCCCGGCGCGGTGCGGGATCTCACCGGGTCGCTCGCCGAGGGGCTGCGCGGGCACGTCGAGGCGGTACGCCGGCGGCTGCCGGGCGCGTCGGTGCTGCTCCAGCTCGACGAGCCGTCCCTGCCGGCGGTGCTGGCCGGTCGGGTGCCGACCGAGAGCGGCTTCGGCGCCCACCGGGCCGTGGAGTCCGAGGTCGCCCGCACGCTGCTGGGCACGGTCATCGAGGCGGCCGGCGTGCCGACCGTGGTGCACTGCTGCGCCCCGGACGTGCCACTGGAGCTGATCCGGACCGCCGGGGCGGTCGGGGTGGCGCTGGACGTCGGCCTGATCACCGACCTGGATCCGCTCGGCGAGGCGATCGACGCGGGGCTCGGGCTGCTGGCCGGAGCCGCGCCGACCCTGCCGCCGCCCGCCGGTCGCGCGCCGACGTCCACCCAGGTCGCCGACCGGGTACGCGAACTCTGGGACCGCCTCGGCTTCCCGCGCCGTCGGCTCGCCGAGCAGGTGGTGGTCACCCCGGCCTGCGGCCTCGCCGGGGCCACCCCGGGCTACGCCCGCGCGGTCCTCACCGCCTGCCGGGACGCCGGCCGCCGGCTGTACGAGGAGTGAGGTTTTCCGTCGTACCTGTGGGGCAGGATGACCGCCATGATTGGACAGCTGCGTTCCGTGGTGATCGACTGCCCCGACCCGCGGGCCCTGGCCGGCTTCTACGCCGAGCTGCTCGGCCTGCCGCTGATCGAGGACAACTCCGACGGTGACGACTGGGTGGTGCTCGGCGGCCCGCCCGGTCACCTGCCGAGGCTCGCCTTCCAGCGGGCGCCCGGCCTGCGCGCGCCGGCCTGGCCCGACCCGGAGCGGCCCCAGCAGTTCCACCTCGACGTCACCGTCGACGACATCGAGACCGCCGAGAAGGCGGCGCTGGCCCTGGGCGCCCGGCGACTGCCGGGCGAGGGGGAGGGCTTCCGGGTGTACGCCGACCCGGCCGGGCACCCGTTCTGCCTCTGCTGGGACTGACCCGCGGTCATCCGCCCGACCTGGCGGAGTGTCAACTGTTGCCGATTGAGTATGCGTTGGTATGCGTTGTTGACCTTACAAGAGTGGCTTGCGGGGTGGGCGGTGCACCGGTGAAGGGGGATCAGGCGGTCGGCGGCTCGGTGCCGTGGGGGTGTGGCGTTGGTGGTTGCGGGTTTACGTCGTACCGGGTGGTTACGGTGCTGGGCGTGGCGGGCCGGGAGCGGTTGAGCGTGGTGCAGGCGTACCGGTTCGCGTTGGACCTGACACCCCGCCAGGAGCGGGCGGTGCTCGCGCATGCGGGGGCGGCGCGGGTGGCGCACAACTGGGCGCTGGCCCGGGTCAAGGCGGTGATGGATCAGCGGGCCGCCGAACGCACTTATGGCATCGACGAGGTGGACCTGACCCCGACGCAGGGCTGGTCGCTGCCCGCGCTGCGTAGAGCCTGGAATCAGGCGAAGGCCGGCGTGGCGCCGTGGTGGGCCGAGTGTTCGAAGGAGGCGTTCAACACCGGCCTGGACGCGCTGACCCGGGGGTTGAAGAACTGGTCGGACTCCCGCACCGGTAAGCGTGCCGGGCGGCGGGTGGGGTTCCCGCGGTTCAAGTCACGCCGCCGGTCGACCCCGTCGGTGCGGTTCACCACCGGGGCGATCCG
>NZ_QGKS01000236.1 GCF_003172935.1 Micromonospora sicca | reverse complement strand
CCTCCTACCGGATGAGCGTGGACAACCTCGCCGACTGGATCGCCACCCGCGGCTACACCGCCTCCTGACCCAACCAGCACCAACCCGAAAGGGCCGACCCCCACCCGGGGGCCGGCCCTTTCGTCGTATCCGAGCGCCGGGTCAGCGGTCGCTGCCGGCGCGGACCGGCTCGGCCTCGTCGGCCGCCTCCGCCGGGCCGAGCCGATGGGCCCGGCGGCGCAGCCACCAGGTGCTGGCCAGCCCGGCGAGGATCGCGACGACGAGACCGGCCCAGGAGATGTCCTTGAGCCAGTGCTCGGCCGCCCGGCCCACGCTGAAGAGCAGGTAGGTGGTGCCGAAGGCCCAGACCAGGCCGCCGGCCGCGTTCGCCACCAGGAACCGGCGGTACGGCACGTGCAGCGCGCCGGCCAGCGGGCCGGCGAGGATCCGCAGCAGCGCCACGAAGCGGCCGAAGAAGACCGCCCAGACACCGTGCCGGGCGAAGCTCTGTTCGGCGCGGGCGATCTGCGCGGGGCCGAGATGTCGGGGGAAGCGCCGGCCGAGCCGGGCCAGCAGCGGACGCCCACCCCGGCGGCCCACCGCGTACCCGACCGAGTCGCCGACGATGGCGCCGGCAGCCGCGGCGGTGGCGACCCACTCCGGCTCGACCACGCCCGCCGCGGCGAGCAGGGCGGAGCTGACCAGGACGATCTCGCCGGGCAGCGGCACGCCCATGCTCTCCACGCCGATCACCCCGGCGACGATCAGGTAGACCAGGCCCGGCGGCAGCGCCGAGAGCCAGTGCTGTACGTCGACCACCCGCCACCCCTTCCGGTCCGACCCCGAACCCTACCCGCGCCGCGGCGTCCGAGCCGCCCGCTCAAGGACGGACCGCCCGTCGGGGCCGGCGCCCGTCGACAGACGGCCCGAGGAGCCCTCCCCCTGGCCGTCCGCGAGGCTGGGCGGGCGTCAGCCGGCGATCGGGGCGAGGAACTCGAGGCGGTTGCCGTGCGGGTCGTGGGTGTGGAGACGGCGTAGAACGCCCGGGACGCGGCCTCGGAGCCGGGTGGGCAGGCGAGCAGGACGTGATGGATCATGGTGGCACGTCCTCGTCCCGAACCGTGGCACGAGGTTGCATCAATAGCAAGACGGACGTACGGTTTTATTGGAAGCGAGAATCGGCGGTAAGTGTCACCTAACCCGGGCGTCCCCCCGGCCGGTGCGACAGACTGCTCAGGACTACTCACGGTCGCTGGTGTGAAGGAGTACGACGTGGCGAGCCTCGACACCTTCGGTGCGAAGACCCAGCTACGCGTCGGAGACGCGAGCTACGAGATTTTCAAGGTCGACAAGGTGGAGGGCCACGACCGGCTGCCCTACAGCTTGAAGATCCTCCTGGAGAACCTGCTGCGGACCGAGGACGGCGCGAACATCACCGCCGACCACATCCGCGAGCTCGGCGGCTGGGACCCCACCGCCGCCCCGAGCGTGGAGATCCAGTTCACCCCGGCGCGGGTGCTCATGCAGGACTTCACCGGCGTGCCCTGCGTGGTCGACCTGGCCACCATGCGCGAAGCCGTCCGGGACCTGGGCGGCGACGCCACCAAGGTGAACCCGCTCGCCCCGGCCGAGCTGGTCATCGACCACTCCGTCATCGCCGACCTGTTCGGCCGCGAGGACGCCTTCCAGCGCAACGTCGACCTGGAGTACGAGCGCAACAAGGAGCGCTACCAGTTCCTGCGCTGGGGCCAGACCGCGTTCAACGAGTTCAAGGTCGTCCCGCCCGGCACCGGCATCGTGCACCAGGTCAACATCGAGTACCTGGCCCGTACGATCATGGAGCGCAACGGTCAGGCGTACCCGGACACCGTGGTCGGCACCGACTCGCACACCACCATGGTCAACGGCCTGGGCGTGCTGGGCTGGGGCGTCGGCGGCATCGAGGCCGAGGCCGCGATGCTCGGCCAGCCGGTCAGCATGCTGATCCCGCGGGTCGTCGGCTTCAAGCTCTCCGGCGAGATGCCGGCCGGCACCACCGCCACCGACCTGGTGCTCACCATCACCGAGATGCTGCGCAAGCACGGCGTGGTCGGCAAGTTCGTCGAGTTCTACGGCCCCGGCGTGAGCGCCGTGCCGCTGGCCAACCGGGCCACCATCGGCAACATGTCCCCGGAGTACGGCTCCACCGTCGCGATCTTCCCGATCGACGCCGAGACCATCCGCTACCTGCAGCTGACCGGCCGCGACCCGCAGCAGGTCGCGCTCGTCGAGGCGTACGCCAAGGAGCAGGGCCTCTGGCACGACCCGAACCGCGAGCCGGAGTACTCGGAGCGCCTGGAGCTGGACCTCGGCACCATCGAACCGTCCCTGGCCGGCCCGAAGCGCCCCCAGGACCGGGTGCCGCTGGGCAGCGCCAAGACGCTGTTCCGCGGCGCGCTGACCGACTACGTGGCGGACGACTCCGCCGGTGAGCGCGACCTCAAACCGGGCGTCGCCCGCGAGCAGCTGCCGCGCGGCGCCAACGGCCCGGCCGACGAGGCCAGCGCCGAGTCCTTCCCGGCCAGCGATCCGCCGGCCAACGAGTTCAGCGACCCGGCCGACGAGCCGCGCGACCTGGAGACCGCCGCGGCCGGCGCCGGCGGGCGCGCCACCAACCCGATCCGGGTGACCAGCGCCGACGGCGTCGAGTACGAGCTGGACCACGGCGCCGTGGTGATCGCCGCGATCACCTCCTGCACCAACACCTCCAACCCGCAGGTGATGATCGGCGCCGCGCTGCTCGCCCGCAACGCGGTCGACAAGGGCCTGACCCGCAAGCCGTGGGTGAAGACCACCCTGGCGCCCGGCTCCAAGGTCGTCATGGACTACTACGAGCGCGCCGGCCTCACGCCGTACCTGGACAAGCTCGGCTTCAACCTGGTCGGCTACGGCTGCACCACCTGCATCGGCAACTCCGGCCCGCTGCCGGAGGAGGTCTCCGCCGCGGTCAACGAGGGCGACCTCGCCGTCGTCTCCGTGCTCTCCGGCAACCGGAACTTCGAGGGCCGGATCAACCCGGACGTCAAGATGAACTACCTGGCGTCCCCGCCGCTGGTGGTCGCGTACGCGCTGGCCGGCACGATGGACATCGACCTGGCCAACGAGCCGCTCGGCGAGGACAGCCAGGGCGACCCGGTCTTCCTGCGCGACATCTGGCCGAACAGCGCCGAGATCCAGGACGTCATCGCCCAGGCGATCGGCGCCACCGGGTTCAGCGCCGCGTACGCCGACGTCTTCGCCGGTGACGAGCGCTGGCAGTCGCTGCCGACCCCGACCGGCGACACCTTCGCCTGGGCGGGCGACAGCACCTACGTCCGCAAGCCCCCGTACTTCGAGGGCATGGGGCGCCTGCCGGCGCCTGTTTCCGATATCGGTCCAGCGCGGGTGCTGGCCAAGCTCGGCGACTCGGTGACCACCGACCACATCTCCCCGGCCGGCTCGATCAAGGCCGACTCCCCGGCCGGGAAGTACCTCGCCGAGCACGGCGTGCCGCGCCACGAGTTCAACTCGTACGGCTCCCGGCGGGGCAACCACGAGGTGATGATCCGGGGCACCTTCGCCAACATCCGGCTGCGCAACCAGCTCGTCCCGGGGGTGGAGGGCGGCTTCACCGTCAACCACCTGACCGGCGAGCAGACGTCGATCTACGACGCCTCCATGGCGTACCAGGAGGCGGGCGTCCCGCTGGTCATCCTGGCCGGCAAGGAGTACGGCTCCGGCTCGTCGCGCGACTGGGCGGCCAAGGGCACGATGCTGCTCGGCGTCCGGGCGGTCATCGCCGAGTCGTACGAGCGGATCCACCGCTCGAACCTGATCGGCATGGGCGTCCTGCCGCTGCAGTTCCCGGTGGACACCACCGCGGAGTCGCTCGGCCTGACCGGCACGGAGACCTTCTCCATCGCCGGGGTGACCGCGCTGAACGACGGCGACACCCCGCGCACGGTGAAGGTCACCACCGACACCGGCGTGGAGTTCGACGCCGTGGTCCGGATCGACACCCCCGGTGAGGCGGACTACTACCGGCACGGCGGCATCCTGCAGTACGTGCTGCGTCGCATGATCGCCAGCTGACGTACCAGCGAAGAGGGCCCCTTCCCGCGACCGCGGGGAGGGGCCCTTCGGCGTCCGGAGGGTCAGTCGACGGCCCGGCGGCGGGCCTCGCGGGTCTTCATGGCGTGCTCCAGCAGCGTGATGAGCACCTCCTTGCTCGACTCCCGCTGCCGGGCGTCGCAGAGCACCACCGGCACCCCGGGGTCGAGGTTGAGCGCCGCCTGCACCTCGTCCAGCCGGTGCTGCCGGGCGCCCTCGAAGCAGTTCACCGCCACCACGAAGGGCGTGCCCCGGCCCTCGAAGTAGTCGATCGACGGGAAGCAGTCGGCCAGCCGGCGGGTGTCGGCGAGCACCACCGCCCCGATGGCGCCCAGCGCCAACTCGTCCCAGACGAACCAGAACCGGTCCTGGCCGGGGGTGCCGAAGACGTAGAGCACCAGGTCGTCGCTGATGGTGATCCGACCGAAGTCCATCGCGACCGTGGTGGTGCCCTTCTCCTCCACGCCGGAGAGGTCGTCGATCCCCACCCCCGTCTCGGTCAGCACCTCCTCCGTCCGCAGCGGACGGGTCTCGCTGACCGCGCCGACCATGGTGGTCTTGCCCACGCCGAAACCACCGGCGATCAGGATCTTGATCGCGGTGGGCAGCGGGGCCACTCCCGCCGGCCGCTCAGAGGGCCCGAAGTCCATTGATAACCGCCTCGAAAACGCTGTCGTCGGGAAGGCCGGCGGTGGTGGCGCGCGGCTCACGGACCTGCACCAGGTTGCGGGCCACCAGGTCGCCGAGGAGGACTCGGACGGTGCCCACCGGCAGGTCGAGGTGGGCGGCGATCTCCGCCACGGACTGCATCCGCTGGCAGAGGCCGACGATGGCCACGTGCTCGGGGCCCAGCCCCGACTCCGACGCCACGTCGGCCCGGGTCGCCATCACCAGGGAGATCAGGTCGAACGTGCCGGTGACCGGGCGGGCCCGGCCCCGGGTGACCGCGTACGGGCGCACCACCGGGCCCGCGTGGTCGTCCACCCACTCCTGCTCCGCGGAGTCCCCCTGGACGGTCATCGCGCCGGGGTCTCTCCGGTCGGCTGCTCGGGCCCTCGGGTCGGCGAGGCGACGAATCTCCCGACCCGGGTGACCAGCATCGCCATCTCGTACGCGATCAGGCCCACGTCGGCGTCCTCGGAGGCCAGCACCGCCAGGCAGGCGTTGCGGCCGGCCGCCGTGACGAACAGGAACGACGACTGCATCTCGATGATGGTCTGCTGCACCTGGCCACCGCCGAACCGCTTGCCCGCACCCCGGGCCAGGCTCTGGATGCCGGCCGCCATCGCCGCCAGATGCTCGCCGTCGTCCCGACTCAGGCCTTGTGAGGAGGCCATCAGCAGGCCGTCGGTGGAGAGCGCCACGGCGTGTTCCGCCTGCTTCACCCGGCCGACCAGATCATCCAGCAACCACGTCAGGTCCGCGCTCGAAGCCGTCTTCTGCGCCACTCGTCGTCCTCTTCTCCCCCGGCTGGTGTCGCCGTGCTCGCTCCGCCGTACCGGCCGTATCGGGCCGGACCGACGTCGTCCTCAGGTCGCCTGTTCGTCCGCGGTGTCCGGCGCGCTCTCGGACCCGCGCGTCGCACCGCCGAGCAGCCGCGCCGCGTCCGTCCGGCCGCGTCGGGTGCCGCTCTGGTAGGAGCTCATCATCCGGCGCACCTGCTCCGGCGGGCGTACCGTGTCGTCGTCCGAGTCAGCGTCCGAAGCGGACGGTTCGTCACGCAGCTCCGGCACGATGCTCGCCTGCCGTACCCGCACCGGCAGCCCGGAGTCCGTCCGGGCCGACTCGGGGCCGGCCGTGGCGACCGGTGCGGGATCGGCCGCCACCGGTGCGGCGGCGTCCCCGGTGGGCCGCGCGGTCGTCACCGGCAGCCCGGTCGGGTAGGTCGGACCGTCCAGCCCCGGCAGGCCGGTCCGCCGCCGGGCACGCGTCGGCAGCCCCGTCTCCGGGACCGCGGGCTCGTCCGGCCCGGCCGCGACGCGACCGGGTACCGGGTCCGTCTCGGCCGGCACGTCGTCCGCGGCGTCATCCGGACGCCCGTCCTCCGGCGTGCTCGGCCGGGGCGGCTCCACCAGCGCCACCGGGCTGGCCGGCTGCTCGCCGGTCGGCTCGGACCGTCCCGTCCCGGCGCCGACCGCGACCGGCCCGCCGGTCCCCGAGCCTGCCCGGAACCCGCCCGAGGTGACCGGGTCGGGGCCGTCGTCGGTGACCAGGTCGAGCGGGATCAGCACCACCGCCGTGGTCCCGCCGTACGCGGACTCCTTGAGCTGCACCCGCACGCCGTGCCGCTCGGTGAGCCGGCTGACCACGTAGAGGCCGAGCCGGGCGGCGTTGGCGAGGTTCAGTTCGGACCGGTCGACGATCCGGTGGTTGGCGGCGGCGAGGTCCTCGTCGGTCATGCCGAGGCCGCGGTCCTCGATCTCGATGGCGAACCCGTTGGCCACCACCTGGCCGCGCACCTCGACTGTGGTGTGCGGGGGCGAGAACGACAGTCCGTTCTCGATCAACTCGGCCAGCAGGTGGATGACGTCACCGACGGCCCGGCCGGCGAGCGACACCGGGCCCAACGGCAGCACGTTCACCCGGGTGTAGTCCTCGACCTCGGCCACCGCGCCGCGGACCACGTCGACCATCGGCACGTTGCGGCGCCAGGACCGGCCGGGGGTGGAGCCGGAGAGCACGATCAGGTTCTCGGCGTTGCGCCGCATCCGGGTGGCCAGGTGGTCGACCCGGAACAGGTCCTCCAGCTCCTCGGCGTCGTGCTCGCGGCGCTCCATCGCGTCGAGCAGGGTGAGCTGGCGGTGCACCAGGGCCTGGGTGCGCCGGGCCAGGCTGAGGAACACCTCGCGGACGCTGCGGCGCAGCTCGGCCTGCTCGACGGCGGTCCGGATCGCGGTCTCCTGCACCGCGTTGAAGGCCTTGCCCACCTGACCGATCTCGTCGTCGCCGAACTCCAGCGGCGGCGCCTCCCGGGCGACGTCGACCTCCTCGCCCCGGCCCAGCCGCTCCACCACGCCGGGCAGCCGCTCGTTGGCCAGCCGGAACGCGGCCTCACGCAGCCGTTCGAGCTGCCGGACCAGCGATCGGGCGGTGGTGATCGACACCACGATGGACGCGATGACGGCGAGCAGGCCGAGGCCGGCCGCCAGCACCAGCCGCACGATCACCATGACGGCGACCGGGGTCGCCCGGGACACGATGTCCTCACCGCCGGCGAGAATGACCTTGCGCAGGTCCTCCATCGCCTGCGGGGCGGCGACCTGCCACGCGGGCGCCGACACGGGTGGCCTGATCTCGCTGCCCTTGGCCGCCAGCACCCGGTCCTCCAGGCCGCGCAGCTGCCGGAACGCGACGCCGTCGATCATCGTCTGGTAGCGGTCCCGGTCTGTCGAGGACAGGTCGTTCCCGGTGCGTCCGGCGAGGTAGCGCTGCGCACCGACCAGCCGGGCGAAGGTGGTCTGCTCGGCCACGGTCATCCGGTTGGCCGCCAGGACGCCCGTCAGCAGCGCGTCCTCCTGCGACAGCAGCTCCCGGGCCCGGTTGAGGTCGATCAGCGCGGCGGTGTCCCGGGCGATCTGGTCGTCGTCCAGACCGCTGAGCGCGTCGAAGACCCCGAAGATCGCGTCGATCGCCTCGTTGTACGCGGCCAGCGTCGCGGTCCGGTCGATGGTCCGCCGCCCCACCTCGGCCCGGATGTCGCCGAGCTGCTCGACCTCCGTCCGGAGCGCGGCGATCCGCTGTTCGAGCTGCTCGCTCGCCGGCAGCTCGGTCCGCCAGTCCTGGGTGGACCGCCACAGCGCGGTGGCCGTCTCGTCGGTCCGCTGCCGCTGCGCGCCCAGCTCCTTGAGCTGGTCCGGGTCGGGCTGGCCCAGGTACGACAGCGAAAGCCGCCGCTCGTTCTGCAGCTGGAGCAGCAGCGGATCGCTCGGCTCGAAGACCCGCGCGTTGAGCGTCTGGACGCCGAGCAGATTGAAGCCGTCCCGTACGGTCACCCACGCCGCGAAGGCCCACAGGGCGATCAGCGACACGAGCAGGGCGATGACTTTGGTACGGAGATTCGTACTGCGGGAACCCATCACACCGTCCTGGCCGGGTATTCGAATCACGTGCCCGAGATGAGTCGTCGACGATCCGATCGACCCCGGCGCACGCTAGCAGTGTCCAGAAGCTGACTCAAGCGATGCTGATCATGGCAGGGTACCGAGGGGTGCCGCGTCGCCTGTTGCGTCGCCGGTCCACAGCGCCGCGAGCACCGCCGCGCGCACGATCAACGTCGGTCGGTACAGGTCCTTGTCGTGCCACAACGCCGGCTCGCCGTCCCGGCCGTCCAGTTCGGACAATCGGTGGCGGCCGGCGGCGACCGCCGCCTCGGACGAGCGGTCGGTGGCCAGCAGGGCCAGCAGGGCGTACGCGGTCTCCTCCGCGGTGCCGGCCCACCGTCCCCAGGAGCCGTCCGGCCGCTGGGTGTCCAGCAGCCAGTCGGTGGCCCGCCCGACGGCGGTTCGCGCCCCGGCGCTCCCGGCGTGGTCACTCAGGGCGAGCACGGCACAGTACGTGGCGTAGTAGGGCGAGGCGTGCCACCGGTCGCACCACCGCCCGTCGGCCTGCTGTCCGGCGACCAGCCAGGCGGCGACCCGGTCCGCCGCGCCCGCCGCGCGGGGCTGGACGGCCGTCCCGCCGTGCGTGAGGTGGTGCCCGAGGGCGTCGAGGACGTGGGCGTTGGTGGTGACCGAGGCCCCGTCCTCCCCGGGCCAGGTGCAGAAGTGGGCGCCGGTGTCGTAGGACCAGAGGCTGGACGGGTCGACCGGCAGGCCCAACCGGGCCAGGGCGTACAGGGTCACCGAGGTGGTGTCGGCGTCGGCCGGCAGGCCGGGCCCGGTGGCGGCGCCAGCCGGGCCGACGGCGGCCCGCAGCTCGGCGACCAGCGCGGCCGGCACTGTCGCCGGCACCCCCGCCCGGGCGAGGATGGCGAGCACCCACGCGCGTTCGAAGACGGCGATCGGGGTGGCGCAGGGCACCGGCCCACCCCGGCCGACGTCCCGCAGGTACGCCGGGGCGGGTCCGCCGGGGTCGTCGGGCCGGCGCCCGATCCAGGCGGCGGTCGCCGCCGGTGAGGCGCCGATCGTACCCGGGCCCACCGGCGAGACGCCGGCCGCCCGACAGGCCCGGTCGCCACCCACCTCGAGGGCGTGCGCCAGCTTCTCGGGGACCGCTCGGCCGGCGCCCAGCAGGCCGCGTACCCGGTCCAGGCGGCCGGAGTCCAGGCCGGCCGGGAGGGGCAGCCGGGGCCGGTCCCGCCACCCCTGGAGACCGGTCGGAGGACCCTCCGGGCGGCTCAGCTGCCCGTCGATCGACTCGACCAGCGCCGGCACGATCAGATCGGTGGCCGGCAGGTCGGGCAGTGCCGGCGCGGCCGGGTCGCCGAGGTGACCGGCCACGAAGCGCAGGCCCCGGTCCGCGGCGCGGACCAGTGCCGTGGCCGGCCCCGGCCCGTGGTCGCAGCGCCGGAGCACCGTCAACAGCGCCTCGGTGGCGCTCAGGCTCGGCACCAGGGCGTAGCCGTCCGGGCCGCCCCAGCCACCGTCGGCCCGCTGCCGGTCGAGCAGCCAGTCGATCCGCACGTCGTGGCCGGGCAGCCAGGGCGCGAGGGCGACCAGGCGGGCGGTCTCGTAGACCGAGGCGGAAGTCTCCCCGGACGGGTTGCGCGCCATCGCCGCGATCAGGTCCCGGACCCGACCGGAGTGCCCGTCGCCGGGCGGCGCTCCGCCACCGCCCGGGTGGGCGGCCGCCCGGCGGTCGGCGACGACGCTCACCGGGTTCCCCAGAAGTCGGTGAGGCGGTAGAAGCCGCTGGTGAAGCCGAGCTGCCGGGTGAGGTAGTCGGCCTCCCGGGGGCAGTCGGCCGCCAGCTCGGCCAGCAGGTGCCGACAGTGGTCGATCTGCGCCGCCGTCCGCCGTTCGATCTCCGTACGGTCGTCCACCAGCATGATCGCGTTGAGGTCCCCCCATTCGAGGTCGCGCTGATAGGTGGCCAGGTCGTTGACCAACCGCAGGGCCCGTTGCACCTCGTCGCTCACGGTCACGAGTCGGGGCAGCCGGCGGTGTGTCTCGGGGGTTCCGGTGTGGATCCAGTGGGCGACGTTGACCACCGTGGCCGCCAGATTGTCGGCGTTGTCCAGGTACTCGGTCAGGGTGGGTGGACCCGTCCCGTCCTTCACCGCGGTCTTCCAGTCCCACTCGCGGCCCATGGCGGTCAGGGTGCGGTCGATCTCCTCCCGCCACAGCCCGCGCAGCCCGGCGAAGCCCGGGGTGGCGGCGAGGTCGTCGCGCAGTTCGGCGAGGAAGCGACCCAGCGGGTCCTCGGCCGCGGCGCCGTCGGCCACGGTCAGGCACGCCTTCGTGATCCGGTCGATCTCCGACCGGGACGTGGCCAGGTGGTCGACCTGCCAGTCGACGGCGAAGCCCCAGAGGACCGCGCGACCGGTGATACCCAGCTCCTCGGCGGTGCACCACGGCGCGCTGAACGCCATGGCCAGCGAGATGCTGCTGAGCAGGGCCGCGTCGAAGGGCTCGCCGGGAAAGAGGTCGGGCTGGGCGGCGACCCGGCGCTGCAGGTCCCGCTGCCCCCGGGCCGCGAGCGCGCAGATCCGCCCCTGTTCCGCGGCCGAAGCGAGCCGGCCGCTCTGTGCATCCACTGTGGTCGTTCCCTCTCAGTCGGCGTTCCGGGCGCCCAGCAGGGTCAGCTCGACCCGTTCGCGCGGCCGGAGCGCCGCGGCCAACCGCAGGCCGGGCACGCCCGGGCGGCGCAACCTGAATCGGTACCGGCTCAACATGGTGGCGATGATGAGCTGCGCCTCGAGGTAGAACAGGTACATCCCGAGGCACTGGTGCGGACCGCCGCCGAAGGGGAAGTGGGCGTACCGGTGGCGGGTGCGAATCGCCTCCGGCCGGAACCGTTCCGGGTCGAACTCCTCCGGCCGCTCCCAGAACTGGGCCATCCGCTGGGTGATCAACGGGCTCGCCACCATGGTGGCGCCGGCCTCGATCGGCACGCCGTCGATGACGTCCGCGGCGACCGCGCGGCGCGGGATGATCCAGCCGATCGGGTACAGCCGCAGCAACTCGTCGAGGACCATCCTGGTGTAGGTCAGGTCGCGCAGGTGCTCGCGACGGACCGGTTCGCCGCCCACCACCCGGTCGACCTCGGCATAGAGCCGGTCGGCGACGTCGGGGTGCTGGTCCAGGTGGGGCCAGAGCCAGGTGAGCACGTTGATGGTGGTCTCCGTGGTCGCCGCGAACATCGCCACGGTGTCGTTGCGGACCTGCCGCTCGTCGAGCGGCCGGCCGTCCTCGGTCCGGGCCCGCCACAGCGTGGAGATGATGTCGTCGCCGTCGTCGGCCGCCGTCCGGGTGGCCCTTACGATGGGCACCAGCACGTCGTCCACGATCCGCACCGCGCGGCGGAACGGACGGTCGCCCGGCATCGGCAGGGAGAGCGGGGCGAACGGCACGATGATCCGGGGGATCACCGCGGTGGCGATGACGTCCTGCGCGTCGATCACCCGCATCGCGTCCGGCACGGAGATCTTGTCGGCGAAGAGCACCCGCATGATCGCGCGGCTCACGATCCGGGCCTGCTCGACGCCGATGTCGACGGTCCGCCCCGCTCGGGACGGCTCGCCCAGCTCGTCGACGGCGTCGCCGATGGCCTCCGCCATCCCGTCGATCAACGCCTCCACCCGCTTGGCGGTGAACATCGGCTGGAGCATCCTGCGGCTGGCCGACCAGATCTGGCCCTCGCCGAGGATTCCCTCGCCGAACAGCCGCTTGACCGGCCGCCAGAACAGCCCGTCGCCGGCCCGTTCGTAGTTCTCCGCGCGGTCGCGCAGAACGTGCTGCACGTGCCGGGGGTGGGTGACCAGGTAGGGGCGGAACGAGCCGAGGTTGAGGCGGACGACCGCTCCCCCGGTCTGGTTGCCGGCGTCGATCAGCGCCCGGGCGGGATCGCGGAGCAGGCCCGGGACGATCCGACGAAGGGGAACGGTACGAAGTTGCCCGGTCGTTCCGGGCTCCGGATGCGACTCGTCCACGTGGTGCACTCCCCCCTGGGTCAACTCAGCGTCGCGGCGCCGTCATGACCCGTGATGTTGTCGCCGAGCATGCCACCCGGAACCGCGGATCAGAAGACGGAGAAGAAAATATCTCACACAACAACATTCCCGTTGTCGACAATGGACCGGTGAGGGAAGTGCTCAGCCGCAAAGGTTCCGCAGGTAGCGCCACTCGCCGCCGACCGTCCGGTAGCCGAGCCGGTGGTTGAGCGCCAGCATCGCGTCGTTGCCGGCGTCGTTGGTCGTGAGCGCGTACCGGAAGCCGGTGCGTCGGGCCCCGCGCAGCGCGGCGACCTTGACCAGCCCGGCCAGGCCGCTCCGGCGGTGGGCGGGCCGGGTGCCGGTCATCCCGGACTGGTAACCGCGCCGGCCGTCGGTCAGGGCGAGACTGAACGCCGCGACCGCATCGTCCACCATGGCCAACCGGGTCAGCGCCCGATCCAGGTCCGGACGGTCCCAGTAGGCGGCCAGCCAGTCGGGATAGCTGATCGCGTCCATGCCCACGTCGCCGGGCTCGTCCCGGGCGGCGTCCAGGTCCGCCTCGTACAGCGGGCGCGGATCGGCCAGGTCGGCCGCCGAGGCCAGGATCACCCCGGGCGGCACCGGCAGGTCGGGCAGCGCCGCGGTGGCCAGCTCCAGGCGGAGGAACAGGGCCCGCCGACCGCGCCGGTAGCCGCGCCGCTCGGCGAAGCCGAGCGACGACGGATCGTCGGCCACCTTGGCGTACGCCGTCCGCGCGCCCAGTCCGACGAGCCGCTCCTCGGCCGCGGCGAGCAGGGCGGACCCGACGCCGCCGCCGCGCCGCCCCGGGTGCACGGTCACGTCGGCGAAGCCCAGGCCCGGCTCGGCGCTCTCGTGCAGCAAGCCGGTACGCGCGACGCCGACCACCTCCCCGGTCGACTCGGAGACCAGCAGGGCGTACCGCTCCGCGGGCGGGTTGGCGGTGGCCTGCCAGGCGATCAGCTCCGGGCTGACCAGGACGTGCGGGTTGGCGGCCCGCAGCAGCGCGGCGACGGCCGGTGCGTCGGCCGGACGGAACGGGCGCGGCACGAAGATCATCGGGTGGCACCCTACCCCGCCGGGCGCCGCCCTGCGTGCCGCTGCTCCGGCCGTCGGGGCCGACGCCGAACAGAACGTGGGCGTGCCCGGGCGGCCTGTGCCAGGCTCAGGGGCATGGACGACATGACCATCCTGAACCGGATCTCCGAACTGGTCGACGAGGAGCACCGGCTGCGCTCGGCCGCGCAGGAGCACGAGGCCGGCACCGATGACGAGGCCAGGGAACGGCTGCGGGCGCTGGAGGAATCCCTCGACCAGTGCTGGGACCTGCTGCGCCGCCGCCGCGCGGCCCGGCAGGCACACGGCGACCCGGAAGCCCAGGGCGAGCGCCCGGTGCCGGAGGTGGAGCGCTACCTCCAGTGAACCCGGGTCCCGGGCGGGTGGTCACCCGCCCGGGACCCGGTCCGCTCAGCCGATGCCCGCCTCGCGCAGCAGCAGCCCGGTCAGCGCGGCCGGGTCGGTGTCCGGGGCGGGCAGTCCGCGCGCGGCGAACCACGCGCCGACCACCCGGACGTCCCGGGCGAGGAACTCGGGCCCCTGCGGGTTGGCCACCACGTCGACCACCTGCGGCAGGTCGATCATGACCAGCCGCCCCCGGTGCACCAGCAGGTTGTACGGGGACAGGTCGCCGTGCGCGTACCCGGCGCGGGCGAGCACCACCAGGGCGTCGACCAGTTGCTCCCACAGGTCGCGCAGCTCGTCCGGTTCGGGCCGGAGCTGGGCCAGCCGCGGCGCGGCCTGCCCCTCGTCGGCGTCCCCCACGAACTCCAGCATCAGCTCGGTGCCCAGCAGCTGCACCGGGTACGGCACGGCGATCCGCCCGGACTCCGCGCCGATCTCCCAGAGCCGGGACAGCGCCGTGAACTCGGCCGCCGCCCATTGCCCGGCGATCATCTGCCGGCCGAACGCGGTCCGCCCGGCCATCGCCCGGTTCTCCCGGGACCGGCGGACCCGCCGCCCCTCCAGGTAGCCGGCGTCCCGGTGGAAGAGCCGGTGCTGGGCGTCCCGGTAGCGTTTCGCCGCCAACAGGCAGGACCGGCCGGTCTCCGGCACGGCCCGGCGGACCAGGTGGACGTCCGCCTCCTTGCCGGTCTTGAGCACGCCGAGTTCGGTGTCCCGCGCGGCCAGCTCGGTGACCAGCCACTCGGGGTGCGGTTCCGGGCCGTGCACGGCCCCGTCCCAGGAGGACCAGGGGTCCTCGGGGTCGGGCTCGTCGTCGGGCTCGGTGAGGGCCGGCTCGGCGTGCCGGCCGTGCTTCAGGAAATGCGGTTCGTCGTCGTCGAAGCGGCTCTTGCCGCGGCCACGGCGCTCGCGCGCCGGGAGGTCGTGTTCACGCACGGGTTCGGTGATCCCTTGATCGAGGCTGATGGAGGCAGGTGGAACGACCCTGCAAAGACGGCCATGACCGACCTCCTCTCCTCGACCGGGCACCGCGCGGCTGCGCCTGCGCGCGGGACCCATGCTCACCGCGGGCCGCCGCGGGGTCAACCGAATAAACCGGGCCCGGGCGGGGACGCGCGCCGGCTCAGCCGGCGAGCACGGTGGCCACCGCGGCGATCAGCCCGTCCACCGTGCGGGTGGGCGCGAACCGGCTGTCCGACCAGGTCCGGCCGCGGTGCAGCCAGACGCTGGGCAGGCCCACGGCGGCCGCCCCGCCGATGTCCGCCTCCGGGCTGTCCCCGACCACCCAGGCGCCCCGCAGCGGCATCCGGGCGCGCTGGGCGGCCAGCGCGAAGATCCTCGGGCTGGGCTTGCTGACCCCGGCCTCCTCGGAGATCACCCAGTCGGCCACGTACCGATCCAGACCCGTCCGCCGGATCATCGCGTCCTGCTGCCGCACCGCGCCGTTGCTGACCACCACCGGCACCCAGCCCGCGTCGTCGGCTATCCGCAGCGCGCAGGCGACCAGGGGATCCAGCCGGGTGTTCGCCACCACCCCGTCGTGCAGCTCGTCGACCAGATCGATGGAGGGGATGCGCAACCCGTACCGGTCCCGGATGGCGTCCGCGACGTCCCACCGGTCGGTCAGCCCGTCGGCGTCCACCGAGAGCAGCCATTCGATGTCCGTGCCCGGCGCGCCGACGCTGTCCAGGAAGCGCTCTCCCCAGGCACGGAACGCCCCGGTCCGGTCGAGCAGGGTGTTGTCCAGGTCCAGCAGGAGCAGCGGCACTCGCGCACCCTACGGGACCAAGGTGCACCGCCGACAGGGCCTGCACCCCCACGGCTTCGGTCAGCCGGCCAGCACCGTTCGGGGGAGCCCCTGGTCGGCAGGCCGGTCGGCGAGCATGGTGTGCGCCGCCCGGGTGGCCGCCAGCGCCCCGGGGTCGAGGGTCGCGACCAACACGTCCTCCCCGGCGTCGGCGCCGCGGGCGAGCGGGCGGCCCTCCGGGTCGTACACCGCCGCGCCGCCGTTGAACCGCCACGGGTCGGCGCCGCCGACGGCGTTGGCGAAGACCACGTACATGGTGTTGTCCAGGGCGCGGGCGGCGTAGTAAAGGTCGCGCCGGTGCGCCGAGCCGGCCAGGTAGCCGCTCGGGCACAGGTAGCCGTGCGCGCCGTCGGCGGCGGCGGCCCGGCCGTGCTCGGGGAAGCAGCCGTCGTAGCAGATGCCGAGGCCGAGCCGCCAGCCGTCGACCAGCAGGGTGGCGCCGCGCCGGCCCGCGTCGAACAGGTCCCGCTCGCCGCCCCAGAGCTGCTGCTTGTCGTACGCCGAGCGGGCGACCCCGGCGGCGTCGACGACCAGCGAGGAGATGGTCCGCCGCCCGTCGGGGTGCCGGACGGCCGCGCCCACCACCACGGTGGCGCCGCCGTCCCAGGCGGCGGCTCGCAGCGGGTCGAGCCGCGGGTCGTCGACCAGACCGTCCGCGCCGGCCGCCACGTCGGTGCCGGCCGGGTCGGCGGCCAGGGTCGGCGGGTGGTACGCCGGCAGGAACAGCTCCGGCAGTACGACGATCCGGGCGTCGGCGGCCCGGCCGACCAACCGGGCGGCGGTGGTGGCGTTGCCGGCGACGTCGCCGGGGACCGGCTCGGCCTGGACGGCCGCCACGGTCAGCGGGTGCTCGGGGAGTGGGGTGGCCTGGGTCACCGGGCGATCGTAGACCGGGTGGTCCGGCTCGACCCTTCCCGCTCCCAAGCCGTACGTACGGTTTGCATCGACCGTGGGCACCTGACACGATCGTTCCGTGCCCAGAGTAAGTCAGGATCAGCTCGACGCGCGCCGGCAGGAGATCCTCGGTGCCGCGCGGGCGTGTTTCGCCCGGCACGGCTACGAGGGCGCCACCGTGCGCCGCCTGGAGGAGGCCACCGGGCTGTCCCGGGGCGCGATCTTCCACCACTTCCGGGACAAGGACTCGCTCTTCCTGGCGGTCGCCGAGGACGACGCCGCCGCGATGGTGGAGACGGTGGCCCGCAACGGCCTCGTGCAGGTCATGCGGGACCTGCTCGCCCGGGCGGTCTCCCCGGACACCACCGGCTGGCTGGGTAGCCAGCTGGAGGTCTCCCGGCGGCTGCGCACCGACCCGGCCTTCGCCCGGCGCTGGGCGGAACGGTCGGCGGCGATCGCCGAGGCCACCCGGGAACGGCTGGTCCGCCAGCGGGAGGCCGGGGTGCTCCGCGAGGACGTGCCGATCGACGTGCTGGCCCAGTTCCTGGAGCTGGCGTACGACGGGCTGGTGCTGCACCTGGCGATGGGCCGGCCGGCCGGGGACCTGGGGCCGGTGCTCGACCTGGTCGAGGAGGCGGTGCGCCGCCGCTGACCGCCCGGGTGCGCCCCACGGCGCCGGATCTCGGTCCGGTAACTCGGCCCGCGGGCCGGATCACCCCTGGCGGGTCTGCTCCACAATGGGGCCGCGATCCCCCTCGCGCGACAGGAGCAGAGCATGATCGTTCTCGCCGCACCGGGCGACACCTGGGGCATCCCCGGCCCGGTATTCCTGCGCTGGTACCTCCTGGCCGTGGCCGTGGTGCTCGTCGGCACCCTGGTCCACCGCTTCCGCGCCCTGGCCGGTACGCCCACCGGCGACCACGGGCAGCTCGGACCGCAGCAGGTCGCGTACCTCAACGGAGGTGACCAGCTCGCGGTCTGGACGGCGCTCGGCGGGCTGCGGCGCAGTGGCGTGGTGGGCGTCCGGCCCGACCGGCGGCTCACCACCGGCGCCTCGATGCCCGCCGGGGTCACCCCGCTGGACCAGGCGATCTACAACGCGGCCGGCAGGCACGTCCACGCCCGGGAGCTGCGCCGCGACGAGTGGGTGGTCCGGGCGCTCGAACAGCTCCGGGACGGCCTCCAGGAACGCGGGCTGGCGCTCGCCCCGGCCCGGCGAGCCGCCGTCCGGCGTGGCCCGATGCTGCTGGCCGCCCTGCTGGTGCTCGGCGGAATCCGGCTCTTCGTGGGGCTGTCGAACGGTCGCCCGGCCGGCTTCCTGATGCTCACCCTGGTCCCGGTCTTCGTCGCCTTCGTGCTGCTCAGCCGGGTGCCCTGGCGGACCCGCGCCGCCGACCGGGCGGTACGCGAGCTGCGCCGCCGGCACACCTACCTGGCGCCCGCGTCGGCGCCCGCGTACGCCACCTACGGCCCGTCCGACGCGGCGCTGGCCGTCGCGCTCTTCGGCACCGCCACCATCTGGACGATGGACCCGGGCTTCGCCGAGCAGGCCGAGATCCAGCGTCAGGCGCTCTCCGGCTCCGGCAGCTCGTTCAGCGGGGGCAGCTCCTGCGGCGGAGGCGGCAGCAGCTCCTGCGGCGGTGGCAGCT